>JALEWA010000029.1 GCA_022788085.1 Lachnospiraceae bacterium
GTGACACAGGGGTTATATGATAATTTTGCACTTAAGAGAGTATACTATTCTGCATATATCGGTATTAATGAAGATAAGGAGCTTCCCGCACTTTCCAATGGAACGCCTCTTTTACGGGAGCATCGCTTGTATCAGGCGGACTGGTTGCTTCGATTTTATCATTTTAAGGCAGAGGAGCTTTTAAGTGAGAAGAAGCCTAATTTTAATATTTTATTAGATCCGAAATGCGATTGGGCGTTGCAGCATTTAGAACAATTTCCTGTTGAAATCAACAGGGCAGACTATCATACTTTGTTGCGCGTTCCGGGAATCGGAGTGAAGAGTGCACAACGTATTTGTGGGGCAAGACGAACCGCAATATTGACCTTTGATGATTTAAAGAAACTGGGAGTTGTATTAAAGAGGGCATTATACTTTATTACCTGTAATGGAAGAATGATGTATAAGACAAAATTAGAGGAGGATTATATTACAAGAAATCTGCTTTCTGTACATGAGCGTCTGCCTTTTGATAAAGATGGGGTAACTTATAGACAGCTTTCTCTATTCGATGATGGACAGGAAAATGTCAGACTTTTTGAAGAAGTGGCGACAGAACATCAGGCCTGTAGTACAGTTCCATTAGGAGCAATTCATGTGGAAGGAGCATAAACCGTATGGAAGAGTATGTATTTATTTGCGAGGACAGTATTGATGGAATACTGACAGGAGTTTATGAAGCATATCAATTCAAGAAGGAAGAGAAGGTAGAAAGTCACGATATGCTTCATCTGGCAGTAAGAGAACCGGATACACCAAGATTATTTACACATTATATTAAGATAGAAACAGATAACTTTAAGTCTGCCAAAGTAATTAAAACATTAAAAAAAGAATTAGGAGAAAGTACCTATTATGATTTATGCGTTGCCTTACTAAGTGCAGATGAAGAGAAAGCGGATGCGGTATATCATACTATCGTGATTGGCCTTAAATATCATGACAAAAATGTTTTAGCAAGACTTCACGATGCGATGGTTCATAAAGCCTTCGTGTGTATGAGGAATGCAGGCAATGAGTTACATTATTGCAAAGAGTTCTTACGGTTTGAGGAGCTTGAGAATGGTATTCTTTATGCAAAGATTGGCCCAAAGAATCATGTGCTTCCATTTCTGATGCCTCATTTTGCAGACAGGCTTCCTGCTGATAATTTTGTGATATATGATGAAAAAAGAGGAGAGTTTGGACTTCATCCTAAATATAAGCAATGGTATCTTGCCACTAATACTGATTTTGATACAGACAATCTCGTTTTCTCGGAAGAAGAAAAGATATACAGGGAGTTATTTACAAAGTTTTGCGAGACAATTGCAATAGAAGCACGCGTCAATCCCAAACTGCAGAGACAAATGGTAGCACTGAGATACCGTCCTTATATGGTAGAATTTAATGAAACAGGAACTTAAATTATGCACACTCGTGCACAAAACAATAAAAAATGGAGGTAGAAATAGGTTGTACATAATTTATTTATGACAAAAATCTACAAATTTTAATTTTCTAAATTAGACATTATGAATATTGCAAAGATAATATTGTATTCATAGAAGTGCAAGGAAACGTCAAAAGTAACGAAAGTTTCCAAATAAAGAAAAAGAGGTTTACTTTACTTAATTTTTGGGTATAATAATTTAAAGATGTTAGAATTTTTAACATGACTTTTCCGTTAGGAAGAGTGTTTGTCGTTATGACGAAGAAAGGTTGAGTAGTACAATGAAAGAGCGTAAGATTAAAATGAGACCGGAAGAGGTCAAGGATTTTGTGTATGAGGCTTCAAAGTGTGATTTTGACATTGACATTTTTTACAATCATTACACGATTGATGCAAAGTCTATCTTAGGTGTTATGGGATTAGACTTCAATTCAACACTGACTGTAAAGTATGCAGGCTATAATCACGATTTTGAAAATTGTGTAGATAAATTAGCAGTTGCTTGCTAGTTCGTTAGAAAAGGGTTATGCCTGAGGGCAGTAATTGACTCCCTATGCTGGATAGAGTAAACTATCCTTCATAGGGAGTTTTTACGTTTAAGGAGGATTTAACGTGGAGATACGCGTATCAGTAAGACAGCTTGTAGAGTTTATCTTACGTGAAGGTGATATAGACAATAGAAGAACAGGTGGCTCTGATACTGCTATGCAGGAAGGAAGTAGAATCCATCGTTTAATACAGAGAAGAATGGGATCGGATTACCATGCAGAAGTTCCCTTAAAGCTCATCTGGGATACGGAAGAATATCAAATCATTGTAGAAGGCAGGGCAGATGGTATCATAGATTTTGAGTGGGAGAGGCATATGGCAGCCAGAGAATCCTTGTCCCAGGAGATGGATGGTGAGCAGACACTTCCTGTACCTGATGATGAGAAGAAGGTTGTTATTGACGAAATAAAAGGAACCTATAAGGAACTGCGGAGAATTCAGAAACCAATAACAGTACACTTGGCACAGGCAAAATGCTATGCATATATCTATGCAAATCAATGCCATTTGAAGAACATAGGCGTCAGAATGACCTATTGTAATCTGGAAACAGAGGAAACAAAGTATTTTCATGAGGATTATACCTTTGTGGAGCTTCGAAGCTGGTTTGATGAACTTATGCTGGAATATAAGAAGTGGGCTGACTTTCAATTTGAATGGGCAAGAATCAGAACCGATTCTATTAAGGCACTTGCATTCCCGTTTCCATACAGGGAAGGTCAAAAGGAGCTTGTTACTTATGTGTACCAGACAATATATCACAAGAGAAAATTGTTCTTAGAGGCTCCCACCGGTGTCGGTAAAACGATATCAACTGTTTTTCCTGCAGTAAAATCGATGGGCGAAGGAATGACAGAGAAGATATTCTATCTCACAGCCAAAACCATTACAAGAACAGTGGCACAGCAATGTTTTGGATTGCTTTCTGATAAAGGATTGCGTATGAAAACAGTAATTCTTACTGCGAGGGATAAAATCTGCCCTTTGGAGAAAGCAGAATGTAATCCTGATGCATGTCCATATGCAAAAGGGCACTATGACAGAATTAATGAGGCTATGTATGATATGTTGCAGGTACAAGATCATTTTTCTCGGGAGGTGGTATTGGAGTATTCACAAAAGCATATGGTCTGTCCTTTTGAAATGAGTCTTGACATGAGCCTTTTTTCAGATGCCATAATCTGCGATTATAATTATGTGTTTGATCCAAAGGTTTATTTAAAGCGTTTTTTTGCAGAGGGAAACGGCAAGAAGGATTATGTATTTCTGATTGATGAGGCACATAATTTATTAGAACGTGGAAGAGAGATGTATAGTGCTTCTTTGATTAAAGAAGATTTCCTGAAGGTCAAAAGAATTGTAAATGAGAAGTCACAAAAGCTTGCAAAGCAACTGGAAAAGTGCAATAAGGAACTGCTCGCAATGAAACGTCTGTGTGAGAATTACAGGGAAGAGGAGTTGCTTGCTCCCTTTGTTATGGCACTTACAAGAGCATACAGTACCATGGATGAATTCCTGGATGAGCATGAAAGCTTTGATGACAGAGAAGAAGTGTTGGATCTGTATTTTCAAATGGCGCACTTCTTAAATATGTATGAAATTATGGATGAAAGTTACGTGTCTTATAGCCAGTTGCTTTCTGATGGAGATTTTATGCTGAAGCTTTTTTGCGTAAACCCTGCAAATAATTTAAAACAATGTATGAGAAAAGGGCGTAGTACCATTCTCTTTTCTGCAACGCTGCTTCCGATACAGTATTATAAGAAGCTTCTTGGAGGCGAACAGGAGGATTATGAAGTATATGCAAAGTCTACCTTTGAGGAGGAGAAACGTTCTCTCCTTCTGGCGCGTGATGTAACAAGTAAATATACAAGACGTGGTACAGAGGAATTCCGAAAAATCGCAAGGTACTTATACGAAATCGTACGCCAAAGATATGGGAACTATATGGTTTTCTTTCCATCGCATGCTTTTCTGGAGGAGGTATATAATGCTTTCATGGAGGAATACTATGATGAGAGCATTATGGAATGCCTTGTGCAAGAGGATTATATGAGTGAGGAAAAAAGAGAAGAATTCTTACGCAGGTTTGAGGGGAATGAGTTATGTAATCTTTCAGAGCAGATTGCATTTGAAATAGAAGAGGAAGAAACGATTCTGATAGGGTTTTGCGTTATGGGAGGAATCTTCTCGGAAGGAATTGATTTGAAGAAGGACAGTCTGATTGGAGCAATTATTGTAGGAACAGGAATCCCACAGGTTTGCTGCGAAAGAGAGCTGCTTAAGAAATATTTTGATGAGCAGGGAGAAAATGGATTTGATTATGCATATAGAATCCCGGGTATGAATAAGGTATTGCAGTCAGCCGGGCGTGTAATAAGAACGGCAGAGGATATCGGAGTTGTAGCATTATTGGATGAGAGATTTTTGGAATATCAGTATAGAAGAATGTTTCCAAGAGAATGGAAACAATATGAAGTTGTGGCAGTGGACGAAGTCGCAAAAAGGGTGGAAAAGTTTTGGAATGATTGGTTATAAATGTGTATAATCTGAATATTTATTTTGTGAAAATACCCTTTAAAACGTATAAAAATGCTCATTATGTTGGCTATAACGATAAAAACGTGCATTTTCGACACAAAATGAATTATGTGGATAACTATGTGGAAATGGTGGTTTTCTCAATGAAATCAACCGTATCAGGTTGTGGATATAAAAGGTGACATAAAAAAATTGTTATTTCCGAGGAAGTTTAAGGTATAAAAAATGGTATATAAATCATAACTTATCACTAAAATGAAAATCTGTTAAATGTCATAAATGTATAAACAACATAAAATATTTAACGGGAATGCTATAAATTTTCAGAAAGATAGGTTATACTATATATGGGATAAAAAAAGAAATAGAGAAGTAACTATGAAAATACGGAATCGTTACAAAGAAAAAATGTGTAAAGGAGAGTATAGGAATGTGGGCTTATGAAAGTGTATTTTATCAGATTTATCCGTTAGGATTCTGTGGAGCACCTTTTGAAAATGATGGTGTATTGGAACATCGTCTGTTGAAGGTAAAGGATTGGATTCCACACATGAAGAAGCTTGGAATCAACGCCATTTATTTTTCACCACTCTTTGAATCGGATACTCACGGCTATAATACCAGAGATTATCGCATGGTAGATAAGAGACTCGGAACAAATGAAGACCTTAAGGAAGTTATACAGGCATTACATGAGAATGATATCAGAGTTATTTTGGATGGTGTATTTAACCATGTTGGACGTGGTTTCTGGGCATTTCAGGATGTGCTAAAGAACCGTGAGGGCTCACGCTATCGAAATTGGTTCATGCTTAATTTTCAGGGGGATTCACCATATCATGACGGATTATGGTATGAAGGCTGGGAAGGAAATTATGATTTAGTAAAGCTGAATCTTGGAAATGAAGAAGTTGTTGTCCATATATTGGAAAGCGTCGAATACTGGATTAAGGAATTTGACATTGATGGCCTTCGCCTTGATGTGGCATATTGCCTGTCACCGGAATTTGCAAGGAGGCTCAGAAGCTTTTGTGATAGTAAGAAACAGGATTTCTTCCTGGTAGGTGAGATGCTTCATGGAGATCATAAGAGATTAATGGCAGATGATATGCTTCACTCTGCAACAAATTATGAATGCTATAAGGGCTTATACAGCAGCTTTAATTCAATGAATATGTTTGAAATCGTGCATTCCCTTCTTCGTCAGTTTGGACCGGAGGATTGGACACTATACCGTGGCAGACATCTACTTTCTTTTGTAGATAATCATGATGTGACAAGGGTAGCAAGTATTCTTTCGAATGAAAGACATCTTCCGCTGATTTATGCATTGTGTTTTGGAATGCCCGGAATCCCTTGTGTATACTATGGAAGTGAATGGGGAGCAAAGGCACAGAAATCAGAAGGAGACCCGGCACTTAGGGCCTGCTTTGAGAAACCGGAATGGAATGAACTTTCTGAGTGGATCAGTAAGCTTGCAGAAGCAAAGAAAAACAGCAATGCGTTAAATTATGGAGCATTTCGTTCTGTTGTACTTAATAATAAGAATTGTATTTTTGAGCGGAAAACGGATACAGAGCGTGTTCTTGTTGCAATTAATGCTGACAGTAATGAATATGTGGCACATTTTGATGCAGGCTGTGGCAGGGCAGTTGATCTGATTACCGGAGAGACACATGACTTCGGAGGAGGAAGTACCTTACCTCCATATTCTGCTTATTTCTGGAAGTGTGAAAACTAAATAATACAAAAAGAAAAGACTCCTTACTAAACTTAGTGAGGAGTCTTTATACATGCGCGCCTAACGACACACGTTTCTGACAGATATTATCCCATGATAACTTCTACATTGACATCTTTCTTACCTGCTTCATAAGGGATGACACAGCCTTCAACGGCAACACCATCCACAGTCATGGAAGCAACACCCTTCTGAACGTTCTTAGGATTCTTAACATTGATGTGATATACCACGTCACGGTAGCTTCTTGTTACTTTAAAATCGCCAAAGCCTTCCGGAATACATGGATCAATACTTAAGCCTGAATGGGTAGGATATACACCAAGGATATACTGTGAGATATTAACAAATGTCCACGCAGCGGTACCTGTTAACCAGCTGTTCTTTGCTTCTCCATGGTATTTTGCATCACGTCCTGCGACCATCTGTGAATAAACATATGGTTCTGTTCTGTGAATTTCACTAATCTCTTCTACATAAGCAGGACAGGTCTTCTGGTATACTTCAAAGGCTCTGTTTCCACGGCCGATTACAGTTTCAGCAATGGAAATCCAAGGATTGTTGTGACAGAAGATACCTGCATTTTCCTTGTATCCTGGTGGATAAGAGGAGATTTCACCAAGCTCTAGATGATATTTTGTATAGGCAGGTTGTAAGATCATAACACCATATTTGGTATCAAGACGTTCCTTGACGGAGTCTAGTGCTTTTTGGGCAAGACCTTCCTTAACACCAACACCTGCAAGAACACAGAATCCCTGTGGCTCAATGTAAATCTGACCTTCTTCACATTCTTTGGAACCAACCTTGTTGCTGTAAGCATCATATGCTCTGACGAACCATTCACCATCCCATCCATCCTTTAAAATGGCATCATTCATAACTGCAACTTCAGCTCTTGCACGGTCTGCTTCAGCCTTATCGCCAAGAAGCTCGGCAAGCTGTGCATACTCTTCGCCGTATTTTACGAACATACCTGCAATAAATACAGATTCAGCAACAGGTCCCTCACTTGGACCAAAGGTCTGGAAGGATTCACCCGGATGCTCAGAGAAGCAGTTCAGGTTAAGACAGTCATTCCAGTCAGCACGGCCGATTAATGGAAGATTGTGAGGTCCCTTGTGATTTACAATGTAATCAAAGGAACGCTTTAAATGATTCATAAGTGGTGCAGCGACGCTCATATCGTTATCAAAAGGAACCATTTCGTTCAGAATAGAAAGGTCACCTGTTTCACGGACATAAGCACTTGTACCGGCAATCAACCATAATGGATCATCATTGAAGCCACTTCCGATATCGGAGTTACCTTTTTTGGTTAATGGCTGATACTGATGATATGCGCTGCCATCCTGGAACTGGGTAGAAGCGATATCAATGATTCTTTCTCTTGCTCTGTCCGGAATTAAGTGAACGAAGCCAAGTAAATCCTGACAGGAATCGCGGAAGCCCATGCCACGGCCGATACCTGATTCATAGTAGGAAGCAGAGCGGCTCATATTAAAGGTAACCATACACTGGTATTGATTCCAGATATTAACCATACGGTTAACCTTCTCATTAGAAGAGTCCACAGTGTATTTAGATAACAGCTTGTTCCAATATTCTCCTAATTCCGTGAATGCTTTTTCTACAGCAGCATCGGAGTCATACTTTGCAATCATGGCATTTGCAGGAGCTTTGTTGATTACATTTGGAGCTTCAAACTTCTGATCCTGTGGATTCTCAACATACCCAAGCAGGAATACAAAGGATTTTTCTTCCCCTGGAGCAAGTGTTACATTGATCTGATGAGCGGCAATAGGAGACCATCCGCTTGCCATGGAATTTGTACATGCTCCGGAAAGAACAGCTTCCGGCTTATCGGCACCATTGTAAGTACCTATGAAGCTGTCTCTAATGGTATCAAAACCGTCAACAGGAGTGTTTACGGTATAGATAGCATAATGATTACGTCTTTCTCTGTACTCTGTCTTATGGAAGATTGTAGAACCGATTACCTCGACTTCACCTGTGCTTAAGTTCCTCTGGAAGTTACGGGAATCGTCATCCGCATTCCAAAGACACCATTCTACGTAAGAGAAAAGAGAAATCTCTTTTGTTGTATCGGAAAGGTTCTTCAGCTTAACCTGAGAAATTTCACAGTTGTCATTCATTGGAACAAAGGTCAGAACAGAAGCCTGAATGTTGTTCTTGGAAGAGGTAAAACGGCTGTAGCCGATACCATGACGACACTCGTAAGAATCAAGGTCTGTCTTTGTTGGCTGCCAGCCCGGATTCCATATGGTTTCGCCGTCCTTTATGTAGAAATATTTGCCGTTTGTGTCATAAGGAACGTCATTATAACGATAACGTGTCAGTCTTAGCAGTTTGGCATCCTTATAAAACGTATAACCGCCACAGGTATTGGATATTAGAGAAAAGAATTCATTACATCCAAGATAGTTAATCCATGGCAATGGTGTTTTGGGAGTTGTGATGACATATTCGCGGTTTGCGTCATCAAAATAACCGAATTTCATGTGCAATTCTCCTTTACATATGATTTTAAAAAGTTATTTGTTCTACAGAAAACGTTTAAGTATATCTGTTATGCTCGAATTATACATAATCTGTACGATAAAAGCAAGTGAAATATACAATGTTTATAGCAAAAATGAAAGAAAATAGTTATAAACGAAATAAATTAGAAAATGATAAAGATAATACTAATTCGTATTCGCTCCATGGATAGATACATACTAAAATATAATGAAAAATAGAGCATAAAAACGAAAATAAGTGAATGAAAATGATATAAAATTGAAAAAATGGATATAATTTTTGAAAAAACTATTGCATAATTGTGCAAAATGATATATCATAAAATACGTAATCGATTAAGACAGGAAAGGAGCATAACTTAATGGTATCTATGAAAGACATTGCCACTGTATGTGGTGTGTCGGTAGCTACGGTTAGCAAGGCGTTAAATAATCATAGCGACATAGGGGAAGAAACCAAGGCTATGGTAAAGCGGACTGCTAAGGAAATGGGATATCATCCAAATTTCTCAGCGAGGGCGTTGAAAACGAATAAAAGCTATAATCTGGGAGTGCTATATAAAGATGATGCAGGAAGCGGATTGACACATGACTACTTTGCACAGGTACTTGAAAATTTCAAGGTTACGGCTGAAAACTGTGGATATGATATTACTTTCCTGAATAACTCAAGGTTGCGGAAAGATAAAATGTCATATTTAGAACACAGCATTTACCGGGGGATGGATGGAGTCATGATAGCAATCGTGGACTATAAGGATCCCGAGGTGATCGAACTCTTGCAGAGTGAACTTCCGGTTGTCACGATTGATTATGTGTTTAATGGAAGAATATCTATCATGTCGGATAATGTGGGCGGTATGAGAGCCTTGCTGGAGTATATTTATCAACAGGGACACCGCAGGATAGCATATATTCATGGTGAGGACTCAGCGGTTACGTTAAACAGGGTTTCTACCTATTATCATTTTCTTGAAAAATATGGAATAGAAACAAGAGAGGAATATGTCAGAGAAGCAAAATATAGAGATTCTTTGACAGCCGGACAGATAACCAATGAATTATTGGATTTGCCTCAACCACCAAGCTGCATTTTATATCCGGATGATTTTTCGGCGATAGGCGGTATGAATGTAATAAAAAATCGAGGACTTAAGATCCCACAGGATATATCGATTGCAGGATATGATGGAATCCTGATTGCATCACAATTAGAGCCTAAGCTTACGACATACCATCAGAATACAGAAGATATTGGCACAATGGCAGCACAAAAATTAATAAACCTGATTGAAAAACCCAAATCAACAATAGTGGGGGCATACACAGTAGAAGGCAGACTTATGCAGGGTGAATCAGTAGCAAGGCTTGTGTAGTGTAGAAAGCTTTAACAGGGGAATATTGAACTGCAATATAAAAAAGCAGTTTGATATAGAAGAAACTATCATATTAATTATTCACTAAGACTTCCCATACCTAAAATAGATTTTGTTCCTTGATAATTCAATATTTCAGCTAACAAAATAGCGATTTATGCTGCTGTCGACTGTGGATGCAGTGCATCCTGAAGATATTTTGGAAGGCGCGCCTCGAAATCAGCAGTAAAAGCAGTAAGTTGCTCATCACTCAGTTTCAAAATTTCCTGAAGGCTTGCCATCATAGCATCCATCAGAATAAAAAGGGAGCGAGAAAATGTAATGTCTGACATTTCGTCTACCAGAAAAAAGAATATTTCCCCAAGGGTTCGCTGATCTTCGTTTTGACGTTGTTCCAAAGCCAGTAACATATATCTGGCGAACACGATTGCTGTATGCGCTGTCAGTGCATCATAGGAAAGACTATGGCATTCACCAATTAGGTTCAGCATAGATTTGCAGGTTTTGAAAAAGACTTCAATCTGCCAGCGTTTACCGTAAATACGGATGATTTCTTCCTCTGAAAGATTGGGATTTGTGCATAAGAATGCAAGCCAGTCCTTGCGGTTTGCTTTATTTCTCACACATACGATTTTGGCCGGGATTGGATTCTCTTTTCCTACCATAACAGGAACAGAAAGCAGATATTTTGACCTGCCACGACGTTTCCTGTTTCGGGCATAGATTTCCTTAATGCTGAGTTTTTCACCTTCGTATTCGTATTTGATGCGGCTGCTCTTTTTGAGCATGGCAATCACGTCCATGTTTCTGGATTTAATTGCTGTGATCTGTGCAGGATTAGCAAACCAGCAGTCAAACAGGACATAATCAGCAGATAATCCATTGACAGTTGCTGTATCAAGAAGTGTAAGCATTACTTCAGGAGCTTTGGTCTGAGCAAGTTTCCTTCTTTTACCAGCCAGTGTTCTTTTGTCGAATGTATTGACCGGACCTATCACATTAGTTTCATTAGCAGAAGCGACCAGACAACTGTTTACGGGAATCAGAGTATTCCCGTCACTCCAGCTCAGGGTAAGCATA
>JALEWA010000032.1 GCA_022788085.1 Lachnospiraceae bacterium
AACTTTAGATAGCGCTTTACGTAGATTCAAGAGAAGTTGCGCTAAAGCCGGAATTCAGCAGGAAATCCGTAAAAGAGAGCATTACGAGAAGCCAAGCGTAAAACGTAAGAAGAAATCTGAAGCAGCTAGAAAACGTAAATATAATTAATGTATTAGAAAACCTTGGCTTTATAGCCAAGGTTTTTCTTTCCATTACGTAAGTATTTAGTCCACTTTTGGGGGGAGAGAGAAATATGTGGATGAAAGAATTTGCAGGATATGATTTTTATCATTTAATATGTTGTTTTTTTCTGTTTAGCATTTTAGGATGGATGGTAGAATCTATTTATATGTCTTTCTGCAATCGGAAATTGACAAACAGAGGCTTTATGACAGGTCCTTTTTGCCCGATTTACGGATTTGGTGCAGTTGCCGGATATTTGATTCTGCACCCATTAGCAGATAATCTTGTGGTATTGTATTTTGTTGGAGCATTTCTTGCGACAGTGTTTGAATTTTTGGTGGCCAAGCTCATGCTGAAGCTTTTTGGCGAGGTATGGTGGGACTATAATGAAAAACCATATAATTATAAAGGTATTGTGTGCTTGGAAAGCACCATTGCATGGGGGTTCTATGCAGTTATTATCATAACGTTCTTATTTGATAAGATTATGAGCTTTGTAGATCGTTATCCGGTTGCATGGGGGATTAAAACAATTATCTTTATTATGGTAATGGTAGCACTGGATTTTGGCTACCATTTTACAATGGCATTAGGATTTCAGACAAAGATAAGCAATATGTGGCAGGAACACAAGACGTCAGTAACAGAAATTTACCATAGATTTCGTAAATAGATATGTTATAAGAAGGGCTTTTCGCATAGCATTATGGGGAGGCCCTTTCTTTGTGAAATATTGAGAATAACTGAATACACGTTTCATGGAATGTAATATTACTTCCTATTATTTCATAAATATAATATAAGAGCAAGGCTTGTGAGGAAATGCTATGATTTGGCAAAAGATGTCGTTAAGGGTAAGCGTTTGTATTGTTCTTATATTATGTGTCGTGATTGCTCCATTTTGGAAAATAGTGGCACTGGCAGATGAGACAGTGTTGCAGCTAAGCTCGCCCTCTGTCATTTTAATGGAGGCATCAACAGGAACGGTTCTTTATGAGAAAAATCCGGATGAGGTCAGGAGTCCGGCGAGTATTACGAAGATCATGACTCTCTTATTAACCTTTGAAGCACTGGAAAAGGGACGTATCAAGCTTGAAGATGAGGTGTCGACAAGTGCCCATGCAAAGTCAATGGGAGGCTCTCAGGTGTTTTTAGAGGAGGGGGAAGTTCAGACGGTAGATACCATGATTAAGTGCATTGCAGTTGCAAGCGGTAATGATGCTTCTGTGGCAATGGCAGAATTTATTGCCGGGAGCGAAGAGGCATTTGTACAAATGATGAATGAAAAAGCAGCAGAGCTTGGTATGGGTAATACTCATTTTCTGGATTGCTGCGGGTTGTCTTCTGACTCTGAACATCATACGACTGCCCGTGATGTTGCAATTATGTCGAGAGAATTGATAACAAGATATCCGCAAGTTTATCAGTATACAAAGATATGGATGGAAGACATCATACATGTGACAAAGCAGGGAAGTAAGAGCTTTACACTTTCGAGTACGAATAAGCTGCTCAAACAATACCAGTGGGCAACCGGGTTGAAAACAGGGTCAACAAGTACAGCAAAGTATTGTCTTAGTGCAACTGCAAATAAGAATGGTATCGACCTGATTGCTGTTATTATGGGGGCACCTGATTTTAAAGTGCGTTTTTCGGAAGCAAGAAGTCTGTTGGAGTATGGCTTTGCTAAGACAAGGCTTTATGTGGATGAAAATAAAGAGGAATTGGCACCTATACAGATTCAGGGTGGTAAAGAGGCTTGCGTAGATGTAAAACCGGAAGGAGCATTTCGGTATCTGGATGTAACGGGGAATGACTTTTCACAGATAGAAAAAATCTTTGTATACAAGGAAAGGATAGAAGCTCCGATAAGTGCCGGTGATCAAGTAGGAAGCATCGAGTATAAGATGCAGGGGAAAAATATTGGAAGTGTCGCCATAGTGGCAGCCAAGGATGTGGAAAAAGCACATTATATTGATTATTTACATCGTATTATATTATGGTATTTGCTTTAAAATAGATAACAGGTAACTATGGAGGTATTGAATGGTTACGGGAACAAAAGAATATCACATGGAGGAAGAAGCATGATATGGAAGATGATCTTACTGGCAGCAATAGTGGCGTTTGTGTTGCTGATGCTTGTAGGTGTTATAGATGGAAACCGATTTGTTGTGAAAAAAGAACAATTTGAGCTGCCGAAGCTGAAAAAGAGCTGTAGATTTGTTATGATTTCAGATCTGCATAATAAAGTATATGGGAGAAATAATGAAAAGATTATTAGGGCTGTGGAAGAAGCAGAACCTGACTTTGTAGTAATCGCAGGTGATTTGATTACGTCTCACGTAAATGAGTCAATCAGACCAGGAGTTGATCTCATCAATGCATTAAGTAAGTATTATCCGATTTATTATGCACTTGGAAATCATGAAACAAAGCTGAAGCTGTATCCGGAGAAATTCGGAAATATGTATGACCGGTTGGTAAAAGAGATAGAACATCCTAATGTAAAGCTGCTTGTTGATGAAAGCTGTGTTTTACCGGAATATTCTGTTTGTCTGACTGGTTTGGAACTGGAAAGAGCATATTTTGCAAGGTTTAAGAAGAAAGACATGGAACAAGGGCATCTGGAAAAGCATATAGGAAAGGCGAATGCTCAGTTTTGCAATATATTGATTGCACATAATCCGGAATATTTTAAAGAGTATGCAGACTGGGGGGCAGATTTCGTACTCTCAGGACACGTTCATGGTGGAATTATGCGTCTTCCGCTGCTTGGTGGAGTCATATCGCCTTCCTATAAGCTTTTTCCGAAATATGATGGTGGGGTATTTAGAGAGGGAAAGAGCACCATGCTGCTTGGACGTGGAATGGGCTCCCATACTCTGCCGTTTCGCTTCTTTAATCCGGCAGAGCTTCTTGTTGTGACGTTGAAGTGAGTGCTTGCCTTTTAGTGAAAATCTTAGTAAAATAAATAAGGTTATCATTTGGTATTTATACTGGGGAGGATAGATATGGCAATATCTGTAAAGCTTGAGGTTTTTGAAGGTCCATTGGACCTTTTGCTTCATTTGATTGAAAAAAATAAAATTGATATATATGATATTCCAATTGTTACTATTACAGAGCAGTATCTGGATTATATTAAACAGATGGAAACAGAAGATATGAACGTCATGAGTGAGTTCCTTGTTATGGCAGCTACACTTCTTGATATTAAATGTCGTATGCTTCTTCCTAAGGAAGTGAATGAAGAGGGAGAAGAGGAGGACCCAAGAGCAGAGCTTGTTCAAAAACTATTGGAATATAAGATGTATAAGTATATGTCCTTTGAACTGAGGGACAGACAGGTGGATGCCGGGAAAACATGGTATAAAAAGCCGATGCTCCCTAAGGAGGTAGAAGATTACAGGTATCCGATTGATTATGATGAACTGTTGGGGGATGTAAATCTTACAAAGCTTCATGAAATCTTCAAATCAGTCATGCGCAGACAGGAAGATAAGATTGATCCAATCAGGAGCCAGTTTGGTAAAATCGAAAAGGATGAAATTAATCTTGAAGAGAAGCAAAGCTATATTGAGGAATTTGTTAAGAATCATAAACACTTTAGCTTCCGTGGATTGTTGGAGAAGCAGGGAAGTAAAATGGAGATTATTGTAACCTTCCTTGCTATTTTGGAAATGATGAAGCAGGGCATGATTTCGATAGAGCAGGAGGGTGCGTTTTCAGATATTATGATTACGTCAAGCCTTGCTGCCTGATAGGATGGGCTTTGCAGCGGCATGATGGAATGATTATACAAGAGGAAAAAGGAATACAGAAAGCAGGGTATGGACTTGGACAAGAAGAAGGCAGAAGCAGTCATTGAGGCAGTTTTATTTGCGATGGGGGATTCCGTGGAAATGTCAAAGCTGACTCATGTACTTGAGATGGATAGCAAAGAGATAAAAAAGATTATTGATGGAATGAATGAAAAGTATAAAAAGGAAGACAGAGGTATTACCATTGTAGAATTAGAGGGTTCCTATCAGCTTTGTACAAAACCGGAGTTATATGAATATCTTATAAAGGTTGCTAAAGCGCCTAGAAAGTATGTATTATCAGATACCTTACTGGAAACGCTATCAATTATAGCATATAAGCAGCCTGTCACAAGGCTTGAGGTTGAAAAGATTCGTGGTGTGAGCTGTGACCATGCAGTAAACAGATTGGTGGAATTTAATTTGATTCAGGAGCTTGGAAGACTGGATGCACCTGGCAGACCTCTTTTATTTGGAACAACGGAGGAATTTTTGCGAACCTTTGGTGTAAAATCATTAGGGGATCTGCCGACTATGAATCCCGAGCAGATAGAAGATTTTAAGCACCAGGCAGAGGAAGAGGTTCAGTTAAAGCTTGATATTTAATGTGCTGAGAAACGTTGTTCTAATGAAATGATGCTTTTGGTGAAATAAAAGAAACAAATTGTGAAAAAAATATGTAATTTTTAAGGTTTGATTGACAAAAGTCGTATTTAGTGCCATAATTCAAAAGAACATTGTTACTGAATAAGATGAACAACGTTGTTAGGGGTTAAGGTATGATATATGAAAATGAGGGAATCGAAAATAATCAGACGTTAATGGATGACAGCATAGGACGTAAGATCCTTGATGCAGCTGTAGCGATTGTTGAGCAGGAAGGGTATGAGAGCCTGACAATACGTCGTGTGGCAAAGGAAAGTGGCTGCTCAAATTCTGCAATCTATGTGAGATTTGAAGATAAAGATGCATTAGCAAGGGCGGTAGCTGCTTTACATGCGAAGCCCTTTCTTCTTATTATGGATGAAAATTACAGAGAAGAAGATGATGCAGTTAAGAATATGAATCGTATTACTAAAAATGCTTTGGAAAAGGTATATACGATGGATTTGGAATCTGCGCACATGCAGATGCTGTACTGCGGGAGTATAAAACAGAATGATAATCCTTTTTTACGAAGGATTGAAAGCTATATAAAGAAAGGAATTGAAGCGGGAGAAATTCAAAATGGAAATAGCAGGACGATCGCATATACTATTTTGACAACCTTCTGGGGATTTGCTTTTATGGCAAGGTCGAATAAGGATATTGATTTTGAAACCGCTCAAAAAATGTTAGAGGCACAAAATGAGGTGCTTTTAGAAGGTATTATCAGGAAGGACAGTCAGGGAGAGGAAGACTCTATCTGGAAACGTTTACGAGAAAATGGCGTAAATGTGGACAAAGCTTTGGAACGAATGAAGGGTAATAAGGAGGCTTACAGGAGTTTCCTTATAGAATTCTTTGAAGATCCTGATTTTGAAGCACTTCAGGAAAGTATTGAGACACAGAACGTGAAGGATGCATTTGATTATGCGCATGGATTAAAGGGCATGGCTGGCAATCTTGGATTGGATAATGTACATAGCAAGATAAGCATTTTGGTAGAAATACTCAGACAGGGGAGTCTGGATGGGGCTAAGGAAGCATGTGATGAAGTGATGGAAACCTGTAAGGGTGTTGCAGAGCTATTGTAATTTTGGAATGGGGTTTTTGACTTGAAGGTAAATCGAAAGATACTTGTTGTGGATGATAAGGGTATGAACAGATATATGCTTGGAGGCATATTCCGTGATCATTATGAGATTGTAGAGGCAGGTGGAGGCTTGGAAGCTATTGAGCTTCTCGAGAAGGAAAAGGACGAGCTGGCTGTTGTATTGCTGGATATTATTATGCCGGGAATGGATGGCTTTGGAGTTTTGGAGTATATGAAGGAAAAGGATATGCTTGAACAGATTCCGGTTGTAATTGTAACAGATGATTCTTCTGAAGCAACCAGCGTGAAAGCTTTCGAATATAAGGTAGCTGATATGGTTATTAAGCCTTTTGAACCGCGTATTATTAAACGAAGAGTTCAGAATATCATTGAACTTTATGCATATAAAAATGAAGCATGTCAAAGCTGATATTTGAGTATAGATTGTCGTTAATGAAG
This sequence comes from Lachnospiraceae bacterium, assembly GCA_022788085.1. Taxonomy (GTDB): domain Bacteria; phylum Bacillota; class Clostridia; order Lachnospirales; family Lachnospiraceae; genus COE1. Next base: position 6,161 of record JALEWA010000032.1, read on the forward strand.
GAGGAAGTGTTATGACACCACATGCAAGCATGAACCTTGACAGAAAAATATGTGTATTAGGTGTTGCCGGAGGCTCTGCTTCGGGAAAGACGACGATAATTAACAAGGTAAAAGATTACTTTGGAAATAACATTGCCGTAATCAGCCATGACAGCTATTACAAGGCACATGATGATATGCCGTTTGAAGAACGATGTAAGCTTAATTATGATCATCCTGATTCTTTTGAATCAGACAGAATGGCAGAGGATGTAAGAAAGCTGATTAAAGGTTATTCTATCGAAATGCCGGTCTACGATTATTGTGTCCATAACCGCTCAAAGGAAACAATTACCATTGAACCCAAGCAGGTTATCCTGATGGAAGGAATCCTTGTTTTGGAAAACAGGGAATTAAGAGATCTGATGGATGTCAAAATCTTTGTGGATGCAGATGCAGATGAACGTCTGATGCGCCGTATAAGACGTGATATGTCAGAGCGTGGAAGAAGTATTGAGTCTATTCTTGAACAGTACAGTCAGACTGTTAAGCCGATGCATGAAGAATTTGTAGAGCCATCAAAGAAATATGCGGATATTATTATTCCTCGTGGTGGTGAAAATGCACCCGGAATTGATATGCTCACAACGTATTTAACTAAAATGCTTCAAATAGAAGGATAGATTGCGTTGAATCAGGATTTATTAGAACAATTAAGGTGGATTATACCGGAAGAACAGGAAATACTGAACGGAAGAAAAGAGATTAACGAAGAAATATATACGCAGTCTGCAGGAAATGTTTTTGACGGCCATAAGCTGTTGGATAAGTATAAGCTGATTACTGTCAGACCGCATACAAGATTTGTCCATTTTCCAAAGCATACACATAATTATGTTGAAGTGATTTATATGTGCTGCGGTCAGACAAAGCATTGGATCAATGAAGAAGTGATACTTAAGCAGGGGGAACTGCTATTTTTAAGCCAGAATGCGACACAGGAAATAGAGGCGGCTTCCGAGGGTGATATTGGTATTAACTTTATTATTCTGCCGGAATTCTTTGATGAATCATTGAAAATGCTTGGAGAAGAAGAGAATCCACTTCGGAATTTTATTATTGAGTGTTTACAGGGAGAAACTTCCAAAAATATTGGTTATCTGCATTTTAAGGTTGCAGATATTCTGCCAATTCAGAATCTGGTGGAGAATCTGATCTGGACCATTATGAATGACCAACAGAATAAAAGAAGTATTAATCAGATAACAATGGGATTATTATTTCTGCAGCTTCTTAATTATACCGATAAGGTAACAACAGGAAGCAGGCAGACAGAAGAAGACATTGTGTTTACGATTCTTCGTTTTGTTGAGGAGAACTATAAGGATGGCGAGCTGTCTTTGCTGGCGGAGAAGCTGCATTATGATTTGTATTGGCTAAGCCGCATGATTAAGAAACGTACCGGTAAAACGTATACGGAGCTTGTCCAGCAGAAGCGATTACAGCAGGCGGCATTTTTACTACGGAATACAGACATGTCGGTAGCAGATGTGGGAAATGCGGTAGGGTATGATAATTTAAGCTATTTCCATAGAATATTTAAAGAACAATATGGTGTGACACCGAAGAAATACAGAGCATGAAAGAGAGTGATTTTTTTCACTCTCTTTTTTGCAAATAAGGACACTTTTTTAAACAAGAGGGGATATTCTTTTTATCTGATTCTTTCGATAAGATAGAACTATCATAGAAAAGATATGGGGGATTGCTATGGCAGAATATTTTCTCGGAATAGATATCGGAGCATCGAGTGGAAGACATATTCTTGCACATATGGAAAAGGGAAAGATGATTCTGGAAGAGGTGCATCGTTTTCCTAATGGTATGAGTAAGAAGGATGGAGAACTTTGCTGGGATACAAAGGCACTGTTCCATGAAATCAAACTGGGAATGCGCAAATGCGCTGAGCTTGGAAAGATTCCGGTAAGTGTTGGAATTGATACATGGGCAGTAGATTTCGTGCTTCTTGATGAGCAGGATGAAGTAATTGGCAATACGGTCGGTTATCGAGACAGCAGAACACAAGCATTAACAGAATCAGTGCATGGACAATCGGCATGCGTAATATGCAAAAGGCATTATTATATGCGCTTCTTTTACCAAATAAGCAGCTTGCACAGCTCCAGGAGGAAGGCAAGCTGACACAGCTTATGATGCAACAGGAGGAAATGAAGACATACCCAATGGGTGATGTATGGAATTACTTCTGTGAGAAGAACGGTGTGCCGGTAGGTGAGAAGTGGTTTGAAGACTGCGAGAAGTATGAAAAAGAGGTTCTTGCTAAGAGAAATTAAAGAAATAGGAGAGGCAAACAAAAAATGAAAGTATTAGATGCAGAATTTGTACAAGGATATATTCGTATGGCAAATGACGGCTGGGAGCAGGGCTGGCATGAAAGGAACGGAGGAAATCTCACATACCGTATGAAACCGGAAGAGGTGGAAATGGTAAAAGAGAACTTCGAACCAAAGGAATGGACACCGATTGGAACAAGTGTGCCAAAGCTTGCCGGAGAATATTTTATGGCTACCGGAAGCGGAAAATATTTTAGGAATGTGATTATTAAGCCGGAGGACTCCTTTGCAATCATAGAGATAGATGACAAGGGTGAAAATTACAGAATTGTATGGGGACTTGTAAATGGTGGACGACCAACAAGTGAGCTTCCATCCCATTTAATGAATCATGAGGTGAAGATGCTTGCAACAGGTGGTAAGCATAGAGTAATCTATCATGCGCATCCTGCAAATACGATTGCCATGACCTTTGTGCTTCCTTTGAATGACAGGGTATTTACACGTGAGCTTTGGGAAATGGCTACAGAATGTCTGGTTGTGTTCCCGGATGGTGTTGGTGTCGTACCATGGATGGTTCCGGGGGGACGTGACATTGCAGTTGCTACGAGTGAATTGATGAAAAAGTATGATGTAGCAATCTGGGCACATCACGGAGTTTTTGTATCAGGTGAAGATTTCGACCTTACCTTTGGACTGATGCATACGGTTGAAAAATCTGCTGAAATTTTCGTTAAGGTTCGTTCTATGGCACCTTTCAAGCTACAGACAATTACATCAGACGATTTTAGAGATTTAGCGAAGGATTTCAAGGTAACATTGCCTGAAGAATTCCTGGATTAATAAAATGAGATTATATGGCACACTGTAAATTTGCAGTGTGCCGTTTTTGCTTTTTGTGATAAAATTGATGGGAAAATAAAACTGGAATGGAGGATATGCTTTGTCATGAAACAAAGGATAAAGAGAATTGCTTTTCTTTTAAGGAAGGACACAGTGCTTTCCATAGCGTTGCTGCTTGCTATACTTTCTGCATTTATTGTTAAACCGGGAATGGAATATTTTTCCTATATCGATTATCGGGTATTAGTTCTGCTTCTGGCATTGATGCTTGTGGTTGGAGGATTTAAGAGCCTTGGAGTATTTCGAATTTTAGGCGAAAAGCTTTGTTGCAATGTCAGAAGTTTAAGAGGGTTAACAATAGTACTGACTTGCCTTTGCTTTTTTTGCAGTATGTTGATTACAAATGATGTAGCTTTGATTACCTTTGTACCTTTTACGATTTCTGTATTTTGCATGATTGCATGTGAGGATCAACTGATTCCTGTAATTGTAATAGAAACCATGGCAGCAAACCTTGGAAGTATGCTGACACCAATTGGGAATCCTCAGAATTTACTGTTGTTTTCCGCAGGTGAGATGACTGTAACAGAATTTATCCTGCATATGCTTCCTGTTACAGGAATATCCTTTGTATTGCTTATGATTTGTATTTTGCTGCTGAAGAATCAGGACATTCATATTGAAATGGAAGAGGAAAAGCCAGAGACGTCTGTAACAGGAAAGAAGGAATTCTGGATTTATGTTCTTTTGTTTCTTGTCTGTATGGGGAATGTGTTTCATTTGTATTCCTATTGGATTGTGGGCATTGTTGTAGTTTTTGCCGTTCTGATTATGAATAGAAAGCTTTTTGCGGAAGCTGATTATTCTTTGCTTCTGACTTTTGTGGGATTCTTTATTTTTATTGGCAACATGAAACAGATAGATGCGATAAATCAGTGGATTCTGGATATAATAAATGGAAATGAACTGATTATGGGTGTACTTGCAAGCCAGGTCATCAGTAATGTTCCAGCAGCGATGTTGCTATCAGGATTTACGAATGATTATAAGGAATTGCTATATGGTGTGAATATTGGAGGACTTGGTACATTGATTGCTTCCATGGCAAGCCTGATTTCGTATCGATTTTATGGAAAAGCGTATCCGAAGAGAAAACGGGAGTATTTTAAACAGTTTACCATATATAATGTTATATTACTCATTATTATATCAATGCTTGTGATATTTCTGAAAATAATATAGAGCAAAACCCTTTTTCAGACAATGAAAACGTGATATACTTGAAACTAACAAAATGAATGATTGATAGACGCGTGAAATCTGAAAGAAAGGTGAAAGTGATATTATGTTAGAAAAGATTGATTTGTCAAAGACACTCGATAAGAAAGAATATAAGAAGCGTATGGATGAGCTGGAACCTAAGCTTTCCCTTCTACAGAGGGAACTGCGGACGCTTGGAGTTCCTGTGATGATTGTTTTTGAAGGCTTTGGAGCAGCAGGAAAGGGAGTTCAGATTAATAAGCTGATTCAACCGATGGACCCAAGAGGCTTTACGGTGTATTCCATTAAAGGAGAGACGAAAGAGGAAGAACTACATCCATTCCTATGGCGTTTCTGGAACAAAACCCCGGAGAAAGGAAGAATCGCAATTTTTGACAGAAGCTGGTACCGGAAGCTTCTTGTAGACCGCTATGAGAAAAAGACACATAAGAAGGAACTTTCCTCTATCTTTGATGAAATCGATATTTTTGAGAAGCAGTTAACCGATGGCGGTGTTTTGGTAATTAAGTTCTTCTTGGATATTTCGGAAAAAGAACAAAAGAAACGTTTCAAAAAGCTTCTTGATAAAAAAGAAACAAGCTGGAGAGTATCAGAAAAGGATCTTGACCGGAATAAGCATTTTGATGAATACTGGGAAATGGCAGATGAGATGATTTCCAAGACAGATACGGAATATGCACCATGGACAATTGTTGAAGCTGAGGATGAACGTTTCGCAACAGTAAAGATTTTGTCAACGGTTGTAGCTGCTTTTGAGGAACGTTATAAGAAAGAACAGAATCCGGCACCAAAGGAAATAGACGGTAAATTTGATAAGACTGACCTGAATGACAGCGTTCTAAAGAAGGTCGATTTATCGAAAAAGCTGGATAAGAAGGAGTACGAGGAAAAGCTGGAAGAATTGCAGAAAAAGTTATCACTTTTACATGGAGAGCTTTATGCAAGACGTATTCCGGTCGTGCTTGCCTTTGAAGGGTGGGATGCCGGAGGAAAGGGAGGTGCTATTAAGCGATTAACCAGAGCACTTGACCCGAGAGGATATACGGTTAATCCTACAAGCTCTCCGAATGACATCGAAAGAGCACATCATTATTTGTGGCGTTTCTGGACCAGAATGCCAAAGGATGGACACATTGCCATTTTTGACAGAACCTGGTATGGAAGAGTTATGGTAGAACGTATTGAGGGCTTCTGTACGACACAGGAATGGCAGCGTGCCTATAAGGAAATGAACCAGATGGAGCAGCAGCTTGTGAATCACGGAGCAGTTGTCCTGAAGTTCTGGATGCATATTGATAAGGACGAACAGGCAAGGCGTTTCAAGGAGAGACAGGATACACCTGAGAAGAACTGGAAGATAACAGAGGAAGACTGGAGAAACCGGGAAAAGTGGGAACTTTATGAAAAGGCAGTAGATGAGATGCTTGTTCGTACTTCAACGGCAAATGCACCATGGATTATTGTAGAAGGAAATGATAAGCTTTATGCCAGAATCAAGGTTCTCGAAACGGTAGTGGAAGCACTTGAAAAGCGTATGAAAGAAGAAAAATAGGACAGTCATTAGAAAATGTGAACAGCTCGGAATAATTTTCCGGGCTGTTTTTGCATATATTTCAGTAAGACTTCGTAGAGGAACTGAATATGAAGAGGATAATCGTATTTTGTGGTATTGTTTTCATGATATGCTTTGCCGCTGGGGAGAGAGTGTCAGGTGGAAGTAGAAACATAAATTTGACCATGGAGGATGCCATTCCTGTAATGAGTCAGGGCGTTGAGAAGCAGGAACTTCCACCATTAAAACTGTATGCAAAGAGTGCTGTTCTTATGGATGCGGCTTCGGGGAGGGTACTTTATTCTAAAAATGGAGATGAACAGCTCCCAATGGCCAGTACTACAAAAATTATGACATTAATTCTTACTTTGGAGCGGGCTGATCTGGACGATACGGTTACAGTTTCAGCTTATGCAGCATCTATGCCTGATGTGCAGCTTAATATCAGAGAAGGAGAACAGTACCGGCTGAAGGATTTGTTATATTCCTTAATGCTGGAATCTCATAACGATTCTGCGGTTGCCATTGCAGAGCATGTAGGTGGAAGCGTAGAAGAATTTGCAGCAATGATGAATCAAAAGGCACGGGAAATCGGTTGTACAAATACCTGGTTTATTACACCAAATGGACTTGATGCAACGGCAGAATACACGAATGCGCAAGGAGAAAAGGAGACAAGGACACATGTAACAACTGCCGAGGATCTGGCAAGGATTATGTCTTATTGTATTGAAAAATCATCGAAGAAGGAAGAATTTTTGGAGATTACAAGAACGCCTTCTTATACCTTTGCGGATTTGAGTGGAAAGAGAAGCTTTGGCTGTACGAATCATAATGCTTTTTTAAGCATGATGGATGGTGCGCTTTCAGGTAAGACAGGGTTTACGAGCAAGGCAGGATATTGTTATGTTGGTGCACTGAAAAGAGATGATCGCATCTATACGGTTGCACTTCTTGCCTGTGGCTGGCCGAATCACAAGACATATAAGTGGAGCGATACAAGGCAATTAATGGAATTTGGCCTTGATTATTATACTTTTCATAGTCTTGAAGAAGTAAAGATACCGCAGGAGGCTTTTAAGGCAATTCCTGTAGAAAATGCACAAACAGAAAAAATTGGAGATGCAGCGTATGCAGGGGTTACGATAAAAAAATCCGATAGTGAGCATGTGGAAGGAATATTGCTGAACGCATACGAAAAAATAACAGTGCGTTTTGAAAAAGCAGAGCAATTGGAAGCTCCCGTAGAGAAGGGACAGCAGGTAGGGAGTCTGCATTACATGGTTGGGGAGGAAGAGTGGAGAAATCTGAAACTGGTTACAACAGAAGAAATTGAGAAAATTGATTGGAAATGGAGTATCAGACAGGTAATGAATTATTGGCTGTTATAACGTTCGAAAAATGTACCGAAAAACAAGAAAAAAATACAAATTTTACTAGGCGGGAGAATTAATATGTGCTATACTCATACTGACGTAATTTTGTTGAAGGACGAAATTACGAGAGAATGTTCTTATTTTAAAGTATTAATATAAAATGGAGGTCATAAAATGAGTACTACTTCAAGTTTGGCAAGTAAAAGAATTGAATCTTTACTTGATGAAAGCAGTTTCGTTGAAATTGGTGCCCTTGTTACAGCAAGAGCTACAGATTTTAATTTGAAACAGACTGAAACTCCTTCTGACGGTGTTGTAACCGGTTACGGAGTTATCGATGGCAATCTTGTATATGTGTATAGCCAGGATGCTTCCGTATTAAACGGTTCTGTTGGTGAAATGCATGCCAAGAAGATTGCAAACCTCTATGATCTGGCAATGAAGACAGGTGCGCCTGTTATCGGATTGATTGATTCTGCCGGACTTAGATTACAGGAGGCAGCGGATGCCCTGAACGCTTTTGGTGAGATTTATATGAAGCAGACACTTGCTTCAGGTGTGATACCACAGATTACAGCTATCTTCGGAAGCTGCGGTGGTGGACTTGCCATTATGCCTACCTTAACAGATTTCACATTTATGGAAGAAACAAAGGCAAAGCTTTTTGTGAACTCTCCAAATGCACTTGATGGCAATAATATTTCTAAGTGTGATTCTTCTTCTGCAGATTTCCAGAGCAAGGAAGCAGGAATGGTAGATGTTGTAGCAGATGAGGCTACTATCTTTGCAAAGATCAGAGAACTTGTAACAATGCTTCCGGGTAACAATGAAGATGACGCTTCTTATGAAGAGTGCACAGATGATTTAAATAGAGTGTGTGCAGACCTTGCAAATTGTGTGGGTGATACTTCTATCGCACTTTCCACTATTGCAGATAACAGCATTTTCTTTGAATTAAAAGAAAATTATGCAAAAGAAATGGTAACAGGCTTTATTAAGTTAAATGGTGTAACTGTTGGATGTGTTGCAAACCGTACAGAGGTTTACAGTGCAGAGGGTGAAGTTACTGATAAGTTCGATGCAGTATTGACTGCTAAGGGATGTGAGAAAGCAGCAGATTTTGTTAATTTCTGTGATGCATTCAATATTCCTGTATTATCATTAACAAACGTAAAGGGATATGAGGCAACCGTTTGCAGCGAGAAGAAGATTGCGAAAGCAGTAGCAAAGCTTACATATGCATTCGCAAACGCTACCGTACCTAAGGTGAATGTAATTATCGGCAAGGCATATGGAAGCGCTTATGTAGCAATGAATTCCAAGGCAATTGGTGCAGATATTACTATTTGCTGGCCGGATGCAGAAATTGGCTCTATGGATGCAACACTTGCAGCTAAGATTATGTATGAGGGTCAGGGTGCTGATGTTATCAAAGAAAAGGCAGCCGAATATGCAGCACTTCAGACAAGTGCAACAGGTGCAGCTAAGAGAGGATATGTAGACCAGATTATCGAAGCAGCTGATACAAGAAAGTATGTAATTGGTGCATTCGAAATGTTATTTACAAAAAGAGAAGATCGTCCGTCTAAGAAGCATGGTACGGTCTAAGAAAGGGTGAACGTTAATATGAAAAAATTCTTAAAAACATTATTAATGCTTACCTGTGTTCTCGGATTGACAGCATGTGGTTCAGAGGAATCTTTAAGCCAGATGCAGCAGAATAAAATTGCTGCGGCAGAAGAAAAGGCTCCGATAGTAATCGATATGACAAATGCCCTTGTACAGAGTGGCAATGTAGATGAGATACTGGCAAATTATAATAATATTGAATTAGGTGATGTATATGCATCTACTTATGCACAGTATTCCGGTGACTCTTCTTTCCAGTGTGAAGGAAAAGGAATCCGTAGTGCGTTTACTTCCTTTGAGTCAGGCTTAGAGACAATGGGAGCAATTACAGAGATAGGTGATGCTACTTCTGTTGTGGATGATGATACCATTATTGTAACAGTCCCTGTTACGGGTGAAAAGGCAAATGGTTCGGTGGAACTTATTTTTACAAATGATATCTATCTTGTCATGACTGCTTGTACACTTAACTTGAACGAAAGCATAAGCGAATTGATGGGAAGAGCCGGATTAAATACCTTAATCGGAATGGGAACGGTATTTATCGTATTGATTCTGATTAGTTTGATTATTGCATGCTTTGGCTTCATTCCAAAGATTCAGGCAAAGTTTGCCAAGAAGGAAACGGCTCCGACACCAGCTCCAGTGCAGGCAACTGTTGTGGAAGAAGAGGAAGAGCTTGCAGATGATACAGAGCTTGTAGCAGTTATCGCAGCAGCAATTGCTGCTTATGAAGGAACATCAACAGATGGATTCCAGGTAAGAAGTATTAAGAGAGCTAATACAAAGAAATGGCAGAGAGCATAAGAGCCTTTGCAAATTGCAATAGATGATGTGTTTATTTTAGGAGGATAATAAAATGAAGAATTATACAATTACCGTTAACGGCAACGTATATGATGTAGTAGTAGAAGAAGGCGCTTCCACAGGCGCAGCTCCAGTAGCAGCAGCTCCAAAGGCAGCACCTAAGGCAGCACCAAAAGCAGCAGCACCTAAGGCAGCAGCCGGTGCAGGAAGCATTAAGGTAGAAGCTGGTGCAGCAGGTAAGGTATTTAAGGTAGAAGCCAGTGTTGGACAGGCTGTAAAGAAGGGTGACGCTGTTGTTATTCTTGAAGCTATGAAGATGGAAATCCCTGTTGTTGCTCCGGAAGATGGTACCGTAGCCAGTATTGACGTAGCAGTTGGTGATCCTGTTGAAGCAGGTGCTTTACTTGCAACATTAAACTAAGTACAAGTAATGGTACAATTTCGTAATATTGATGAAGAATTAATATTATGAGCAAATACAATAGGAGGTCAACAAAATGTCATATATAGCAACTACGTTAGACAATCTGATTCATCAGACAGCGTTTTTTAACCTGACTGGTGGCAATATCATCATGATTGTTGTAGCATGTGTATTCCTTTATCTTGCTATCGCAAAAGGGTTCGAACCATTGCTTCTGACTCCGATAGCATTTGGTATGCTGCTGGTTAATATCTATCCTGACATCATGGCACCGATTGGTGCAGATGGAACCCCCGGCGGTTTACTGTATTATTTCTATTTACTGGATGAGTGGGCAATCCTGCCGTCTTTGATTTTCATGGGTGTTGGTGCCATGACAGACTTTGGTCCGTTGATTGCTAATCCTAAGAGTTTCTTGCTTGGTGCTGCAGCTCAGTTTGGTATTTTTGCGGCATACTTCGGAGCAATTGCACTTGGATTTAATGACAAGGCAGCAGCAGCAGTTTCCATTATTGGTGGCGCTGACGGCCCTACTTCTATCTTCCTTGCAGGTAAGCTTGGACAGACTGCATTATTAGGACCTATTGCTGTAGCAGCATATTCTTATATGTCACTGGTTCCTATTATTCAGCCACCTATTATGAAGCTGCTTACAACAGAGAAGGAAAGAAAGATTAAGATGGGACAGCTTCGTCCTGTATCAAAACTGGAGAAGATTCTTTTCCCAATCATTGTTACTATCGTTGTATGTTTGATTCTTCCTACAACAGCTCCACTTGTTGGTATGCTTATGTTAGGTAATCTCTTTAGAGAATCAGGTGTTGTCAGACAGCTTACAGACACAGCTTCTAATGCATTAATGTACATCGTAGTAATCTTACTTGGTACATCAGTAGGAGCTACAACAAGTGCAGAAGCATTCTTGAACATGGGAACGATTAAAATCGTTGTTTTAGGACTTATAGCATTTGGCTTTGGTACAGCTGCAGGTGTATTATTCGGCAAGCTGATGTGTGTACTGACACATGGTAAGGTTAATCCACTGATTGGTTCTGCCGGTGTATCTGCCGTTCCTATGGCAGCAAGAGTATCACAGAAGGTTGGTGCGGAAGCAGATCCAACTAACTTCCTGCTCATGCATGCGATGGGACCAAATGTAGCCGGGGTTATTGGTACTGCAGTAGCAGCCGGAACATTTATGGCGATTTTCGGTGTATTCTAAAGCTGTGCGAATGCAGTTTAAATACATAGATGTCATGCTTGCATGAACAGATATGTATTTAAAACTGTATTCATAGAGCGCAGAGCGCGATGAAGTAAATCCGAAGGATTTACGAATTGCACAGCTTATCATATAAATCATTTCTAGGAGGAAAAGGTAATGTCAGAAATAGTTAAGAAACCTGTTGGAATCACAGAAACAGTTCTTCGTGATGCCCATCAGTCTTTAATAGCAACAAGAATGCCACTTGAGCTTATGCTCCCTATTCTTGAAACTATGGATAAAGTTGGATATCATTCTTTAGAGTGCTGGGGTGGTGCAACATTTGATGCATCCTTACGTTTCTTAAAGGAAGATCCATGGGAAAGATTAAGAAAAATTAGAGATAAGGTTAAAAATACAAAGCTTCAGATGCTTTTCAGAGGACAGAATATCTTAGGATATCGTCATTACGCAGATGACGTTGTAACAGAGTTCGTTGAGAAGTCTATTGCAAATGGTATCGACATCATCAGAATCTTTGACTGCTTTAACGATCTTCGTAACTTAGAGTGTGCAGTTAAGGCAGCAAATGCTATCAAGCAGAGAGAAGGAAGAGGAGAAGCACAAATTGCTCTTTCTTATACATTAGGTGATGCTTACACATTAGATTATTGGATGAAGATGGCAAAGGACATTGAAGAGATGGGTGCAGATTCTATCTGTATCAAGGATATGGCTGGTCTGTTAGTTCCTTACAAGGCTGAGGAATTAGTAAAGGCTATGAAATCCGCTACAAAGCTTCCTATCCAGCTTCATACACACTATACATCAGGTGTTGCTTCCATGACATATTTAAAGGCTGTTGAAGCCGGTGTTGATGTCATCGACTGTGCAATTTCCCCATTTGCACTTGGTACATCACAGCCTGCAACAGAGGTTATGGTAGAAACCTTCAAGGGAACACCTTATGATACAGGTTTGGATCAGAACTTGCTTGCTCAGATTGCAGAGCATTTCAGACCTTACAGAGAAGAATGCCTCAAGTCAGGATTACTGAATCCAAAGGTCCTTGGTGTTGATATTAAGACATTAATGTATCAGGTACCAGGTGGTATGTTATCTAACATGGTAAGCCAGTTGAAGGAACAGAATGCAGAAGATAAGTACTATGATGTACTTCAGGAAATTCCAAGAGTGCGTAAAGACCTTGGTGAGCCACCTCTTGTTACACCTTCTTCACAGATTGTTGGTACACAGGCTGTATTTAACGTATTGATGGGTGAAAGATACAAGATGGCTACAAAGGAAACAAAGGCTGTATTACGTGGTGAGTATGGTCAGACTGTTAAGCCATTTAATAAGGAAGTACAGGATAAGGTTCTTTCAGCAGAAGAGAAAGAAAACATTATTACATGTCGTCCTGCTGATAAGCTTCCGAACGAGTTAAAGAAGATTGAAGAGGAAATGAAAGAGTGGAAGCAGCAGGATGAAGATGTTTTATCTTATGCGTTATTCCCACAGGTTGCTGTCGATTTCTTTAAGTATCGTCAGGCTCAGCAGGAAAAGGTTGATATGACTCAGGCTGATACAAAGAATGGAGCATATCCAGTTTAAGTTTTAAATTTATGTTGCATATGAAATGTTATGTGTGCAGTTTAGGATCAGTATCGGATGGTAATTTCCTGTCCGATACTGATTTTTATAGAATGGGAGTGCACTCGAAAAGTAGCAATCCCATTTTATAGTAATACAAAGGTGTAATTGTCTGCCAGTGAAATTCATTGTATGGCAGACGCGGAAAGGCATGGTTGGAATTATGGCAAGGAAAGAATCGGTTACAAAGGATATGATTTTGGATACGGCTTTAGCGTTGACCAAAGAAGAAGGAATGGAAAATGTAACAGCCAGAAAATTGGCTGCAAAGATAGGATGTTCTACGCAACCGATATTCAGAGTATATGCCAATATGAATGAATTATATGGAGAAATCCATCAGAAAGCGATGGATGGTTTCTCTGATTATTATGAAAATTTCAAGTCTGATGTGGAAACGCCATTTATCCATTTGGGGCTTGCATATATAAATTTTGCAAAAGAAGAAAGCAAACTGTTCCAGTTATTGTTTTTATCAGATAACAGAGGTGATAAGAGCCTTTACGAGTTGCTGAATGGAAAAGTCGGAGCAGTTAGTAAGGAAATTAATAAGGCTGCTGCTCTTGGATGCCAGAATCCAAGTGGTTTATTTATGAAAATGTGGATTTTTATCCATGGTTGTGCCTGTATGGTATTGACAGGTGATTATGATTTGACACAAGAGGAAACAATTGATTTATTGGGAGATATTTTTAAAAGCTGTTCATAACTAAAAATATCAGAAAACACAGATAACAACGAGTAAACCGGAGGCATTGAATGGATTATAGAAATGATACCATATCCAGAATCAATGATAGATTTCAAAAAATGAGTAAGAGCCATAAAAAGGTGGCAACTTTTATATTAGATCATTATGAGCAGGCAGCCTTTATGACAGCAGCTAAGCTTGGTTCAACTGTTGGAATTAGTGAATCGACTGTTGTGCGCTTTGCATATTGTCTTGGCTATGAGGGATATCCTGAATTTCAGGAAGCATTGGCAGAATGGGTTAAGAATAAATTGAATTCTGTACAGAAAATCGGAGCCAAATATGGTAAGAGCACACAGTCAGAGATTCTTACTTCCGTTCTTACAACAGATATGGAAAATATTAGTGATACGATAGAGCATGTAGATCCGCAGGCATTTGAAACGGCTGTGGAAACGGTTTTGAATGCAGAACATATATACATTATAGGTATAAGAAGCTGTGAACCGCTGGCAAGATTTTTGTATTTCTATTTAAATATGATAAGAGGAAATGTAATATTGCTTGCATCAACAAGCACTTCAGAAATTTTTGAACAGATGATTCGAATTGACGAAAAGGATGCCATGATTGGAATCAGTTTCCCAAGATATTCTATGAGAACTTTGAAAGCAATGGAATTTGCAAACGATAGAAATGCGAAGGTAATTTCGATTACCGATACGATTCACTCACCAATGTGTCTCTATTCTTCCTGTAATTTGATGGCAAAGAGCGAGATGGTTTCTATAGTGGATTCGCTTGCAGCTCCACTTAGCCTGATTAATGCATTAGTGGTGGCACTTTGCCTGAAGAGACCGGATGATGTGAGAAAAAACCTTGAAACATTAGAGGATGTATGGGATAACTATCAGGTTTATTTAAAAGATGAAATCAATTTTATTGATGAGACAACCTTGAGTACACCATTGCAAAGAGAAAGGGAACAGAAATAAGTGAATGATATAGTAGTTATAGGAGCCGGTCCTGCAGGTATGATGGCAGCCATTGTGGCAGCAAAGGCTGGACATCAGGTTACTTTGCTAGAGAAAAATGAAAAAATAGGAAAGAAGCTCTTTATTACAGGTAAGGGAAGATGTAATGTAACCAATGCCTGTGAAATAGAAGATCTGTTTTCTAATGTGATGGAGCATGATAAATTTTTATATAGTGCAATTTATGGCTTTGATAATCAGGCGGTTATGCACTTCTTTGAAAATGCCGGTTGTAAGCTGAAAATTGAACGTGGTCAGAGGGTATTTCCAGAATCTGATCATAGCTCTGATATTATCAAAGCGCTGGATGCTCAGATGAAGCTTTCAGGAGTGGAACTGTTATTAAACAGAGAAGTGGATTCTATTCTGACACAGAAACTGGAAGAAGAGAAAAATCAACAAGAAGATACGAAGGAACAAGAGCCGAACGATAAGTATAAAAAGAAAAAAACAAATAAAAATAAGAAAAAGCAAACAGCTGTTGTCATTGGAGTAAAGTTAAAAAAAGGAGAGATTATTTCTGCGCAAAGAGTAATCGTTGCAACAGGAGGAATCTCATATGTGTTAACAGGCTCAACCGGTGATGGATATCGTTTCGCAAAGGAATGTGGACATTCTATAACAGAGCTTTCACCTGCACTGGTACCATTTCAAGTAGAAGAGGATTGGTGTAAGGAGCTGCAAGGATTATCACTTCGTAATGTGACAGCAACTGTCGAGGTGGAAGGGAAAAAAATATATTCCGATTTTGGTGAGATGTTGTTCACTCATTATGGTGTAAGTGGACCGCTTATCCTGAGTGCAAGCAGTTATTATGTGCATAAGGCAAAAGGGAAGCAAGCAAAATTATACATTGATTTGAAGCCGGCATTATCCAGAGAGCAATTGGACAAGAGAATATTAAGAGAATTTGATGAGAATAAGAATAAGCAGTTTAAGAATGCAATTACTTCACTATTTCCGGCAAAACTATTACCGATTATACCAATGTTAGCTAAGATTAATCCGGATAAAAAGGTGAATGAGATTACAAAGGAAGAAAGAGAATGTTTTGTTGAAGTCATTAAGCATATGGAGTTGACGATTACGGGTCTAAGAGATTACAATGAAGCCATTGTTACAAAAGGTGGTGTCGATGTGTCTGAGATAAGTCCGTCATCGATGGAGTCCAAGCTTGTAAAAGGGCTGTATTTTGCCGGTGAAGTGCTGGATCTTGATGCACTTACAGGTGGCTTTAATCTGCAGATTGCATGGTCGACAGGTTATCTTGCAGGAATAAGCGCGGCAGACAAGGCAGAAAAATAAAACTTTTCAGATAGAACATTTATCTGGAAAGGAGCATAATACGAGTAATAGAAAGGTGTGTAGAAATATGAGTTACAGTATTGCAATTGATGGTCCGGCTGGAGCTGGAAAAAGTACAATAGCAAAGTTGATTGCAAAAAAGAAAAATTATATTTATGTAGATACAGGAGCAATGTATCGAGCTATGGCACTATTTTTCCTTGAATCAGGAATTGGTGCTGATGAACAGGAAAAAATAAGTGCCGCAAGCAAACATGTAGATGTTACAATTTCTTATGAGAATGGTGAGCAGATTGTATGGCTTAACGGCAGAAATGTAAATGGGCTGATTCGAACAGAAGAGGTTGGAAGAATGGCTTCTTCAAGCAGTGTTAATAAGGATGTCAGGGAAAAACTTGTTGAACTGCAGAGAGCCTTGGCAGATAAGGAGAATGTTGTAATGGATGGAAGAGATATTGGAACATGTGTGCTCCCTAATGCCAATGTAAAGGTATATCTGACTGCAAGCAGCAGAGTAAGGGCTATAAGAAGATATGAGGAGCTTAAGGCTAAGGGAGAAGAGTGTAATCTCGATGTAATAGAAAAGGATATCATAGAGAGAGATTATCGTGATATGCATCGTGATATATCACCATTAAGACAGGCCGAGGATGCTACTCTGTTAGATTCGTCTGATATGACAATTGAAGAAGTAGCAGATGCAATTATTGCATTGTGCAAGTAAAAATAAGGTAACTATGAGGATATTGCATGGTTAAAGAATAAGAAAGTTGAGGTCGTTTTGTGGAAGTGATACTGGCAAAGTCATCAGGGTTCTGCTTTGGTGTAAAACGTGCTGTGGATAAAGTATATGAACAGACAGAAAAAGGAAAGAAGATTTACACATATGGTCCAATTATTCATAATGAAGAGGTGGTAAAGGATCTTGAAAAAAAAGGTGTAAAAGTTCTTGAAAGTAAGGAAGAACTGAAAGCACTTTCCGAAGGAAGTGTTGTAATACGTTCCCATGGTGTTCCAAAGGAAATTTATGACTTGATAGAAGAAAAAGGACTTGAGTGCATAGATGCGACCTGTCCTTTTGTAAAACGAATTCATAATATCGTCCAAAAGGAAAGCGAAGAAGGACGTAGAATCATTATAGTAGGAAATAACGGGCATCCGGAAGTAGAAGGAATTAAAGGCTGGTCAAAAACTACGGCAGTTGTAATAGAATCTCAGGAGGAAGCCGAGAATTTCAAAGCAAAAGAAGACGAAAAGTTATGTATCGTATCACAAACGACATTTAACTACAAGAAATTTAAAGAATTAGTTGAAATTTTTCAAAAAAAAGGTTATGATATAATTGTTGCGAATACTATTTGCAATGCAACAGAAGAGCGTCAGAAGGAAGCAAGTGAGCTTGCAGCTAAAGTTGACGCTATGATCGTGATAGGTGGTACTCATAGTTCCAATACGCGTAAGCTTTATGAGCTTTGCAAAAGCGAATGTGAGAATACTTACTATATACAGACACTGGAAAACCTGCAATTAGAATTACCTAATTCTGTAGAACTAGTGGGCATCACAGCGGGGGCTTCTACCCCAAACAAAATAATTGAGGAGGTTCAAAATTATGTCAGAATTAACTTTTGAACAAATGTTAGAAGAATCATTAAAAACTATTCATACAGGAGAGGTAATTGAAGGTAC
>JALEWA010000037.1 GCA_022788085.1 Lachnospiraceae bacterium
ATATGCTGAATAAGAGGATGTAGATACCGCTACATTCTGGTTAACCGTATCTGTCTTCGCTTCCTGCAGATAACTTACATTAATATAGGCACTATATGAGGTTGAAGATGCGGCATCCTGCTTAATGTCAATATCGGAATAGGCAAGACGTATTCTTGGAATCTCATACGTATCAACCTGATACTCTGTTGTTTCCTTTGTCATGAAGTTACCATCATTAATTGAAGACAAGTCACCTGTTCTTACAAAGGTAGCTGTATCGAGAATGCTGTTTGTTCTCTGCTCTGTAATCGTATATCGCTCTTCCTTGTCCTCTTTAAAGGTAAGCGGAAGGTCTGTACGGTAACCGGTAAAAATACTTCTTCCGGCACTGTCGGCATTTCCTGTTGCATAGATTTCCTTCTCAAAATTAGAAAGGTTCTCGATAATTGCCTTACGGTCTTTTTCCTCCAGTGGGCCATTGGCAGCCTGTACGATATAACTTCTCATATCGGTAAGAATCTGGTTGGTTGTCTTAATGGCAGACTCTGTGAGCTTCAGCCAGCTTTCTGCATCCTCTGTATTTTTCTCATAATACTGATCGATCTTACTCAGGGAGGAATTTAGTTTTAAAGCCCTGATTGCAATAACAGGATCATCAGAAGGTCTTGTGATCTTCTTCATGGTGGAAAGCTGTGTCGTAAGCTTTTCCTGTAATGATTTATTTGTATTCAGGTTATTCAAGGATGTGCTCTGCATCATCTTAGTCGTTATTCTCATTGCCATAAGTTGTTACCTCCTAGACTCCTGTCTCCTGAATGAGCTTGTCATAAACTTCGCATAAGACGGATATCATCTTACTTGAAAGGTTATATGCATTCTGGAACTTAATCATATTTGCAGCTTCTTCATCCGCATCTACACCGCTGATGGAAAATCTGTTATTGGAAATTGTCTGCTCGATGTCCATGTAGATTCCCTGGAAGGTATTTGCACTATTTGCATTTAATGCCGCATCTCCCATCAGACAAACGAGGAAATCTTCTGCTTTGCAGCCTCTAAACTGCATCTTTTCCTTATCAACTGCCAGACCAATTAAGTTTTCTACGATGTCGTATTTTGATACACCACCTGTTTCTACGGTATGCGTTGCTAACGTAGAAGGATCATTCTCAATCGACTTTACAATATTAAAGTTACCTGCTGTCAGGCAGAAGTATCCGTCCTGTGAGGAGTCGTACCGATCCGTACCCAATTTCACATCCAGTACATACTGCTCACCGGTAAGCTTGTTGTCGCCGGTAAAGAAGTTAGCACCGCTCCTGTCTTCCGCATAATAGTCTGTTGCTCCATCGACTCCATAGATTGCATTAAAAGCAGATACATAATCTCTAACCCATTCATTCATCTGTTCGAGATAATATGGGATACCCTGATAATCTACCTGCTCACCTACCTTGGCAAGCTGACTTGCCTTGTCTGTTCCGATTCTTTCAGGGTTCTTTGTTTCATCCTGAATCAGTTCAAAGGTATAGTAGCATTCTCCTGTATCTGTCTTCTCAAAGGTCCATTTATCATAATAATAGGTATCACCACCTACCGTTATCTGGCCATTTGTGAGTGGAAGCGTACTCTTTGATATATCCATCAGATAATCATCTGTTACCTGAATCTTTACTGTCTGGGCACTTGGATCTACCTGTGCTACTCTTCCATGAAAGGCTTCATCATTATTTCCGTCTCTCATTTCGAAAAGTCCTTTTAATTCACCCTGAGTGGAATTAGCATAGACTCCGAACTCATCTCCTGTATCCTTCCAATAGATATCATACAGACCTTCATGATCGTTCTGATTGACCTGCTGATGCGATTCACGCGGTACACATTCCAGCTCACGGTATGAATATCCGTTAACCAGTGTCTGTCCTCCTGCAATCTTAACGATATAATTATTCATTCCTGTCTGAAGACCTGTCCGGTCATCCATAACAGGCTGTTCCTCTACGGAAACATCAACCACTGCGGAAAGCTGGTCTACAAGCAGATCTCTCTTATCACGAAGCTCATTTGCCATGCTTGTACCGTCTCTCTCAATAATGTTGATTTCTTTATTCAAGGTAGCAATCTCAGATGAGATACTGTTGATTTCGTCCACCTTTATCTTTATTTCATCGTTTACATCATTCTGCATCGATTGGAAATTATTATAAAGCAGGTTGAAATATTCACAGAGGTTTCCTGCTTTTCCAATGAAATCCAATGCATAGTTTGTATTGCCTGTATTATTGGATAATGACTGCAGTGCCGCATCCATTTCATCGAAGATAGCTGTAAAGCCTTTTGTTGTCTGTGTATTATCCAGATAATTTTCAATAATTCCTGCATAATACTGCTTCTTATCATATTCGCCAAGCTTTGAATTATTGTTCCAATACTTGACATCATAGAAAACATCCCTGACTCTTTCTGCGCCATAGATATCAACTCCGGTACCTACACAGCCATAGCTTGTATAAGTTCTGATGGCATCCGCTGCTCCCTGGTTAACTACCTGTCTGGAAAAACCTTCTGTTTCAATATTGGCAATATTATTTGCTGTTGTATTCAGGGCGGCATTTGATGCTACAAGACCTGTATACGCTGTATTTAATCCTAAAAACGTAGATGGCATATGTATTCCTCCTGGTTAAAGTCTTCCTTTTACTGTGCCATGCTTAATACGGAATCCATTAATGTATTCAATACATTGATGTACCTGCTGGCTGCGTTATATGAATTCTGATACATAATCATGTGTTCCAGTTCTTCATCTGAAGATACACCGATTACTGATTGCCTGTTGGAATCTATCTGCTGTGTTGACAACTGCTGGTATTCATACTTCCCCTTGAAAACGCTTCCCATGATTCCTACCTGATTGACAATCTCTGTATAACAGTTCTGGTAGCTGCTGGGCTTTGTTGCAAGCGGATTCAGATAAAGCGTTGCATCCTCAAATGCCTTAATAAAGGATTCTCCAAGATTATAATCTGCCGAATCATCTTCCTTCTTGAATCCGAGCTTAGTCGGAGTCTGTACCAGTTCCTGATTAATCTGGAGATTTGCACAGTTGTAAAGTGTCTGTGTAATCTGTGGATCTTCTTCCTTGTACTTCCAGTAATATCCTGTCATAGCACTGCCGTCTTCATTGTATATCTGATACAGCTTCTCCCCATTTGCGATGGCATTCTCTGCCTGCTGATCGGTATAAACGACCTCCTCATAAGGTTCATCCATTGCCTTTAAGAACATCTGCATCGGTGTCCCATCATCATTACAAAGATATCCGCTTGCCGGATCACAGCACTCTGCGAGAACATCATTTATCTTTGTCACGATTCCATGCACCAGGTTGTCGAATTCAGCCTGAACATTCATCATGATAGAATTTGCAATAAAATCATTATAATACTGCATTCCATACTCTTCATTATACTGGTTCATTGTGATATCAAGGCATTCCAGCTTAATATCTGTCATCTGCCCTAATTCCATATCGGTATAGTTTGCAACGTGGTCACCTCTTGCAAGAAGAAGTGCTCTTAATGATCCGATATCGGTATCCCTGTCTGTAGAGATAATTTCTGATGCCCGGAAAAGATATGCTCCGGAATAATCCGGTATCTTTTCTCCGTCTTCATCTGTTGACCACTTTACATTCTGTTCCCAATATGGGGTATAGAACCCTGTATCGAGATCCTGTTTCAATCCAATCTTATAATAATTATAATCTGTTACAAAGTCAGTTTCGTTGAACCGGATGCTTACTCTTCCATAGATATCCTCATCATAGGAAACATTGCCAAAGCCTGAAAGTGTATCTATAAGCAGGTCTCTTTCATCTCTTAAGTCATTGGCGTGTTCCTGACCTCCGACCTCAATCTTTGCAATCTCATCATTGAGCCATACGATTCGCTCACCGATTTCATTCATCTCATCCACGATGTCTTTTACCTGCAGATTCAGATTGTTCTGATACTCGTTCATGGATTTGTAAACGGCCGTTGCATTCTCTGCAAAAATAGCGCATTTTGATACGAGCAAGGTCATATAGGTTGAATCATTCGGACTCTTAGAAAGCTCCTCCATCGCTGTCCAAAGTCCTTCTACAGAATCCTTGAAAGCAGCGCCGTCGAGCTCACCTAATATGTCTTCAATTTCCAAAATAGCTGAATATGAGGTCTCATAGAAATCAGACCTTCCTGACTCCGAACGATACATCTTATCAAGGAATTCATCCCTGATATGTCTGCATTCGGAATATTGGACACCCTGACCAATCCGCGTATCTGCGATGGCCTGAGTCGTAGATATTGTATTATAATTGATATCGGACTGTGCGACCTGTTGTCTTACATAGCCCGGTGTATTGATATTCGATAAATTATGTGCGACTGTATTTAACGCATTCTGGGATGATTGTAATCCACTTTTTCCTACATATAATCCGCTAAACAATGACATGGTATCACCTCATGTGGAGCTCTACTGCTTTGCGTCGAAACTTCCATGAAACATACCAAGCTGGCTACCAGTACAGTACGCGCTTTTTGTGTAATTGGCTGTTTGCGGCGCAGATTTCAAGGCTCGAAGCATGTTCAGATTGAATCCGACCATTTCCAGAGCATCAGTAAGGAGCATCTGATTCTTGTCATTTGCTTCCCGCAATCTGTCTATGGTACCCTTGAGCTTTGCCTGCACATCCATCAGCAGCTGCTGTTGGTCAGGACGCTTCCCAAGCATCTGAATCAAATTAATAAGTTTCAATGTTTCAACATCCTTGTTTACTACGTTGGCAATATCAGCCAGAACTTCTCTTCTGGACTTCTCCATTCTTTGGATTCTGCCCACGATTTCCTGTTCGTCTTCCGTGATTTTCCCCAGGCTTTCAACGTCTCCCTCTACTATGGCGGGAGTCTTTTGGTCAGCGAGCACAACAAGAGCTTCGTACTCTGTGTTCTCCCTGTCCAAAATGTCTATCAAATTCTCTAATAAACTAGCCACCTGATTACCTCACATCCTAAAAAAGGCCATTATACTTCTCTAATAATTTACCCGCTAAATCATCCGTGCTGACCTCATAAGTTCCGTTGTCAATCTGTTCCTTAATCGGAGCGATGACACTTTCCCTTACATCAGGTGTACTTGCCAATGCCTGTTTTGCAATCTGTGCATCCTTTCCGGCTGCGGATAAAAGAAGCTGATCTTTAAAGCTTGACGAAGTAACCCTCTTTTCCTCTGTCTTCTTTATACTCTTACTTCCATATATCTGTTGAATCTGATTGTATGCATCTATACGCATCTTAGACTCCTCCTTTCTAAAAATGTGCTGCCTACAATGCTTTTAGATTTCCGTTCTATTATGTTTATCGGATTTTTCCTGTTAGACTTAATAGTTTTGAGTGAATAATTTTATTTTTTCAATATTTCCTCCAGCAAATACACTCTGTTAAATGGGAAGGAAAAATAATATCCATCTACGAAATCCCGGGTATATTCCATAACCTCTCTTGCTATGGCAACGCCAACTGCTTCTCCTTCTTCTCTTGTCCCATGTTCCGGATAACGGGCAATCAGTTCATCCGTAACAGCAATCCCTGCAATCTCATTCTTCATGAACATGGCATTGCGTCTGCTGATTAATGGCATGATGCCACACAAAATCCTTGCACCTGTTTCTTCCTTTATTCTATGTACTCTGTCTGCATCCTCCCTGCAGAAAACAGGCTGTGTAAAGAAGAACTGCGCTCCTGCCTCCATCTTGCGTAATACCCTCTTAATCTCAACATCAAGATTCCTTCGTCCCTGATTAATGGCTCCACCATAGACAAGCGGGCTGGCGCTAAAGCTTTCCTCATTCATATCCTTTGCTATATTCATTAAGCCTACCGAATCAAAATTAAATACTGCCTTTATCGTTTCACGCACCATAGATGGAACAGGGTCTCCTGTAATGATCAGCATATTGTTGATATCATTGATATGTGCCCCAAGGAAAAGAGACCGCATCGCTATGGCATTCTTATCACGGCAACAGATATGTGGCATGACACACATGTCAGTTTCACGTCTTACTTTTTCTGCCATTAAAACAGAATCAATTCTGGTTCTTCCGGAAGGAGAATCCGGGAAGGTGAGCACGTCCACATTGGACTTCTGTAAAATATGTGCTGCCTCCAAAAGCTTTTCATCATCTGCATCTGCAGGAGGTGCAAGCTCTACGGCAATCAGCTTCTTGTTCTTTATCGTACCGTCTTCCTCCTCAAAAAAGCCAAGATGTCTTACTTTCTTTGTCTTCAGCTCGATATGTACCGATTTGCTTTCCCATACAGCCTGTCTGGTATCTGCCTTTTTCACAAGTTCTCTGATAAAAGCAGGATTCGTTCCACAACAGCCACCGATGATATCCAGTCCAAACTTTGCTGCCATTGCACTTAGCTTATCTGCATAATAATCAGGATGATTTGCAAATTGCAGTTGATTCTGAATGCGCTTTGGATAACCGGCATTTGGCAGAGCAATCAGGAATTTTGACTTTGCCTCCAGATAAGGATATACCCCATTCAATATCTGTTCCATATGTCCCGGACCTACGCCGCAATTTAATCCTACCGCATCAATTTCCGCTATTTTTAGTGCATCTGTGAGTAGCCTCCTTGCACTCAATCCGGCATTCGTATAGCCAAACTGATTGACTGAAAACTGTACCATGACAAAAATGTCATTTTCTTCTTTAATTCTTCGAATAGCCGGCAAGATATGCTCCATGTCGGCAAAGGTCTCAAAGGTCAGAATGTCTATTCCTTCCTTAATAAAGGTATTTGCAAGCTCATAGTACTGTTCCTCCAAGGCACCTTCTTCCATCATGCCTGTCTTTGGAATCGGACCAATGTCTCCGGCAATAAAGATCTGTTCAGAACCTTCTACTACCTTCTTTGCATGAGAAACGGCTTTCTTAATGTTTTCCTGTACGGTTTCCATATCAGCATCCAGCAATACGGTATTTGCTGCAAATGTATTCGTCCTGATCAGTCTCGCTCCTGCCTCTATGTATGCCTTATGAATCTCTTCTACCCACTCTCCATGCCGGGTATTGGCAAGCTCCGGCATCTCATCTGTATTAAATCTATCCGTAAAATAAGTTCCAAAGGAACCATCGGTAATAAGCTTATTATCCTTTAAATAGTCTCTGATTGTCATAACTGCTCCCGCCTTTTTCTCTATTTCTTTAGCATTAGTAGTATAACACGAATAAAGTAAAAAAAGGAAGAAACTTCATTTGTTTCTTCCTTCTCCTTCTTCATCGGATCACACCACAACCTATCCTCACACCGGAAGCACCTGACGGCTGTGTCATAAAATCATCCGGCATGGCGTGAATGATTACACTTCTTCCGATAATTTCCGGTATTTTAAATCGCTTATCATAAAATGAAGTCCAGGCATAACCCTGATTTCCAAGAAGTGGAAGCATGTCGCCTGTATGTTGTGGGTGCATTGCAGGTTCCTTGCTGTAATGTTCTCCTGCCTGGTCAAAAGGTTGCATACAATTGCCATATTCATGGATGTGCATGCCATAAAAATTCGAAGATTTTGGTTCCCCAATATTAGGTAGTCCAAACATCTCCGCCTCAATCAAAACGCCTTCATATGGTGTCGTAAAGAAACGCACAACTCCGCTTAACCTTGGATTATCCTGATTGCCTTTTATCCATGCGACTGCATCCGGATTTCCCTTTCGTAGAATATCAATAAAGAATGAACCTGGTGTTGCATTTTGCATAAAATAACCGCCATATTTTTTTATTATTATATGTCATAATTTCACTGGAGTTTCTTATTCCATTAAAATGCTGTTACTCTGCAGGCACAATATGAATAATGCCAATGTTTCCGGTAAATGCCGGTGCAAAAATATGCTGCGGCACCTGCTCGGATATCATACCATCCCAGGATGCATGCAAATGCCCTGCCAATACCTGCTTTACAACGGTATCTTCACTATATATCATACTTAAATACTGACTGGTAATATTATTGGGCTTATAATGCTCACTTGCATCACTCCAATAAT
>JALEWA010000040.1 GCA_022788085.1 Lachnospiraceae bacterium
ATATTCTGAAAAGGAAGTATACAAGAAGTTAGTTGGAAATGGTGGTTTCAATGCTTACCTTGGTACAAACGATGCCCGTACTGTTACTCAGAGAGCAACTTCCGGCGATGAAGAAGCAAAGATGGTATTAGATGCATTCCATTATCAGGTTGCAAAGGATATCGGTTCTATGGCTTGTGTTCTGGAAGGTAAGGTAGATAAGATTATCCTTACAGGTGGTATTGCTTATAACAAGATTACCTGTGACACATTACAGAAGATGTGCGGATGGATTGCTGACTTTGTTATTTATGCCGGCGAAGACGAGCTGCTTGCACTTGCACAGGGTGCTCTTCGTGTATTAAATGGTGAAGAAGAAGCTTGTGAATATTAATTTTGTATCTCTATCGAGAAAAGGAGACGCATATGACAAAAAAAGAGCTTGCAATTGCAAATCATGATAAAGGCTATAACTGCTGTCAGGCAGTTGCCTGCGCTTTTAGCAAAGAACTGAATGTACCTGAAGATGTGCTTTTCAAAGCTGGTGAAGGCTTTGGGCTTGGTATGGGTTGCACAAATGGAACCTGTGGCGCTATCTCAGGAGCTGTTATGGCTGCCGGCTTTGTAAACAGCTCCGGTGTGATCACGAATCCTCCTACAAAGGCTTCTACCTATGCTCTTTCCAAAGAAATACATCAGAAATTCCTTGAAAAAAATGGTGCTACACTTTGTAAGGATTTAAAGGGTATTGAAACAGGGAAGGTATTACGCTCCTGCCCGGACTGCATCATGGATGCTGTAGAACTGGTTGAAGAAGTTCTTATGAACAAATAAATATGTGTATATAGCAAGAGCTTCCGCATGGCTTTCTTTCCTGCGGAAGCTCTTTTTATATTTCTATTCTGCAATAAAATGTATATACTGTGTGAGTAATTCTGCCATTTTCTCATGGGTTCTGAGACTTGGATGATAGTCGGTACCAAGTCCATCCCACTCTCTTGCAAGCGGAACTTCAAGAAAATAAACATTTCTGTCTCCCTGCTGTCTGGTTAATGCTACTGCTTTTGCTACCTGATCATTCAATTCCTGACGCATAACACCAAGCATACAAATAATTGGTGCTTTTTCATGGAGCTGCCTGATCTGCTTTAGAAATGACACATATCCTTGCACAAATGCTGCATTCCTCTCTTCTATGAATCTCGTATAGCTTCCATCGTTCGTACCCAGATGCACTACAATGATATCCGGTTCCTTTTCTTCTTTCCAGACAGTAAGGTCTTCTTCTGGTATTCCCAAACGGCTCTCCTCTAATGCTCTGTCACTATAGGAGTATAACTCCGGCATCCATGGACTGTCATGTCTTGGTTCATTTATCCATTCATCCACATAATGACTGATAATGCCATTGCCACTCCAGCTTACTAACTCAAAATCCATATGTAAGCTTCTTGCTGTCTGGCAGGCATAAGCATTCCATGGATTCTCCTGTGCAGTATTGAATACATCAACTTCTACCTTTCCCTCAATACCATAACCACAGGTAATGGAGTCACCGATAAACTGTATAAGTTTCTCTGGTGCTTTTGGCGGTGAAAGGAGTTTTCCTCCTTCCACATCAATCTTCACAATACCTAAAGAAGAAAATGCAGCTTCCGAATATTTCATCAGCCTGATTTTTACCTTTTCCTGCTTCGAGCCTTCATACAAAACATATAGATTACTTCCCTTTTTCACCACAAAGCGTTTGCCTGGCTGTTCTTCATCATTTACAAATACAGCCGCCCATGCTGTGAACTCTTTCCCCTCCGGTATGCCGTCAGATATAAGTTCTGCCGTTATCTTACAGCTTCCTTCACAGCAAAATTCAATATAGGATGCAGAATATGCCAGATACAGAATTCCATTTTGCCAACTGCTTCTTCCGCCTAGACGATAACCCTCACTATTTTCCAATATATTCATTGTTTTTCTCCCCTTACTAAAGCCTTGTCTTAAAGTCTTCATACCCAAAGTGTTTTACTACCCGATAGCTTCCATCCTCATGAAGTGCAATGATATCGGGTAAAGGCATTCCATTAAAGGTATTATTCTTTACCATGGAATAAATTGCCATATCCCCGAAGACAAGTCTATCCCCTATCTTTAATGGCTGGTCAAAGGAATATTCGCCAATGACATCACCCGCAAGGCAGGTCGGACCGCCAAGTATATAAGTATACGGCTTCTCACCTGCTTCACCGGAATCAAGCAAAGGTGGGCGATAAGGCATCTCAATAACATCCGGCATATGGCAGGCTGCTGAGGTATCAAGGATTGCAATCTGCTTTTCATTATCAACAATTTCCTCTACCGTTGTTACTAAAAAGCCTGCATTCAAGGCTACCGCCTCACCCGGTTCTAAATAAACCTGAACTTTATATTGATTCTGAATCCTTTTGATTATCTCGATTAACTTTTCCACATCATAATCTTCTCTTGTGATATGATGTCCACCACCAAAATTAAGCCATTTCATCTGGTACAAGTATTTACCAAATTTCTCTTCTACAGCGGCTAAGGTTTCTTCCAATGCATCCACATTCTGTTCACATAGACAGTGAAAATGAAGTCCTGATAAACCTTCCAACAGCTTTGGTCTAAAATTGGCAAGCGTAACACCAAGTCGAGAACCTGCTGAACACGGGTCATAGATAGCATGGTCTTGTGTCGAACACTCAGGATTAATACGAAGTCCGCATTCTTTTCCTGCCTTTAATGCTTTATCCTTATACTTCTCCCACTGAGCAAAAGAATTGAATACCAGATGGTCACAAATGGAAAGTATTTCATCGATATCCTTTTCGAGATATGCAGGTGAAAAGATATGATTCTCACATTTTTTTCTTTTTCCGCTGATATCCTCTATCTCTCTATTGCAAAGCTCCTCTGCGGCAAGCTTTGCTTCGTACAAACCACTTGCGGTAGCCCCATCCAGATATTTTCCAATGAGCGGATAGAAGTAATACATGGAAAATGCCTTTTGCGCCAGCAATATCTTACAGCCGGTTTCATCACATACATGGCGCAGGATTTCCAGATTATGCTTTAATAAGCTCTCATCCACAATATAACAGGGAGTTGCTACCTCTTCATAAATACTTGGTTTATTCATAATAACCTCACTTACTCCACTAAAACAGGTTCATGGCTCTCCTGCCAAGGCAGCCCCCACCTGTTCAAAGCCTCCATATATGGATCAGGATCAAACTCTTCTACCGTATAAACTCCCGGCTTATTCCATTTTCCTGTTAATAACATCATGGCACCGATCATGGCAGGAACACCTGTGGTATATGAGATTGCCTGAGAACCAACCTCCTTATAGCACTCCTGATGGTCACATACGTTATAAAGGTAATAGGTTTTCTCTTTTCCATCCTTCTTACCGGTAAAAATACAACCGATGTTGGTCTTACCCTTTGTACGAGGTCCCAGGCTTGCAGGATCCGGTAATAATGCCTTTAAAAACTGAATCGGGACAATTTCCTTACCTTCATAGTTGATCGGTGTTGTTGAAAGCATTCCCACATCTTCCAGACATCTCATATGATCCAGATAGCTTTGTCCAAAAGTCATAAAGAAACGAATTCTTTTTACTCCAGGAATATTCTTTGCAAGAGATTCAATTTCCTCATGATGGAGAAGATACATATCCTTCTGTCCTACCTGATCAAAATTGTATTCTCTTTTAATACTCATAGCAGGAACCTCTACCCAGTGTCCGTTTTCCCAATAGCTTCCCGGAGCTGAAACCTCTCTTAAGTTAATCTCAGGGTTGAAATTGGTTGCAAATGCATAACCATGGTCTCCACCATTGCAATCAAGAATATCAATCGTATCAATCGTATCAAACTCATGCTTTAGAGCATATGCACAATAAGCCTGCGTAACACCCGGGTCAAAGCCTGAACCAAGAAGAGCTGTTAAGCCTGCTTCTTCAAACTTTTTCTTATATGCCCACTGATAAGAATAGTCAAAGTATGCGGAAAAGCCTTCTTCTTTACATCTTTTCTCATAGGCGGCCTTCCACTCCGGTTCTTCAATATCCTCCGGCTCATAATTCGCTGTATCCATATAGTTTACACCACATGCAAGACAGGCATCCATAATCGTCAAATCCTGATATGGAAGTGCGATATTCATAACCAAATCCGGCTTATAGCTCTTAATCAGGGCAATGACTTCATCCACATTATCTGCATCTACCTGTGCTGTTTCAATTTTTGTCTTTCCTCCGTCAAGCTTTGCCTTTAATGCATCACACTTTGACTTTGTTCTGCTTGCAATCATAATCTCCTCGAATACTTCACTATTCTGACAGCATTTATGGATTGCTACACTTGCAACTCCACCACAACCGATAATTAATACTCTTCCCATTTTCTTTTCCTCCTTCTTATCTGATATAACGTTCCTCAAGCTTTAACAGAAGCTCCCGCATCACTTTCAAAGCTACTGCTGTAGATGCTCCACTGGCATCCAGTAAGGGCGACAGCTCATTGATATCACATCCTACGATATTCAGCTCACCCACCTTTAATATCGCCTCTAAAAGCTGTATAAAGGTAACACCGCCAGCCTCGGGTGTTCCTGTTCCCGGAAATACGGATGGATCAAGCACATCCAAATCAAGTGTAAAGTAAACCGGCTTTCCCTTAAGCTTCTCTATGACTTCTTCCAAACCTTCAAAATTGAACTTCTGTGTATGTACGTGTTCATTTCCCCATTGGAATTCTGCACGCTCTCCGCTACGAATTCCAAACTGATAGATTCTGTCATCACCTACAATATCCCACACCCTATGAAGCACCGTTGCATGGGAAAGCTTCGCACCAAGATAATCATCCCTTAAATCAGCATGTGCATCAAAATGAATCACATGTAAGTCAGGATAATGCTTTGCCACGCTTCGAACTGCTCCTAACGTTACCAGATGTTCTCCTCCAATCATAAGAGGCAGCTTTCCTGCACTTACAATTTTCTCTGTACAGTCTGTAATATCCTGCAAAGCCAGATTCGTATCACCAAAACAAAGCTCCAAATCGCCACCATCAAATACTGCTGCATCCTCTAAATCCAGATCCTGATAAGGACTATATGTCTCAAGGCCATAAGATTCTGCCCGCATAGTTCTGCTGGCAAACCGCGTTCCCGGTCTATAGGATGTAGTTGAGTCAAAAGGTGCACCAAATATTACAATTCTCGCCTCATCAAATTCTTTATCACAACCAAGAAAGGTTTCTACATTTCTATTCCACATGTTCTAACATTTCCTCCACATAATTCGGTAATGCAAATGCACCTGCATGAAGCTGTTCATTATAATACCTTGTCTTTAGGTTCAGACTCTTCCATTCCTCTGCCCGCTGGTCTTCAATCGGATGATATTTCTTGGAAGCAAATCCAAAAAGCCAGTGACCGGATGGATAGGTTGGAATATGTGCCTGATATACTTTGCTGATCGGGAAGGATTCCACAATCCTCTTATGTGCTCTTTGCATTGCATAGGCATCCTCTTTGTAAAACGGACTTTCATGCTGGTTTACCATAATGCCGTCTTCTTTTAGCGCCTTAAAGCAGTTCCCATAGAATTCCTTGGTAAACAAGCCTTCTCCCGGTCCAAATGGATCAGTAGAATCTACCAGAATCAAATCATAAACATTCTCATACTTTCGTATGTACTTTAATCCATCCTCATAAAAACACTTAACTCTTTTATCCTGAAAGCTACATGCGGTCTGAGGTAAATACCTGATACATGCATCCACTACTTCTTCATCAATCTCTACCAAATCAATTTCTTCAATAAAAGGATAGCGTATCAGTTCCCTGACCGTTCCTCCATCGCCGCCACCGATAACGAGCACCTTTTTCACATTAGGATGCACAGCCATCGGAACATGTACCATCATTTCATGATAAATAAATTCATCCTTCTCTGTCAGCATCATATAACCATCCAGAGTAAGAAATCTGCCAAATTCCGGTGATTCAAAAATATCAATTCTCTGAAACTCCGACTGACTGGAATAAATCTGTTTATCTACCTGAATGGAAAACTTTACATTCTCTGTATGCTTCTCAGTAAACCACAGCTCCATATTATCCTCCTTATTTTTATCCAAGATTCCGAATCTCATCGGAACCTACTGATGCAGAACGAATGCCCTTCATGACATTCAAACGCTTAATCTCCATATCTTCGGGTCCTGTCATGGAACAGCCCTTTTCCTTTGCGTAAATGATATAATCCAATATCTCCTGTGTAATCAACTCACCTGGCGCAAGAATCGGAATTCCGGGTGGATAACACATAACAAATTCGGCACATACCATGTCCTTACATTCCTCTAATGGTAACGATTGCTTTTCACTGTAAAAGGCATCCTGCGGTGAATAGATAACTTTGGGATTGATATATTCTGCAGTCATAAGACCTGTTCTGTCCTTCTTATATAAACGCCTGATTTCTGCGAGTGCACTAACAAGTCTCTCAATGTCTCTTGGCCGGTCTCCAACCGATACATAAGCAAGACAATTGCCGATATCGCCAAATTCTGTCTGAATATCATATTCATCACGAAGTAAATCATACACTTCTATACCTGCAAGTCCAACCGGTAAGGTATTGACAATCAGCTTTGTTACATCAAAATCATAAATGGAATCGCCATTTATCAGCTCTTTTGAATATGCATAATAATCACCTATCTGGTTAATCTCTTTTCTCGCATAATCCACCATTCCCATTACTTTTTCAAAGGTTTCCTCTCCATGCAGGGCAAGAGTCCTTCTCGAAATATCAAGACTTGACATCAACAGATAAGAACCACTTGTTGTCTGTGTCAGGTTAATAATCTGCCTTACATACCCAGAATTCATGCTAGGTCCTGTTAATAAAAAGGATGACTGTGTGAGCGAGCCACCTGATTTATGCATACTGACTGCCGCCATATCTGCACCTGCCTGCA
The DNA here is from genome assembly GCA_022788085.1 of Lachnospiraceae bacterium. Lineage (GTDB taxonomy): Bacteria > Bacillota > Clostridia > Lachnospirales > Lachnospiraceae > COE1. The sequence continues at coordinate 6,993 of JALEWA010000040.1, forward strand.
TCGCAGTCATCGGTAAGCCTTTTCCAAAATAGAGCTGTGTACCATGTGCTTCGTCTACAAGCATCTTCATACCATGCGCATGTGCAAGCTCAGTAATCCCCTTAAGATTCGAACAAATACCATAATAAGTCGGATTATTCACTAAGATTGCCTTGGCGTCAGGATTCTCCTTAATTGCTTTTTCTACCTCAGATAAGCGCATTCCCAAGGCAATTCCAAGCTCATGATTCATGTCCGGGTTTACATAAACCGGAACTGCACCACATAAAATCATGATATTAATGACACTTCTATGTACATTTCTTGGCAAAATAATTTTCTCACCACGCTTACAGACAGACAAAACCATACTCTGTACTGCAGAAGTTGTCCCACCGACCATGAAAAAAGCATGAGCTGCCCCAAATGCATCTGCTGCCAGTTCCTCTGCTTCCTTAATAACCGATACCGGATGACAAAGATTATCCAACATTTTCATGGAATTTACATCTACTGATAGACATTTTTCTCCTAAAAATGCTGTTAAATCAGGATTTCCTTTTCCTCTCTTATGACCGGGTACATCAAACGGTACAAGACGTGCTGTTTTCATCTCTTCCAACGCTTCTAAAATCGGTGCCCGTGACTGATCCAGTTTACTCATCTTAACATTCATGCCTTTCCATAATTCTTATACATTTAATATATATTTACTCCACTAAATATCTCTATCATTTCCTGCCTAAGATTATTACTGATTTGAAGTCTCGTTTTTGGTGTAATCTCATATATATCAGAATTAAATAAATAATTCTGTAAATCAAGCTCCTTAATCAACATCTTCGTATGGAAAATATTTGCCTGATACACATTGATATCAACCGCATCATATCGGTCTAATGTTGCCTTATCAATATAATCCTGAATCGAAGTCATATGATGATCCATAAAGACCTTCTTACCTTCTACATTTCGTGTAAATCCACGTACACGATAATCCATGGTTATGATATCCGAATCAAAGCTTCCAATTAGATAGTCAAGCGTACTAAGTGGTGTAATCTCACCGCAGGTTGCCACATCAATATCAACACGAAAAGTTGCGATATTGGTCTCCGGATGATATTCAGGATAGGTATGAACGGTAATATGGCTCTTATCCAGATGTGCTACGATCTCATCATTATGATTTGTCATCGAAAGAGTATCCTTAAAATTCAGTGCTGCACTTGCCGCGCTGCTCTGACCTGATGGAATCATATTATCCTCTGCAATCAAAAAGGTAACACTTGCACCCTGAGGCTCGTAATCCTGTTTCGAAACATTCAATACATGCGCACCAATCATTTCTGTTACATGAAACAAAATTTTTGTAAGACGTTCGGAATTATACTGCTCATCAATATAAGCTATGTAATCTTTCTGCTCTCGCGCACTTTTCGCATAGCAGACATCATAGATGTTAAAGCTTAACGACTTTGTTAAGTTATTAAATCCATAGAGTTTTAATTTACCTTCCATAGTATATGAACCTCATTAAAAAAAGCAAATGAAAATTGATATTTCAATCCTCACTTGCCTGTTCTTTCCATAATATTCTTGCACATGAATATTCTCATGTATGGTGTTTACAGGATGATTAGAGTCTATATAGTAAAAAAGCTTACTTTTACTACTCTTATTGATTTTCACAAGTGGGTTGCACGGATATATTTATCCAATCAATACGGCTCTAACCGCCTTAGTTTATGCCAAATTCCAATGGCTTCCAACGCGTTTTATTATACGTGAACTTTATGTTATTTGCAATAGTTTTTTACACTTTTTCTAAACTTTTACCTTAATATTACTAAACTTTTTCTAATCATTCTTTCATCAACAAACGAAGTACTATATATAAAACAAGGAGTAACCACACTATCGAGTTACTCCTTGTCCTTGTATATATATTTTATTCCTTTGATTAGTTAGCCTTTGCAGCCATTTCTGCCTTAATCTGTTCAGTAAGCATAGGAACAATCTTATTTAAGTCTCCTACAATACCATAATCAGCTACATCAAAGATAGGAGCTGTTTCATCCTTATTGATAGCGATGATGATATCAGACTCTTCCATACCTGCTAAATGCTGGATAGCACCTGAAATACCGATTGCAAAGTATACTGTAGGACGTACAGTCTTACCTGTCTGACCTACCTGTAAGTCCTTGCTCTTCCAGCCTGCATCTACAACAGCACGTGAGCAGCTTACAGTACCACCGATAGCTTCTGCAAGATCATCAAGAAGCTTGAAGTTCTCTGCACTGCCAACACCACGACCACCGGATACAAGAATCTTAGCATCCATAATATCAACAGTATCAGTTAAGTTCTTAACAACCTTAACGATTTCTACATATTTGTTGTCAGGTGTAAATCCTGGATTGAATTCAATGATCTCAGCTTTAGCACCTTCGTTCTTCTCAAGTTTCTGCATAACACCTGGACGAACTGTTGCCATCTGTGGACGGAATTCAGGACAAGCAATTGTAGCAATTGTATTTCCACCGAAAGCCGGACGAGTCATTAATAACTGGTTGTGCTTCTGTTCTTTACCTGGAATTGGATTGATTGGGAAATCACCGATTTCAAGCGAAGTACAGTCAGCTGTTAAGCCCGTATGTACTCTGGCAGAAACTCTTGGTCCTAAATCACGACCAATTGCTGTAGCACCAACTAATAAGATTTCCGGTTTGAACTCATTGATAACAGATGCTAATGCATGTGCATATGGCTCTGTTCTGTATTCTTTTAATTCAGGATCGTCAACAACGATAACTCTATCTGCACCATAAGCTGCAAGTTCATCTGCAAGAGCTTTTACATCGCTACCAACTAAAACTGCTGTTACTTTTTCATTTAACTTTTCTGCAAGTCTCTTACCTTCGCCGATTAATTCGAATGCAATGCCGCTAACTTTGTTATCAACCTGCTGAGCGAAGACATATACGCCTTTATATTCTTCTAAATTCATGGTTAACCTCCATTTATACTTTAAGAGTGATTTTCAACGAAATTTGTAATCAAATTAGATTACATGTTTCTCTTTTAACTTATTCATGATGTATGCAACAGATTCTGTAGGATCTAAGGTAACCTTTTCTCCCTGTCCTTTTCTTACCTTATCAGATGCTTTTGCGATCTGTGTAGGTGAACCCTTAAGACCAAGGTTAGAATCTTCAACATCCTTTAAGTCTGCTCTTCCCCATACAGTAATCTCTGCATTGTATGCATCAAAGATTCCGCCTGGAGTCATATAACGAGGCTCGTTTAATTCAGCGAGTGCTGTAACTAAACATGGCATTTTTGCTTTTAATACATGATATCTGTCATCATACTGACGCTCAACAACAACACTGTCGCCTTCGATTTCAATCTTCTGTGCATAAGAAATTACCGGAATTCCCAAGTGCTCTGAAATCTGTGGTCCTACCTGTGCTGTATCACCGTCGATAGCCTGACGACCTGTGATAATAAGGTCATAATCAAGGTTACGGATTGCACCTGCTAATGTCTGGGATGTAGCCCATGTATCAGCTCCACCAAGTACTCTGTCTGTTACAAGGATTCCCTTGTCAGCACCCATAGCCATAGCCTCACGAAGTACTTCTTCAGCCTTTGGGAGACCCATCGTTACTACTGTAACTTCTGCGCCATACTGATCCTTTAATCTTAAAGCTGCTTCGAGACCAGCCTTATCATCAGGATTCATAATTGTAAGCATAGCTGCTCTATCAAGTGTTCCATCAGGATTAAACTTAACGCCACCCTTTGTGTCAGGTACCTGTTTTACACATACAACAATTTTCATTGTGTTTATCTCCTTTATTTATTCATTATATTTCTACTATTGAATGCTCCAATGAGCACTCGAAGATCCTAGCTCATTTCTACTTTAACAGATTTGCGGAAATGACCATTCTCTGAACTTCGCTTGTTCCTTCGTAGATCTCTGTAATCTTAGCATCTCTCATCATACGCTCTACTTCGTATTCTCTTGTGTAGCCGTATCCACCATGTAACTGAACAGCCTTTGTTGTTACTTCCATAGCCATTTCAGCTGCATATAACTTAGCCATAGCAGCTTCACAGTTATAAGATGTTTTATGATCCTTTGTATACTGATCTTTCTTGCAAGCAGCACTATATACCATAAACTGAGCTGCCTGTGCCTTTGTAGCCATATCTGCTAACTGGAACTGTGTATTCTGAAATGCGCCGATTGGACGACCAAACTGCTTTCTTTCCTGAACGTAAGCAATTGTTCTGTCAAGAGCACCTTCGCCAATACCAAGAGCCTGAGCAGCGATACCAATACGTCCACCATCAAGTGTATGCATTGCGATACCAAATCCCTTACCCTGTGCACCTAACATATTTGCCTTTGGAATACGGCAATCTGTGAAGATTAATTCATATGTTGAAGAACCACGGATACCCATCTTCTTCTCTTTTGTACCAAAGCTGAATCCCGGTGTTCCTTTCTCAACGATGAATGCTGAGATTTCTTTTGTCATTTTACCACGCTTTTCAACCATACCGGTAATAGCGAAGATAACGTAAACATCAGCAACTTTACCGTTTGTGATGAAGATCTTTGATCCGTTTAACACATACTCATCACCATCTAATACAGCCTTTGTCTGCATACCCTGTGCATCTGTACCGGCACCTGGCTCTGTAAGACCAAAAGCACCAATCTTCTTACCTGAAGCTAAGTCAGGAAGATATTTCTGTTTCTGCTCTTCTGTACCATATGTAAGAATTGGATCACAGCAAAGTGATGTATGAGCTGAAACGATAACTGCTGTTGTACCACAAACTTTAGCTAACTCTTCTACACACATAGCATATGTTAAGATATCACAGCCCTGTCCGCCATATTCCTTTGGAATTGGAATACCCATGAAACCTGCTTTTGCCATTTTCTCAACTGTTTCCATTGGGAATTCTTCTGTCTCATCTACTTCAATTGCAAGAGGTTTTACCTCTTTTTCAGCAAATTCTCTAAAAAGAGATCTTGCCATTTCATGCTGTTTGCTTAAAGTAAAATCCATGATTTTAACTCTCCTTTAAAAAAATTTTTCTATGAAACATCAACTATCAAATGCCAATTACTGAGCATCTACTGGTGTTTTTGTACGATCTGCATTGTATACGTAGAATCCCTTTCCGCTCTTGCATCCAAGGTTTCCACCTCTTACCATCTTACGGATTAATGGACATGCACGATATTTGCTGTCGCCTGTTTCTTTGTAAAGAACATCCATAATAGCAAGACAGATATCTAAACCAATGAAATCACCTAACTCTAATGGTCCCATTGGATGATTTGCACCTAACTTCATAGCTGCATCAATACCGGCTACATCTGAAACGCCTTCCATTTTGATGAAAGCTGCTTCATTGATCATTGGGATCAAGATTCTGTTTACTACGAATCCAGCAGCTTCATTTACCTGTACTGCTGTCTTTCCTATTTCTGCTGAAATCTTCTTGATTGCATCTACAGTAGCTTCCGGTGTATTTACACCAGCAATCACTTCAACTAATTTCATACGATCAGCCGGATTGAAGAAATGCATACCGATCATAGGACGTGTTAAGCCATTTCCAATTTCTGTGATAGAAAGGGAAGATGTATTTGATGCAAAGATACACTCCGGCTTGCAGATCTTGTCTAACTCACCAAATGTTGTCTTCTTTACGCCCATATCTTCAAAAGCAGCTTCTACGATTAAATCGCAATCAGCACATAAATCTTCTTTTAAACCTGGTGTAATGCTTGCAAGGATTTTATCAACAGCTTCCTGTGTCATTTTACCTTTTTCAACTAATTTAGCATAACCTTTAGCGATTTTATCTTTTCCGCCTTCAGCCCACTCCTGCTTAATATCGCAAAGTGCTACTTCATATCCGTCAACCATGGCAAATGCTTTAGCAATGCCTTGTCCCATTGTTCCTGCTCCAATAACTCCTACTTTCATTTCAGTCTTCCTTTCTATATTTTTATAAAAATAATTAACAATTCTTAAACGGCTCTTTTACTTTTTCCTTATTCTTATCTAAGAAAAATGCCATGCCATATTTCTGGTCTTCTGTTTCGAAGCAGTCACCAAAAAGCTTTTCTTCGATAACAATTGCCTGATCCATATCAACATCAAGGCCTTCATTAATTGCCTTCTTGCAGTTACGAACAGCAATAGGTGCATTCTTAGCAATTCCTGCTGCCATCTTCTCTGCTGCCGACATTAACTCTTCCTGTGCATATACTGCATTAACAAGACCGATTCTTAAAGCTTCATCAGCCTTGATATTTCTTGCTGTATAGATCAACTGCTTTGCCATACCTGCTCCTACAAGACGGGCAAGTCTCTGTGTTCCGCCAAATCCTGGAGTGATTCCAAGACCAACCTCCGGCTGACCAAATACTGCGTTATCAGAACAGATTCTGATGTCACAGCTCATGGAAATCTCACATCCACCACCAAGTGCAAAGCCATTTACTGCTGCAATAACAGGAATAGGGAATGTTTCTAGCTTACGGAATACATCATTACCCTTCTTACCGAATGCTTCACCTTCAGCCTTTGTTAATGTACTCATTTCTCCGATATCTGCACCTGCAACAAAAGACTTCTGACCTGCACCTGTTAAAATAAGACATCTTACTTCGTCAAGGTTAACAGCATCAAGTGTTGCATCCAATTCATCTAATACCTGGGAATTTAATGCGTTTAATGCCTTTTCACGGTTAATGGTAATTTTACCTACAGCACCGTTCTGTTCATATAAAACAAATTCCATTTTTTATCCTTATCCTTTCGAAATTATGCTTCGTACTTCTTTACGATTGTTGAGCAGCCCATACCGCCACCGATACAAAGTGTTGCAAGACCTGTCTTAGCATTCTTTGCTTCCATCTCATGAAGAAGTGTAACTAAGATACGGCATCCTGAAGCGCCTACCGGATGACCTAATGCGATAGCACCACCATTTGGATTCAACTGCTTTTCAACATCAATTCCTAAATCTCTTCCTACAGCGATAGACTGTGCTGCGAAAGCTTCATTTGCTTCAATGATATCGAAATCTTCAATCTTCATACCAGTCTTAGCCATAACCTTCTTTGTAGAAGCAACAGGTCCGATACCCATAACCTCAGGTCTAACGCCTGCAAGAGCACCAGCAACCCACTCAGCCATAGGCTTAACACCTAATTCCTTTGCCTTTTCCTCAGTCATAACAACGATTGCAGCTGCACCATCGTTGATACCGGAAGCATTACCAGCTGTAACATACTTATCCTTGTTGATAGGACGAAGCTTAGCTAGTGCCTCGATTGTAGAACCGTGACGAGGTCCTTCATCAACCTTGAACTCTACCATTTCTTTCTTCTTCTTAACCATTACAGGAACGATTTCCTTCTCAAATGCACCGGAATTCTGAGCTGCTTCAGCCTTCTGCTGGCTCTTAAGTGCGAACTCATCTAACTCTTCACGAGTAATTCCCCACTCGTCACAGATATTATCTGCTGTCTGAATCATGTGATAGTTGTTAAATGCATCCCATAATGCATCATTTACCATAGTATCAACTAAGGTACCATTGTTCATTCTATATCCAAAACGTGCCTGTGGAAGTGCATATGGTGCCATAGACATATTCTCCATACCACCAGCAACAACGATATCTGCATCGCCTGCTAAAATCATCTGTGCAGCCATGTTTACACAGTTAAGACCAGAACCGCAAACTACGTTTACTGTAACAGCCGGTGTCTCAATTGGAAGACCTGCCTTGATAGAAGCCTGACGTGCAACATTCTGACCCTGTCCTGCTTGAATTACACATCCCATATATACATGGTCTACTGCTTCCGGAGCAACGCCTGCTCTGTTTAATGCTTCCTTAATTACGATAGAACCAAGTTCTGCCGCTGGAGTAGTAGAAAGACTTCCTCCCATTGTACCAATTGCTGTACGACATGCACCTGCTAATACGATTTTCTTTGCCATTATCATTTCCTCCATCCGTTTGAAACTACCTTATAAAAGGTTCATCAACTTTGATTGTTATTTTTATCACAATCATTATTACCATTTTATCATATTGTTAAAAAAAAAGCAATCTATTTATAACCGATATCCTTTCTTTTTTTTGACGAATTTCCCTGTTGCTTTTTGGTTAAAATTATATTTACAATTGTCCATTATTTTCCTTCTTTTTTGAATTCTTCCGCAACTGGATCATGCATTTCGAATTTTCGACTCCACTCTTTTGTTTCTTCATTTCTGACAACCTCAGACTGATGTGCGTGCAAGAACTGTGCAAGCTGGTAAAAATCGATCCAGATTTCATTGTTTCCTTCCTTTTGCGATTCATCAAAAATGAGTTGTAAGCCAACGTGAAGATGTACTGTTTTGATATTATTGACATTTTCCTTATCACTATATCCCGTATGTCCCATGTAACCGATTACATCACCTGCAGTCACCACATCTCCTACCTCTAATCCATCTGCATAAGGTCGGTTCTGGCGAAGATGGGCATAATAATAATAACGTTTTTTATCAAAGCTCCTGATTCCTATACGCCAGCCCCCATAGCGATTCCAGCCAAGTGCCTCAACATACCCGGACTCGCAACAAATAATCGGTGTACCAATCTGCCCCATCATGTCATGCCCTAAGTGTCTTCTTTCATATCCAAAACTTCTTGATACACCAAAGTCATCATAATCCTGGTATGGGAATCCTTTTGCAATTGGTGCAAACGCTTTCAATCCGTACTTTTTCTCAAAAGCTACCTTTCCATCCTCATTCTCAACCTCTATTTCATACTCACCAAGCATTCCCCCAAGAACAGCTTCATACGCTTCATAATAATACGAAAAATATTTATACTTTTCTTCCATTTCCTCCTTTGTAATTTCTTTATCCATAAGCTTTTGTGCAATTTCTTCAATATAGACTGCAGATTTATTATTGAAATCTCCCCCTCCCCGCACAGCAGCATATGCAAGTAACGTAATCCAGTCAAGATGCACTTCCTGATTATAGCTTTCCACATCCATTCTACATGCCTTTTTCATCGCTTCCGCAGATACCTGATAATCCACCCATTTAATATAGTCTTCACTTGTTACGGCAAGCAGCCGCTCCTGCTGTTGCTCTGCAAAATAAATGCCTACGACTAATACTATGGTAAGCATTGCCAGCGCAGTTATCATATATTGATATTTATTCTTTTTTATCTCTTCCACAAAGTGCCTCTCTAATAATCCATTCAGATAACTATATGTTAGCAGAATGCAATTTAAAACAAAAAACAGGTATCGGATTACTCCGATACCTGCATCATGTACTTCCATATTAAAATTCCGGTTCAATCAGCCCGTAGGTGTTACCCTTACGCTTGTACACCACATTAACCTCATCTGTTTCTGCGTTGCAGAATACAAAGAAATCATGTCCAAGTAATTCCATCTGGATACAAGCATCCTCTGCATACATAGGCTTAATATCAAATTTCTTAGTACGAACAATCTTAATTTCCTCATCATCTTCTTCATAATCTTTCTCAATGAAGTCAGTTCTTAAGCTTGCTGCACCAGCCTGCTGTTCTGCTCTGAATTTATTCTTGTATTTCTTTAACTGTCTCTCTATCACTTCAGCTGCAAGATCTACAGATGCATACATATCATTGCTTACCTGCTCTGAACGAATGATATTTCCCTTAACAGGAATGGTGACCTCTATCTTTTGTCTTTCTTTCTCAACACTTAGTGTTGCATGTACCTCCGTTTCTGGCGTGAAATATTTTTCCAGCTTGCCGATTTTGTCCTCTACTGCGGCTTTTAAGCCTGGTGTAACGTCGATGTTCTTTCCGCTGATAATAAATTTCATGATGTCCACATCCCTTCGTTCATATTGTATAATGATTATAACACATTCGTCATTTTTTTCAATATTTTTTACTGTATATATTTATTTTTTAGAAATGTTAAAATATTTTTATACTTTTTTCGACAGTATCTATGTCAATCGTTTTTCTTATTTTTCTTTAATTTTATGATTTTTTTACAAAACAATCGTTTGGTTCCTTGTATCCATATTCCACAGCGAGAATAACAGGATTTGTGTGGATAATGTGGATAAATCGGTGTATAAGTCAAAATCAAGCCTTTTGGGCTGCCTATTCATGTGGATATCTTGTGAACATATAAAAAGATGACTGTTCTGTCATTTAGAGTATACTCTATTTTTTTGTGCATCTTGCATACAGTAAAAAACGAATGACTTATCTATGTCTTCTTAGTGATAGAAAAAAGAGATACCTTTCGATATCTCTTCTGAAATCTTCATATATTAGAAAATTCTTCTTACAGATAATACGTTTCTATAATTTGCATTAGAAATCTTAATGCCTGTCTTCTCTGTACTTGCATGAACAATCTGACCATTACCAATGTATATACCAACATGACCGGAATAACATACGATATCACCAGGCTGTGCATTAGCAATACCTCCAACATCATATCCCTTTCCGCGTTGTGCTGATGAAGAATGTGGCAGGCTTACACCAAAGTTTGAATATACGCCCATAACAAAGCCGGAACAATCTGTTCCATTTGTTAAGCTTGATCCTCCATATACATATGGATTTCCAACAAACTGTACTGCATAATCTGCAACTGCCTTACCGATTTCACTTCCACTTGTGGAAGCAACGGTATTCTGTGCTGCTTCTACTGTTGCCTGATTCTGTTCCTGCTTCTGAACAAGATTCTGCTGAGCCTGTGCTGCTCTTTCTGCTTCTGCTGCCTTAGCTGCTGCTCTTGCTGCTTCTCTCTCACGAGCTTCTTCTGCAAGTCTTGCTGCCTCTTCTTCCCTTGATTCTGCATGAACGAAATCTGTTCTCAAATTTACATATTCTCTGGAAACATAGCCATCGCCCTCTTCGATTTCAATCTTAACCCATCCATCGAGTTCTTCTTTAACTACTAGCTCTTCTTCGATAGGTACAAGACCAAGTACTGATGACTCTGTGCTTGCTTCCTTTCTTACTTTCAAAGTTGTGGTATTGACAACTGCATAGGTTGTTCCTACTTTTTTAGCAAGTTCCTGTGCATCATCACCTGTAACGCAATACTCTGCTTTTACATATCCGGTACATTTTCCGGATACGATTTTATACCATCCATCCTGTTCCTCTACAAATTCGCCTACAGACTTATCATAAAGCTTTCCTACGATTTCTCCTTCTTCACTCGGTATACTTCTTACATTTACGTAATTATTTACCTGAGCAATCACAAGACCTCTGAAATCCTGTTCTTCTGTCTGTGTTGTTTCCTCTGTTGACATTTCTTCGGTGGTTTCTAATTCGCTTGATTCTTCTGTCGTTTCCATTTGTGCTTCTTCTGTTATCTCTTCTTCTAAAACAGCTTCAGTCTCACAAATCTCTGATCCTGAAAAACCTGCACTGATTCTAAAATCATCGTCATCTGTCTTTGTACTTATCTCATCTGCCTCTTCTGAAAGACCTTCTGTTGATTCAGCTTCATTATCCACTGTTGTGGGTTCTTCTGCTAAAGCAATCTTTTCTGAGGCTATCACTATGTTCGGTTGAATTCCGGAAGCACTTTCCAAATATGCTATATTCTGAACCACTTCACGTGTCAGCTCCTGTATTGTAGTTCCTTCCTCAAGAGCTACTGCAATACCGGCAGCCGGTACTAAGGATGACGTATTAATCTTTGCTTGTATGGAAGTATAATATCCAGAAAGAGCAACAGTTCCTGCAAGCGCACATGCCGCAATCCTAATTCTGTTCTTATTCATGGTTACTCCTTAAAGTAAAATTTGTTACAAAATTATTACACCCAAGTAATAAGGTAACATATTCTGTAACAAATGTCAAGAAAAGTCATTAACCATTTTTTACCACGCTTAACAAATTTATGTTAACCATTTTGTACATTTTTGCTATTTTTCTACTGAACAGTTACTTTTCTTCTACTATAAAGTAGTTTTGAACAGAATTCACTGCATTAGCACCATCAGCAACCGCTGTAATAATTTGTCTTAATGCCTTCTTCCGAATATCTCCTGCAGCATAAATTCCAGGCACAGATGTAGCACAAGTCTCATCTGCCAGAATATATCCATTCTCGTCCATATCAACCAAGCCCTTAAACCTCTTTGTATTAGGAAGAATGCCTACAGCAATGAAAACACCATTCACTTCCAGAACTGTTTCTTTCCCTGTCTGGTTTTGATGCAGGAGAAGCGATTCTACCATTTCCTCCCCTTGAATTTTAGAAACCTCACTATTCCATACTATTTCAACATTTGGGAGAGACATTAGCTTTTTCTGAAGGCTGTCTGCTGCTCTTAAGGAATCTCTTCTATGAATTAAATATACCTTTTTACAAATTCCTGCAAGGAAAATGGCATCCTCTACAGCGACATCACCACCACCAACAACAGCTACGGTTCTTCCTCTGAAAAAAGCGCCATCACAGGTTGCGCAATAGGAAACACCCATACCCGCAAGCTTCATTTCACCCTCCACACCAAGCATTGCATGTGCTGCACCTGTAGCAAGAATAATCGCTTTTGTTTCAAAATCTCCCTCGTCTGTGTGAACTACTTTTTTTTCTTCCAAATCTTCTACAGACTGTACATCTGCAGTGATAAAATCCACGCCCAGCTTATCCGCATGTTCCTTAAAACGATCACTGATATCACTTCCACTAATCTGTGGCATACCAAGATAATTATCCACCTCATAAGTAGTAAGTACTTGTCCACCACTTATTGGACTTCTATCAATCACTGCAAGTTTTAAGCCTGCCCTTTCTCCATAAATAGCAGCTCCTAACCCTGCCGGTCCTGAACCAATAATCAATAAATCATACATATTAATAACCTTGCCTTTCCCAGTTTTTCAATCTATCTTTCTATATCCATCCACCATCTAATGTAATTATCTGCCCTGTCAGATATTCATTGCCTTCACAAAGCTGTAAAGCAAGCTGCGCAACCTCCTGAGGTTTTCCGAGTCTGTCTGCCGGTATCTCCTGAACAAGCGCTTCCATTTCTTCTTCATTAAAACACCGGTTCATATCTGTATCAATCACACCACAGGCAATTGCGTTTACCTGAATATTGCTCGGACCAAGTTCTTTGGCAAGTGCTTTCGTAAAAGCATTCATACCCCCCTTAGATGCGGAATAGGCAACCTCCATAGAGGCTCCAACATTCCCCCATACGGAAGAAATATTGATTATTTTTCCTCTTTTCCTGCTTATCATACCCGTTATTGCATATTTACAAGTTAGAAAACAGCCACCTAGATTTGTATCTATAACCTCTTTCCACTCCTCATATGACATCTCTGTCAGCAAACCAATATAAGAAATCCCTGCATTGTTAACAAGAACATCAAGTTCAGGAATATTCTCAAACATTTCCCTCACTCCACTCTCCTCACTTATGGGAAAGCAATAACATCGACATGCTATATTATATTTCTTCTCAAGTTCCTTTGAAAAATCTTCTAATTCTTCCTTTCTTGTATGGCAGGTAAGATACAAATCATAACCTGCTTTTGCAAAGGTTCCGGCAATCGCTTTGCCTATTCCTCTTGATGCTCCTGTGATTAAAGCCTTTCTTCTATTCATTCTTACTATCTCCTGAACTTATACTTTCCTATTCTTGCTCTTTGGCAGTAATTATAAATACACAAAAACAATATTGTTGGAATATTGTAACATGCAAAATAAAGAAATGCCTTGATAGTCGTCAATGATTCTACCGTTCCTTCTTTAATGTGATGCAAATCCTGAATCAACACACATGCAGAAATCAGGAAAATAAAAAATGGCAAAATCAACCCTAAACCGGCAAAACGCATCTTCGATACACGAAGCTGAATGAAAACAGCCATTCCCAATGCCAAAACAACTAATACAACCTCTCCCCAATGCTTCACAGGCAATCCCCTTTCACTTTATTTACATAAAAGTTTTTATTTACTTTAGTATAACATATCAAGGGTAACATAAGAAAGTAGCTTTGATGGAATTTTACTTTTTTTACTTTTTGTTTCTCTCTGATAGATTTTACACTTATTTTGTGAGATAATAGAAATGTATATACTTAAATTATTTTTCAATAATATTTCAGGAGAAACAATTATGCAAAAAAGTAAGGCTGTTTATATACAGATAATAGGTTATCTTCTTTTTATTATATGCACTATTCTATTCCTGCCCGATGCAAGCCGCCATCTTTGGCAGGGCTTAAAAGACTGTACTGTCTATGATAAGGGCTGGCATGCAGAAACCGCAACCCAAGTCAAAGATCTGGATACTCTTCCCATCTTTTTCTACACAGAAAATGAAGAACAGGATATTTGGCTGAGTAAAAAACTTGAAAATATATCAAATGGTGATTGCATTGGCTTCTTTTCCTTCCAACAGCAGGTGAGCATTCTTCTCGATGGAATAACGATATATGAGTTCATTCCTACTACCTATGCCAATAGCAGCACACCGGGAAATAAATGGAATTTTCTTCCCTTAAGCGAAAATGATAATGGGAAAACCGTAACCATTCATATTTATCAATGCTATTCCAAGGATCGGGTAACAATTCCTACCATATACTATGGGACACAAGCAGGAATTACCATGAACTATATTTCTTCTGAACTGCCAAGAGTATTCCTTAGTCTTGTCATGATTTTATTTGGAGTGCTAATAGGAATCTTTTGTATCCTTAACCGTCAGAGAACAGATATCGGGCATGGGCTTCAGTGGCTGGCGCTTTTTGCACTTTTTAGAGGTATTTGGGGAACTATCGAAGGAAATCTTTATTCTTTCTTTGTTTCAAGGCTACTGCTTATGAGTCAGATATCTTACTTAAGCTTAAAGCTTGCAGTTGTTACCTATCTGCAGTTTATCAATGCTTTCATGTTTGATGGCAAAAACCGTATCTTTAAGATATTGACTATATGCTCCATTATGGAATTCTGGATTACGACAGCTCTTCAGCTTCTAGGTATTTTTGATTTTGCCAATACCGTGTTTATCACACATGTCATCTTGTTAATTGCTGCCGTTTATGCCTGTTTCTGTATCATGCGCACACTAAACAATCAACGCAAAGATACCATGGCCATATTGAGTGCAAAACGTAAAAATACACATTTTGCCCAATTATTATGCACCTTGATTGTTATCGTGACCTCTATCATTGATATGATTCGTTACTATACTACAAACTCACCGGATGTTGCCCGTTATACCCGAATAGGTGATATTATTTTTATCACCACAATGTCACTTGCATTATTTCTTGATTTTATCTATCTGATCAGAATCGGACATAAAGCAGCTCTTATTCGTGAAGAGGCTTCTCTTGATCCTATGACAAAGCTTCGAAATCGTGCCTCTTTTGAAAAGGATATTGAAAGAATAAATAAAAAACATCGGAAAGAAAACAGCATTATTGTACTTGATTTAAACAATCTTAAGCTTTTTAATGACCAGCATGGTCA
The DNA here is from genome assembly GCA_022788085.1 of Lachnospiraceae bacterium. Lineage (GTDB taxonomy): Bacteria > Bacillota > Clostridia > Lachnospirales > Lachnospiraceae > COE1. The sequence goes on from JALEWA010000040.1 coordinate 22,584, forward strand.
TGATGTAGGCGACCAGTATATCGTTACTGCAAGTGAACTTATACGTGACACCTTTTCTCCCTGGGGAAATGCTTACCGAATTGGTGGTGATGAATTCTGCATCATTGCTGAGAAACTGACTGAGCAGAAATTTATGGAACTTCAGGCTTCTATTGAACAACAGATGAATGATATGTTTACCTTGGAAGACTCGTTGCATATGGCAGTTGCTTCCGGTTACGCATGTTTTGATTCCTCAAAGGACACTAATTTGCGTGACACTATGAAACGTGCTGATGAGCAAATGTATAAAAGAAAGATAGAATTGAAGGGGGAAGCCAGATAGGCTTCCCTCACTTTTTGCAAATCACAGACTGCTACTGCATCCTTAGGTAATGCTCTGATTCGTTCATCCTCCCTGGCGATTCTTAAAATAAGCTCATACATCTCTTTTTCACTACGCATTACGATTTCCTCTACTTTCACACGGATTTATATTATATTCCATTGTTTTAAGTTTGCAAATTTACTCATTGCTATATAAAGAAAAACCTACAAAGTACAATACTTTGCAGGTTTTATACTCTCTTTAAGATACCGTTTTACCAGGTACGTGAATTCAACTCCCTAAACTGTGCAACAGTAGAAACATGGGAATTCAGACCACCATCTACATTCATGATTTGTCCGCTCACATAGCTGCTTTCATCGGAAGCAAGATAAACGCACATATAACCAATATCCTCCGGACAGCCATATCGATTGACCATAATATTACTTAAGAAAATATCCTTCAGTGCCTGTGGTACATGTGCTTCATTCTGTGGTGTAACAATCAATCCCGGACGAACACAGTTACAACGGATATTCTGCTTTCCATACTGTAATGCAACCGATTGTGTCAGCATATCTACACCAGCCTTTGCACACGCATAAGCGGTAGATCCAAGGTCTCCTCCACAGGAAGCCATGGAGCCGATATTGATAATAGAACCTCCCGCCTCATTTTTCTGCATATATGGAATTACACATTTCGTTGCATAGAAAGTACCACGCAAATCACTCTGGAAAACATTATCCCACATTTCCAAGGTCAGCTCATCTACACGGCCATCTTTCAATCCAACATTAGCAGCATTATTTACTAAAATATCTATCTTTCCAAATTTCTCAGCAGTATCAGTAAAAAGCTTCTCAACACTTTCCGTAGACGTCATATCCATAAAATGATACCATGCTTCTCCGCCTTCTTTGGTAATGCTATCTACTACAGTCTGACCCTTCTCTTCTCTTCGTCCGCAAATAACAACCTTTGCGCCCTCTGCGGCATAGAGTCTAGCAATTCCAACCCCAATCCCACTGGTAGAACCAGTGACAATAGCAACCTTATCTTTTAATCTACCCATGAAATACCTCCTTTATTTTGTGTTCTGTGTTATATTATCTGAATATTAAACACAAAACATACGTTAATCTAACTATATACTAACAATGGAAATAAATCAATACATGATAAATGAAAAAAGTAGAATGTATCTATTATTATCTAACATAAAAAAACCTCAAAACACAAGGTTTTGAGGTTTCTAAGCTGCTGTTTATGTTTATTTGAATATTGTAAAAAATTATCTCTTTGAGAACTGTGGCGCACGACGAGCTGCCTTTAAGCCGTACTTCTTTCTTTCCTTCATACGAGGATCACGTGTTAAGAAGCCTGCCTTCTTAAGAACTGGTCTGTACTCTGCGTCTGCCTGTAATAAAGCTCTGGAGATACCATGTCTGATTGCTCCGGCCTGTCCTGTATAACCACCACCACATACGTTAACAAGTACATCAAACTTCTCAACTGTTTCTGTTGCTACTAATGGCTGACGAACGATTGTCTTTAATGTTTCTAATCCAAAGTACTCGTCAATAGATCTCTTATTAATTGTAATATTACCTGTACCAGGTACTAAATATACTCTAGCGATAGATTTCTTTCTTCTACCTGTGCCATAATATCTTGAAGCATTTGCTGCCTTTGCCATTTTAATATCCTCCTTTTTTGTCCCTTTGATTAAAATGTCAATACTTCAGGTTTCTGAGCTGCATGCTTGTGCTCTGGTCCTGCGTATACGAACAGTTTCTTGTACATTTCTCTTCCTAAAGGTCCTTTTGGAAGCATTCCTTTAACAGCATGTTCAATAACCTCTTCAGGCTTCTTGTTTAACTTTTCTCTTAAAGTAGCTTCTTTCATACCACCAACATAATCTGAATGATGATAGTAAATCTTCTGATCCAACTTCTTACCTGTTACAGCAATCTTCTCAGCGTTGATTACGATTACATAATCACCAGTATCAATGTGTGGTGTAAAGATTGGTTTGTTCTTTCCTCTTAAAACCTTTGCAACTTCTGCTGCTAAACGTCCTAATGTCATGTCTGTAGCATCTACTACATACCACTTTCTATCAATTGTAGCTGGGCTAGCCATAAATGTTTTCATTATGTTACCTCCATATAATAAGCCATTGGCTTTCCTATAACTGGTATTCCTAACAAAATCCTTTCAATACGGAATGTCCGGCCGTATCTTCCAGATTCACAGGTCACCAAGATACATCCGACATCGTTCTTTACATAATACCGGGGCTTTGGTTTTATATAAACACACGCTGTCACATTGAAATATTATATTATACGCTTCCTGGTGTGTCAACATTTTTTTAGATTTTTCTGTCAAGATTTTCTATCTCAGTTACCATTTAATCCGTTTCAGTAACCTATCCCATCCTCATATTCATAGCTGACCAATGTAAGTCCGCAGGCAGGTGCTGTTGGTCCCGCTTTCGTTCTATCTAATGCAGCTAAAATATCTGTTATCTGCTCCGGCTCCATATTTCCTCTTCCGACCTCCATTAAGGTACCTGCAATAATTCTTACCATATTATACAGAAAGCCGGAGCCGATTACACGGATGGTGATCATCTCATTGGTCTTTTCCACCTGGATTGTATAAATAGTTCTTACTGTAGTTTCCGCTACAGTATTTACACTGCAAAAGCTTTTAAAATCATGCTTTCCAACCAGATAATCAGCAGCCTTCTGCATCCTCTCCACATCAAGCGGTACATAAGTAAAATGTGAATAGAGGCGATACACAGGCATAGGGAATTCTCTATTCAATATTCTATATTCATAAGTTTTTCTACTATTCTGATGTCTGGGGTGAAACTCAAGGGGAACTTCTCTGGAGTTCTGAATCCGAATGTCTTCCGGTAATCTTTGGTTCAGGGCATAAGATATTTTTTCAGCCGGCATTCTTGCCTCTGTATCAAAAACAGCTATGTTTCCAAGTGCATGAACTCCTGTATCTGTTCTTGATGCTCCAATCACCCGTATCTCTTCATGAAACAGGTCACTTAGCTTTTCATTTAAAACAGATTCTATCGTTATGACATTGGGCTGTAACTGCCATCCATGATAATTCGTTCCATCATATGCAACTGTCAGCATAACTCTTTTCATACCATACCCACTACTTTTCCTGCAATCACACCAATAATAAGATAACACACAACAACAAGATAAGCGATATAATCTCTTCGTTCATAATGAAGAGGTTTCATCTTGGTACGGTGTTCACCACCCCGATAGCATCTTGCTTCCATCGCCATAGCAAGATCATTTGCTCTTCGAAAAGCTGATATAAAAAGTGGAACCAGTAACGGAACCATACTCTTTGCCTTTTTTATCAGATTTCCACTCTCAAAGTCAGCTCCCCTTGCAATCTGTGCCTTCATAATTTTATCTGTTTCTTCCAGAAGGATTGGAATAAAACGAAGAGCAATTGACATCATCATAGCAATTTCATGAACCGGAAGTTTTATTTTCTTTAATGGACTCATCATCTTTTCCATACCATCGGTCAGATGATTCGGTGTTGTTGTTAATGTCATAACAGATGAACCAATTACCAGAAAAATCAACCGAACCGCCATCGCAACCGCTGTTTTGATACCTTCCCTGGTAATAGTCAGTTTCCAGACTGTTATCAGTGGCTCGCCAGGTGTCAGAAACATATTAAATATTACAGTAATCATAAGCAGAAAAACAATTGCTTTCATTCCTTTTACCATGAACTTAAACGGAACATGGGAAAGCTTGATAATGATTGCGAGAAAAGTTGCAGCTACTACATATCCTGCTATGCCATCAAAAATAAATAAAGAAATAATATATATTATTGTAGTCGCCAGCTTGACTCTTGGATCTAATCTGTGAATAACAGAGTCAGTCTGGTAATATTGTCCAAGTGTAATATCTCTTAGCATTTTCCTTACCCCTTATGTATTTTGCTGCTTACCTTGTGCGAGTTTCGTCAAATACTTCTTGATTTCTTCCTTTGCCTCATCAATTGTTGTCACATCATCATTGACTGCAATTCCATGCTCCTGCAAATCTTTCATTATATACGTAACCTGCGGAGCTGCAAGACCAACCTTCTCAAGATCCATATAGTGATGAAAGACCTCTCTTGGCTCATCATCATACATAACACTGCCCTTATTCATGACAATAATTCTGTCCACATATTTTGCAACGTCATCCATGCTGTGTGACACCAGAATAACAGTGATTCCTGTTTCTTTCTTCAATTTTGCAACCTGATCCAGAATCTCATCTCTCCCCTTTGGATCAAGCCCTGCTGTTGGTTCATCAAGTATCAGTACCTCCGGCTTCATAGCAAGCACCCCGGCTATCGCTACACGTCTTTTCTGCCCCCCTGAAAGATCAAAAGGTGACTGATAGAAATAATCATCCTCTAATCCAACCAGTTTTAGCGCCTCATATGCACGCAGTTGTACTTCCTTTTGTGAAAGTCCAAGATTTTTAGGTCCAAAACATACATCAGAAAATACATCTGTTTCAAACAATTGATGCTCCGGATATTGAAACACAAGACCAACTTTGCTTCTCAATCTTTTCTTATCAAATCCCTCACTATCAATATCCTCTCCATTAAAATAGATATTTCCACTCGTTGCCTTCATAAGCCCATTTAAATGCTGAACCAGGGTCGACTTTCCTGACCCTGTATGACCTATCAGACCAATAAACTGCCCATCCGGTATTACAAGGCTGACATCCTTTAAGGCTGCTACTGCCATTGCTGTATCTGCACCATATACATGACTTACGTGATCCATTATAATCGGCATCTGTCATCCGTCCTTCCTATTACCATCTTCCTGAAATGATAACTATACTCTATTTAATATCAATTCTTTACATTTCAGAATTGCATCACGAAACTCTTCTTTGGTAAGAATTCCTTCGGGAATAGGAAAACCTTCCTTACGTAGCTCATGTGCCAGAAGGGTTACCTGTGGCACATCCAGTCGAAGCTGTTTTAACTCATCAACACGCGAAAAAACTTCCTTAGGTGTTCCTTGAATCGTAACGCTTCCTTTATCCATAACATATACCTTATCCGCATAGATAACTTCTTCCATGTAATGTGTAATAAGAATGACTGTAATCTTCTCTACATCATTCAGTGCTCTTACAGCTCTGATTACTTCTCTTCTTCCTTGCGGATCAAGCATCGCAGTAGGCTCATCCAAAATTATACATTTGGGATGCATAGCAATAACGCCTGCTATAGATACTCTCTGTTTCTGTCCCCCGGAAAGTTTATTGGGAGAATATTTCCGAAATTCATACATTCCTACTGCTTTTAAGCTTTCCTCTACTCTTTCCCATATTTCCCTGGTAGGAACACCCATATTTTCGGGTCCGAAACCTACATCCTCCTCAACGACCTGACCAATAATCTGATTGTCAGGATTCTGGAAAACCATTCCGGCAGTCTGTCTGATATCCCATACATTTTCCTCGTCCATGGTATCCTTGCCATCTACCCATACGGTACCCTCTGATGGATATAGAATGGCATTCATATGTTTTGCCAATGTTGACTTTCCAGAGCCATTATGCCCTAAAATCGCTACAAAATCTCCTTGCTTTATATCAAGGTTCACATCATCCACTGCCTTTGTAATGCCTTCTACATTACCTTCTTCATCTCTTCTGATATATTCAAATACCAAATCTTTTATTTTAATGATTCCCATATTGTATCACCATTCTTTATTACAACGTATCTGCTTTTCATAGCAAATACCCAAAAGCCCGTCTTTACTGCAAATTTACCTGTATTATTGTACTAAATTCAGAAAGCAAATACAAGACTGCATTTGGAAAGATAGCGTATCTTATTAATATCTGAAAGATAATCATATTTTATTCTTCTTGCAATCTAACTTGGAAATATTATAATAGATGTACTATGACTTGTTTTAGAAAGGCTCTTATTCATGAAAAATAAAAATATAATACTATCTGCTCTTATTTTATGTTCTTTATTACTATTTTTATTTCTTTTGGTATCTATGGATAGTCAGAAAGATTCCTCTGATGCAGCTTATGAAGAACCAACCTCTAGCGAATTACCTGCTTTCTCTTCTGAAATGGCTATGACAGAAGTTGGTTCCAGTGAATCTTCAATCTCTGACGATATTCTCACAACAGATGAATCCGTATCTTTTGAGGAACTGACGGAATCCCCATTACAACAGGAACTTTCTGAAGATATCCCCCCGGAACGAGTTTCCTATATGCCAGATTTTTATTATGAACCTCTTTCTGATGAAATGATTAATAAAATATATGGAATCTCATACAAAGCTGATTGCCCTGTTCCATATGAAGATTTGCGCTATGTTCATATTCTCCATATTAACTTCAATAATGAAATTATGGAAGGAGAACTTATATGCCATCGTGATGTGGCACAGGATATGGTTGAGATATTTTATGAATTATATGTGCAAAATTATCAAATTGAAAAAGTCAGACTTATTGATGAATATGGTGCAGATGACAAGCTTTCCATGATAGATAATAATACTTCCTGCTTCAACTATCGTACAGTAGAAGGAACAAACAGCATATCTAAGCATGGACTTGGGCTTGCTATCGATATAAACCCTTTTTATAATCCATATGTGACGAAAAATAACGATGGAACTGACTACATTTCTCCTCCTGGAAGCGAATCCTTTGTAGACAGGAATAAGGATTTTGCACACAAAATAACTGAGGATGACTTATGTTATCAGCTTTTTACAGAACACGGTTTCCTTTGGGGCGGTCATTGGAAATATACAAAAGATTACCAACACTTCTATAAAGAACCTTAAATTTTATGCAGGGATTCTTTTCCCTGCTTTTGCTCTTTTTCTTCGTTGATACGTTGTTGCATAAATGCCTGATAGAGTTTCCTTCGATTCTCTGCTTCTTTCTTCTCTTTATCCTTTTCTATTTGACGTCTGATTGTTTCTGCAAGCCATATCGCTCTTATTTTTTCAAGTGCCTCTTCTTCCTTTGTCCTTTGCTTTATTTCTGTTCTTGGACGCTGTACAGGCATAGTCTTTCTAGCCTGTTTTTTGACTGAATCATCCCTCATGGCTGCTTTTTTTCGCTCTTCCTCGAAATATTTCTGCTTGCGGTATTGTTCACGGAGTTGTGCATCTGTCTGAAAAATCCGAGGCTGACGTATCGCAGGAACATTATATGGATGGGTCAGTAAATACTCATATGCTTCCTGTATCCTGCTATACATTTCTCTCGTATCGATCTGTATATTTGCATCCGGATGATATCGTTTAACCATCAAACGATATGCTTTTTTGATTTCTTCTTCCGTTGCATTTTCTCTAATTGCCAAATATCTACATGCTTCTTGTCGTGACAAGATATGATTTTCTCTCATAATTTCCTGCCTTTTTCTTTATTCCTTCATAAGTTGTCCAACTTTACATAATATTATACCTAATCCTCATTAAATCTTCAAGGTGAATTGTACAGGTACAGTACAGCACAAGCTATAAGTATTTTTTACATAGAAAAAACCACACTATGACAGTGTGGTTCATTCTATTCTATAATCTCTTATTATACTAACTCAAGTACAACTTCCATTGCGCCATCACCCTTACGCTGACCAATCTTGATGATTCTTGTATAACCACCATTACGTCCAGCATACTTTGGTGCGATTTCATCGAAGAGCTTTGTTACAAGATCAACTTCCTTAGTATTTCTCTTCTTTCCAGCATTCTCAGTTGGAACTTCTGTTACAGAGTATAATACTTTGAGCATCTGTCTTCTTGCATGAAGTCTGGAAGGAAGATCCTTCTTGATTTCCTTTTCTACTTCTTCGTAAACAGTCACTTTCTTACCGTCTACTACTTCTTTCACTCTCTTACCGTCCTTGTCCTTCTTGGCAACCTTAGCTGTAACCTTAACCATTTCAAAGTTATCCTTTTCCTTTACAGCTAATGCAATTATGCCTTCAGCAATCTTCTGAACTTCCTTTGCCTTTGCTTCTGTAGTAACAATCTTACCCTTGTATAAAAGGCTTGTTACCTGATTTCTTAATAATGCTTTTCTCTGACTGGATGTTCTTCCGAGTTTTCTATAACCTGCCATATTTGGCTCCTTTCACTCGAGGACATTTTCTCTACATTACCTTTATGTAGACTACCCTCATTTTGTGGAACAAATGACAATGCACTTTGGACTTACTTATCAAATGTTAATTAATAACTCCATTTATGAGAACAATTGCGAACACTTTGGAATTACCGCAACTGTCTTAATTAAATCTTCTGCTCTCCTAAAGATTATTCCTCTGAAGGGTTTAACTGAAGACCTAATTCCTTTAACTTTGCTAATACTTCATCTAATGACTTACGTCCTAAGTTACGAACCTTCATCATATCTTCTGAAGTCTTATTAGTTAATTCTTCTACAGTATTGATACCTGCTCTCTTTAAGCAGTTATAAGAACGAACAGATAACTCTAATTCATCGATACTCATTTCAAGTACCTTTTCCTTCTCGTCATCTTCCTTCTCAATCATGACTTCTGCGTTCTTTGCATTTTCTGAAAGATTGATAAATAATTTAAGGTGCTCGCTTAATACCTTAGCAGCAAGACTTACTGCTTCATCCGGAGCAAGCGTTGCATCAGTATACACATCTAATGTCAATTTATCATAATCAGTAATCTGACCTACACGGGTATTTTCAACAGTAACATTTACTCTCTCAACCGGAGTAAAAATGGAATCTACTGCAATAACACCAATTGGCAAATCCTCACTCTTGTTCTTATCAGCGCTGATATATCCTCTTCCCTTGGAAATCATAATTTCCATGTAAAGCTTACTATCTTTGCCACCATTCAGAGTTGCAATTACCTGATCAGGATTCATGATTTCGATATCCTGGTCAACCTGAATATCTGATGCTCTAACAACACCTTCACCTTCAAAGTCGATAATAGCTTTTTTAATTTCATCTGTTTCACAGCTGTTCTTGATAGCCAGACTCTTAAGATTCATAATGATTTCAGTAACATCTTCCTTTACTCCTGGAATAGAACTGAATTCATGTAAAACACCATCAATCTTAACCTGACTTACAGCTGCACCGGGTAAGGAAGCAAGCATAATTCTTCTAAGAGAATTACCTAGTGTAATTCCATAGCCTCTTTCTAAAGGTTCTACTACAAATCTACCGTACCTTTTGTCTTCAGAGATTTCCGCCACTTCAATGTTCGGACTGTCAAAATCAAATGCTAACACTGTAAATACCCTCCTTTATGAATGTGATGTTATAAGGTCGATAATAGAAAGTACGCACGCGCACTTTCTATTACCAAAAATAAGATGCTAATTATTTAGAATATAATTCGACGATAAGCATTTCGTCTACAGGAACATCAATTGCTTCTCTTGTAGGAAGCTCTTTAACTGTTCCCTTGAAGTTTTCCTGATCTACATCAATCCATTCAGGAACTAATCTACCGTTAGTTACTTCTGCGATATCTTTGAATCTCTGCATACTTACAGACTTCTCTTTGATTTCAATCACATCGCCAGCGCTGATTAAATATGATGGAACGTTTACGCACTTTCCATTTACTAATACATGCTTATGATCTACAACCTGTCTAGCTTCTTTTCTTGTTCTTGCGAAGCCCATTCTGAAGACAACATTGTCAAGTCTTCTCTCAAGAAGAATCATAAGATTTTCACCAGTCATGCCCTTCATTCTATCAGCCTTCTCATAGTAATTACGGAATGGCTTCTCAAGAACGCCGTAGATGAACTTAGCTTTCTGCTTCTCTCTTAACTGAAGACCATACTCGCTCATCTTCTTGCCAGCTCTTGCTGACTTTCTATTAGACTTCTTATCATATCCTAAGAATACAGGATCCAAATCAAGAGATCTGCATCTTTTAAGTACAGGAACTCTATTAACTGCCATGTTTTTATCCTCCTAAATTAAACTCTACGACGCTTTGGTGGACGACATCCGTTATGTGGAACCGGTGTTACATCCTTGATACTGGTTACTTCAAGACCACATGCCTGAAGTGCACGAATTGCAGCTTCTCTACCTGAACCAGGGCCCTTAACCATAACATCTACAGACTTTAAACCATGTACTAAAGCTGCCTTTGTAGCTGTTTCAGCTGCCATCTGAGCAGCATATGGAGTAGATTTCTTTGAACCTCTAAATCCCAGACCACCTGCACTAGCCCATGAAAGAGCATTTCCTTCATTATCTGTCAATGTAACAATTGTATTGTTAAAAGAAGACTGGATATGTGCCTGTCCGCGTTCAACGTTTTTCTTAACGCGCTTTTTTGTCACTTTTTTTGTAACTTTCTTAGCCATTTTTAAACTAACCTACTTTCTCAATTAAACTTTGTGTTACCTGTTTGCATATGGAATCAACATTCCATACATGGAACAACTCAGCTACAGCCGAGCTTATTTCTTCTTATTTGCTACTGTTCTCTTAGGACCTTTTCTTGTTCTGGCATTTGTCTTAGTCTTCTGACCACGAACAGGAAGTCCCTTTCTATGACGGATACCACGATAGCATCCAATTTCCTGTAATCTCTTGATATTAAGAGCGATTTCTCTTCTAAGATCACCTTCTACAAGGTAGTTCTCGTCGATAACAGCGCTAATTGCCTTAACATCATCATCTGTTAAATCTCTTACACGAGTATCAGGGTTTACACCTGCCTGTGCTAAGATCTTATCAGCACTTACTCTACCGATTCCGTAGATGTAAGTTAAACCGATTTCTACACGTTTTTCTCTTGGTAAGTCAACACCAGCGATACGAGCCATGTTAAAATTCCTCCATTTTGCTTTGTAACAAGATTATCTCTCATTACATGATTAATAGTAAACTAATTGATTGGGGTACTATATATACCCGATCGGATATCTATCCGATTTGTCCGATACTACATCGGCATCTGGTTAACCAGATGTTGGCAGGCAGTCTCATTTTTCCCGCCACGTTTCCTGCGAAACTTTTCTCGGTATCAAGAAGTAAACACACGACAAATTCTTTTTATATCTGTCATATATTCATAGTAAATATTCTTTTGACGGATATCTTTTGATATATAAGAATACTTACATCAGCCGCACATCTTAATAGCACAAGAGTAATAATTAACCCTGTACCTGTTTGTGTTTAGGATTTTCACAGATTACTCTGATTTTTCCTTTTCTCTTGATAATCTTGCATTTTTCGCAAATAGGTTTTACTGATGATCTAACTTTCATGTTAAACCCTCCTTTCAAAAAGACCGTTTTACATTATAGCATGCAACTACAATAATTGCAAGCCCTAAACTTAATTTATTTATCTCTCCAAATGATTCTTCCTTTTGATAAATCATATGGGGATAATTCTAATGTTACTTTATCGCCCGGTAAGATACGAATGAAATTCTGTCTTAACTTTCCACTGATATGGGCGAGTACCTTATGACCATTTTCAAGCTCTACCTGAAACATGGTATTGGGAAGCTTTTCAACAACAGTTCCTTCAATTTCAATTACATCAGACTTTGACATTATTTTACCTCCTGAATGTCCTTACTATATAACTTTATCGTTCTCTTAATTGATTCATTCGTTACTGATTGCAATGCATCGCCTGCAATCTGATTGGATATATTTCTTTTTATATATTGTATATGTTTCTTATTTTTCTTTTTGGGATTTTCAAGTGGTCTGCTATTACCGTCAGATAACCATAAAAAATCCTTTTCTTCTTTGATGATAACGTATAGTTTTCCTTTATCATGCCCTGCAAGAGAATATGCTAATAAACCTGTCATATAAATAACCATGCCCTTTCACATCATTCTCTAAAGTAGTGTCAGTATTTCCGGTTCTCCATCCGTAATCAGAACCGTATTCTCATAATGTGCAGATAGTGACCCATCTTCTGTTACAACTGTCCAGTCATCATCAAGCCATTCAACATCACATCTTCCCATGTTAATCATAGGTTCAATTGCAAGTGTCATACCGGCACGAAGCTTTACCCCTCTTCTTCTTTGAGCAAAGTTTGGAATCTGTGGATCCTCATGCAAAGAAGTTCCAATTCCGTGACCAACTAAATCACGAACAATACCATAACCAAACTTTGATATATATGCATCAATTGCATTGGATATATCATGTAAATGATTTCCATCCTTAGCCTGCTTTATACCTTCAAAGAAACTATTTCTTGTCTCATCAATTAATTTCTGGGCCTCAGGGCTTATCTTACCAACGCCATAGGTTCTTGCTGCATCTGAATGATACCCCTTATAAATAAGTCCTGCATCAAGGCTGACGATATCACCCTCCTGAAGGATTCTATCTGCTCTTGGAATACCATGTACTACCTCATCATTCACAGAGACACAGATAGATGCAGGATATCCATTATAATGCAAAAAATTTGGCACACATCCATATCCACGAATCAGCTTCTCGCCTAATCTGTCTATATCCAACGTAGACATTCCCGGTTCAATCGCTTGACCGAGCTCATTATGAACCTTTGCTAATATCTGACATGACTTACGCATCAGATCAATTTCTCTTTCTGACTTAATTGTAACAGCCATATTCAACCTCCACTTGATCTACACGCAATTAGTTCTCTAAAATAGTAACAATTGCTGCAAATACATCTTTCATATCTACAGTACCATCTACAGACTCGAGAACACCTTTCTTGGTATAGAAGTCGATCAATGGCTGTGTCTGCTTATGATAAATATCTAATCTGTTCTTTACTGTCTCTGGCTTATCATCATCTCTTAAGATCAGTTCAGAACCACATGTATCACATATTCCCTCTTTCTTAGGTGGAATATGTACTAAATGATAAGTTGCTCCACATGTGACACATGCACGTCTGCCTGACATTCTGTTAATGATATTTTCATCAGGAACATCTACATTAATTGCATAATCAATCTTATCTCCAAGTTCTGTTAAGGCTTTGTCAAGAACTTCTGCCTGTGGAATTGTTCTTGGGAATCCATCAAGAACATATCCATTCTTGCAATCATCCTTTGCTACTCTGTCAAGCAAAATTTTTACAGTAAGTTCATCAGGAACTAATAATCCCTGATCCATATACTTCTTTGCTTCCATTCCTAGTTCTGTACCATTTTTGATATTTGCACGAAAAATATCTCCTGTAGAAATATGAGGAATCTCAAATTTCTCTGCAATCATTTTAGCCTGTGTACCTTTTCCAGCGCCTGGAGCACCTAACATTATAATCTTCATTACTCATCCTCCTAGTAAAAGTTTTTATATTGCATCTTTTTATATATAAAACCATACGGTTATTATTTTCTATCTTTTCTATAACAACATACTACTAACAGTATATATCAAAACATTTCTATTTGAAAACAAAAAGATGATGCCCAGCGGCATCATCTCACAAGAATTTGCATAGCAAATTCTTGATTAGCTACCACTACATTACAGCTATTTCCTATCACACAAAAAAACGTAAGCCCAACAGCTTACGACTGCAAAACTGCTACGCATCTGTCAGGTTGACCACCTTCGATTGCCTTTTCTTTATCCCGCAGTTCTAATCTATCCATGGATAGAAGCAAAGCGAATGCTTTGCTCCCTATTCCATGTATATGATTAATCATTCAAAAAACCTTTATAGTTACGTACTAACATTTGAGATTCAATTTGTTTTATTGTCTCTAAGACAACACTGACAATAATGATTAAACTTGTTCCACCGAAAGAAACCTGAGCGCCGAATACACCATTAAAGAAGAATGGTATAACAGCTATAATTACAAGCCCGATAGCACCAATAAAGATAATTGCGTTTAACACCTTTGTCAGATAATCACTGGTCGGTTTACCAGGACGAATACCTGGGATAAATCCACCCTGTTTCTTCATATTATTCGCAATTTCTAACGGATTAAATGTTAATGACGTATAGAAATATGCGAAGAATACTGTTAATACGATGTATACTAACAAACCGATTGAATATATCATTTGGTCAGGCTTGCACCAGTTATCCTGATTTAATCCATTTAGTATCTGTCTCCAAACACCAGTACCCTGATATCCTACCAAAGTAGAAATAACAATTGGGAACTGCATCAGTGAAGATGCGAAGATAATTGGAATAACACCTGCTGTATTAACCTTTAATGGAAGGAATGTTGACTGACCTCCTACCATCTTGTTCCCCTGAATCTTTTTGGCATATTGAACCGGAATCTTACGCACACCGCCGTTTAATATAACAACGATCACGATCATTACCAGAATTATTGCAATAATTACAATTGCAGAAACAACTGCCAAAGGAATTGACTTTCCTTTGACAAACTGTTCATATAAACTATTGAAATCATCCGGCAGACGAGAAATGATGTTGATAATAAGTACAATAGAAATACCATTTCCAACACCCTTCTCCGTAATTCGCTCACCAATCCACATAAGGAACGCACTACCTGCTGTTAATGCAGCAATTACTGTGATAACGTTCAAAGCATTGTATTCTTCCAATAAGCCCTGATTTCCAAATCCAATTGCCATTGCGCTACTTTCGATCAGTGCAAGAGCAACCGTTACATAACGAGTGATTGAAGCAATTTTCTTTCTTCCGTCCTCTCCATCCTTCTGCATCTCTTCCAGCTTAGGAATTGCAATGGTTAAAAGCTGCATAATGATGGACGATGTAATGTACGGTGTAATATTCAGTGCAAATACAGACATGTTCAAAAAGGAACCGCCTGTAAATGCATCAAAGAAATTGAACGCACCGCTTGTTTGCGCCGCAAACCACTGGGCAAAATAATTTCTGTCTACACCTGGAACCGGAAGCTGTGAACCAAATCGAATCACTACCAGCATAAGAAACGTAAACAGTAATTTCATTCTGATCTCTTTAATCTTAAACGCGTTCTTTAGTGTAGTAAACATTAGATCACCTCTGCTGTTCCGCCAAGAGCTTCAATCTTCTCCTTTGCAGATGCACTAAATGCATTTGCCTGAACATTGAGCTTCTTTGTTAATTCTCCTCTTCCAAGAATCTTAACGCCATCTCTTGGGTTCTTAACGATACCCTGTTCAATTAATGTTTCAACGGATACAGTAGCACCGTTTTCAAATCTCTCTAATACTTCAAGATTAATTGCAACGATTTCCTTTGTGTTTCTATTTGTGAAACCTCTCTTAGGAAGACGTCTGTATAATGGCATCTGACCACCTTCAAAGCCTGGTCTTGGAGCTCCTGAACGAGCTTTCTGTCCCTTATGACCTTTACCAGCTGTCTTGCCGTTTCCTGAACCGTGTCCACGACCTCTTCTAAAATTATCGCTATGTTTAGAGCCTTCAGCAGGTCTTAAATTAGATAATTCCATTCTGACACCTCCTTATTTATGCTTCTTCAACTTTTACTAAATGATTTACTTTACGAATCATACCTCTTGGTGCATCGTTATCAGGAAGTTCAACTGTCTTATGAAGCTTTGTTAATCCAAGTGCTTCAACAGTTGCTTTATTCTTTGGAACAGCACCAATTGTTGATTTAACTAAAGTAACTTTTAATGTCTTTGCCATATTCATCTACCTCCTTAAGCCATAATCTCGTCGATAGATTTACCACGCTTTGCAGCAACTTCTTCTGGAGTCTTTAATTGAGCCAGGCCTGCAATTGTGGAAAGTACAACGTTCTGTTTATTATTGGAGCCTAAAGACTTTGTACGAATATTCTTGATACCTGCAAGTTCACAAACGATACGAGCAGGACCACCAGCGATGATACCGGTACCTTCCGGAGCCTTCTTAAGAAGTACAGAAGCGGAACCATACTTACCGATGAAATCATGTGTTACGGAAGCATTCTCATCCATAGCAACAGTGATTAAATTCTTCATAGCGTCTTCTTTTCCCTTACGGATAGCTTCAGGGATTTCCTTTGCCTTTCCTAAACCGGCACCAACATGACCATTGCCATCACCAACTACAACTAAAGCTGTAAAACGCATGTTATTTCCGCCCTTAACAACCTTTGTTACTCGTTTGATGGTAACAACCTTATCTGTCAATTCTAACTGACTAGCATCAATGATTGTACGTTTCATGCAATTTTCTCCCTTCCTAGAATACTAAGCCAGCTTCTCTTGCTGCCTCTGCTAATGCTTTAATTTTTCCATGGTATAAAAAGCCGCCTCTATCAAAGACTACCTCTGTGATACCTTTATCCATTGCTCTCTTAGCAACGATCTTTCCAACATATGCTGCTGCGTCAACGTCATTGGTCTTCTCAAGTTCAGCCTTGATTTCTTTTTCAAGAGTAGAAGCTGATACTAAAGTATTTCCAACGGTATCGTCAATAATTTGAGCATACATATGATTATTGCTTCTGAAGACTGCTAAACGTGGTCTTTCAGCGGTACCGCTAAGACGGTTACGCAATCTCATATGTTTCTTTTCACGCAATGCTGCTTTTGATTTCTTACTAACCATTTTCTACGCCCTCCTTATTTACTTCTTACCAGTCTTACCAACTTTACGTCTGATTGTCTCATCAGCATACTTAATACCCTTGCCCTTGTAAGGTTCAGGTCTTCTCTTATCTCTGATTTCAGCTGCGAATTGGCCAACTTTCTCTTTATCAATACCCTTAACGATGATGATGTTCTGACCATCGAGTACTGTTTCAATTCCTTCAGGATCTTCCATTTCTACAGGATGAGAATATCCTAAAGATAATGTTAATTTCTTTCCAGACTTAGCTGCTCTGTAACCAACACCGTTTACTTCGAGCTTCTTCTCGTAACCAGCTGTTACACCAACAACCATGTTATTAATCAGTGTTCTTGTAAGACCATGTAAAGACTTCATCTTCTTTAAGTCATTTGGTCTTGTTACTACTACCTGGGAATCTTCAACTTTAATTTCCATTTCAGCCGGTAACACTCTCTCAAGTGTTCCCTTAGGACCTTTTACAGTCACTTTGTTATTTTCTGCAACTTCTACAGTTACGCCTGCAGGAATCGCGATTGGCATTCTTCCTATACGTGACATGCCCGTACCTCCTATTAATAAATAATGGTTAGGTTATCAGCTTTTCTTATCATTCATCAAGTAGAATAAAACTACCAAATGAAAGCTAATACTTCGCCACCAACCTGAAGTCTTCTTGCTTCTTTATCTGTGATAACACCCTGGTTTGTGGAAATGATAGCAATACCAAGTCCACCAAGAACCTTAGGTAATTCATCCTTGCCAGCATAGATACGAAGACCCGGCTTAGAAATTCTCTTTAAACCTGTAATGATCTTCTCGTTCTTGTCTGCGCCATACTTTAAAGTAATGTGGATTGTCTTGAATGCACCATCTTCGATTACTTCAAATTTCTTAATATATCCTTCATCTAAAAGAATCTGGGCAATAGCTAACTTCATTTTAGATGCAGGAACATCTACTGTATCATGTTTTGCAGTATTTGCATTACGGATTCTTGTAAGCATATCTGCAATCGGATCGCTCATTGTCATTTAAGTTTCCTCCTTCTGGATTTCCTATACATTGCGTGAATACTACGCATTTATTACTAACCTATCGGCTTAAAATAAGCCGATACGTTATATTTACCAACTAGCTTTCTTAACGCCAGGGATCTGACCTTTATATGCTAACTCACGGAAGCAGATTCTGCAGATTCCATATTTTCTTAAGTAAGCATGTGGACGGCCACAAATTTTGCAGCGTGAGTATTCCTGTGTAGAGAACTTAGGATTACGCTTCTGCTTGATTTTCATAGATGTTTTAGCCATGAGAATTTACCTCCTTAATTATTTAGCGAAAGGCATGTTGAACTGTGTTAACAGCTCGCGTGCTTCTTCATCTGTCTTAGCAGTGGTAACGAAGATGATATCCATACCTCTTACCTTATCTACCTTATCATACTCGATTTCAGGGAAGATAATCTGCTCTTTGATACCAAGTGCATAGTTACCTCTACCATCAAATGCATTAGGGTTTACACCTCTAAAGTCACGAACTCGAGGTAATGCAAGGTTTACAAGACGATCAAGGAACTCATACATCTTCTCACCACGAAGAGTAACCTTACATCCAATAGCCATACCTTCACGAATCTTGAAATTAGCGACAGCCTTCTTAGCTTTTGTTGTAACAACCTTCTGTCCTGCGATTGTCTCAAGATCCTTTACTGCTGATTCAAGGGACTTTGCATTATCCTTAGCTTCACCAACGCCCATATTGATAACAATTTTATCAAGCTTTGGTACTTCCATGATATTTTTATATCCGAACTTTTTGATCATAGCCTCTACGATCTCGTCTTTATACATATCTTTAAGTCTACTCACCAGTCTAGACCTCCTTCCTTAGAATTAATCAATCACTTCACCAGTTGTCTTAGCGAAACGAACTTTCTTATCTCCATCCATCTTGAAGCCTACTCTTGTAGCCTTACCCTTGTGAAGATACATAACGTTTGAAATATCCATAGGAGCTTCTTTCTGAATGATTCCACCGTTCTGATTTGCAGCAGATGGCTTAGCATGCTTTGTTACCATGTTAACACCTTCTACAACAACCTTAGAATTCTTAGAATCTACAGATAAAACCTTGCCTTCTTTATCTTTGTCCTTACCAGCGATTACTTTAACAGTATCACCCTTCTTAATCTTCATTGTAGACATTCCAGCACCTCCTTATAATACTTCTGGAGCCAGGGAAACAATCTTCATAAACTGTTTCTCACGAAGCTCTCTTGCTACTGGTCCAAAAATACGTGTTCCTCTCGGAGTCTTGTCATCTTTAATGATAACAGCAGCATTTTCATCAAATTTGATATAAGAACCGTCCTTACGACGAGCGCCCTTTACAGAACGTACAACTACAGCTTTCACTACATCGCCTTTTTTTACAACGCCGCCTGGTGTTGCATCTTTAACGCTAGCTACGATTACATCACCGATGCTTGCATATCTTCTTGTAGAACCGCCCATAACTCTGATGCAAAGTAACTCTTTAGCACCGGTATTATCAGCGACCTTAAGTCTGCTTTCCTGTTGTATCATGCTAATTCTCCTTCCAAATCACATTTTGTGATTTTAATTACGGTATGCGTAATTTTAAAAATCTATTTTACTCTTTCGATAATCTCAACAAGTCTCCATCTCTTATCCTTGGATAAAGGTCTTGTTTCCATTACTTTAACTATATCGCCAATGTTGCATTCATTGTTCTCATCATGTGCTTTTAATTTGTAAGTTCTCTTAACGATTTTATTGTAAAGAGGATGCTTAACGTGATCTTCAACAGCAACTACGATAGTTTTCTGCATTTTGTTGCTAACAACCTTGCCTGTACGTGTTTTTCTTAAATTTCTTTCCACGACTAATTTCCTCCTACTCTACATTCTTAAGATTAGCAGCCATAACAGTCTGAATTCTAGCAATATTTCTTCTTACTTCTTTGATTCTTGCTGTATTATCCAACTGATTTGTTGCATTCTGGAATCTCAAATTGAAAAGTTCTTTCTTTGCAGCTACTAATTCCTGTGATAAATCTGCAGCTGATTTTGATCTTAAATCTTCTACATACTTATTAGTTTTCATTTACTGCACCGCCTTCCAAATCTGCTTTAGAAACGATCTTACACTTACAAGGAAGCTTGTGTGTTGCAAGACGTAAAGCTTCTTTTGCTACATCCTCAGCTACACCGCTGATTTCAAACATTACACGACCTGGTTTAACGACTGCTACCCAGTACTCAAGTGTTCCTTTACCGGAACCCATACGGGTTTCAGCAGGCTTTGCTGTAACTGGCTTATCTGGGAAAATCTTAATCCAAACCTTACCACCACGCTTGATATGACGTGTCATAGCGATACGGGCTGCTTCAATCTGGTTAGACTTAATCCAGCAAGGCTCCATTGCTACGATACCGTACTCACCATAAGTAATTGTATTACCTCTCTGAGCTTTTCCGGTCATAGTACCACGGAACTGTTTACGACGTTTAACTCTCTTTGGCATTAACATTATTTATCGCTCCCTTCCTTGGATGCCTTAGCTTCCACATTTCCTTTAGTAGGAAGTACTTCGCCCTTGTAGATCCAAACCTTTACGCCAACTTTACCGTAAGTTGTATCTGCTTCTGCGAAACCATAATCAATATCTGCTCTAAGTGTCTGAAGAGGAATAGTACCCTCGCTGTAGAACTCTGTACGAGCCATATCAGCTCCGCCAAGACGTCCGGAACAAGCTGCCTTGATTCCAAGAGCGCCAGACTTCATGGTTCTACCCATGCAGGACTTCATAGCTCTTCTGAAAGATACACGGTTCTCAAGCTGTAATGCAATATTCTCAGCAACTAACTGTGCATCCTTGTCAGGTCTCTTGATTTCCTTGATATCTACAAGGACATTCTTACCTGTTAACTTCTGAAGTTCTTTCTTAGTTACTTCGATTTCTGCTCCACCCTTACCAATAACAACACCTGGCTTAGCTGTGAAAACGATAACCTTTACTCTGTCAGATGCTCTTTCGATTTCAATCTTGGAAACACCTGCGCTGTATAACTTCTTCTTTAAATATTTTCTGATATTATAATCTTCTACTAAATAATCAGAGAAATCAGCATCAGCGTACCATTTAGAATCCCAGTCCTTAATTACGCCGACTCTCATTCCGTGAGGATTAACTTTCTGTCCCATTTTCTTCCTCCTATCTCTCGTCAAGCACGATTGTAATGTGGCTCATTCTCTTCTCGATTCTATAAGCTCTACCCTGTGCTCTAGGTTTTACTCTCTTCATTGTAGGTCCCTTATTTGCAAAACATGCTGCAACATAAAGGTTCTCAGCGTTCATACCATTGTTATTCTCAGCGTTTGCGATTGCAGACTCTAATAACTTCTTGATAATACTAGAAGCATATCTAGGATTGTATTCCAGAATTGCAAGTGCACTCTGAACATCTTTGCCTCTGATAGCATCTAATACGAAGCAAGCCTTCTGAACAGATACTCTAGCATAAGAGAGCTTCGCTGATGGTCTTGTTTCTCTATTTTCTAAATTTCTTTTTCTTTTATAACCAGTTCTGCTGTACTTTTCGTTAGCCATGGTTGAACCTCCTTTCAAATATTATTTAACCTTAGATTTCTTTTCGTCTTTGCCATGTCCTCTATAAGTTCTGGTTGCAACGAATTCACCAAGCTTATGTCCAACCATATCTTCTGTTACATATACAGGCACATGTTTTCTTCCGTCATGAACTGCAATTGTATGACCTACGAAAGCAGGGAAAATTGTAGAACGACGGGACCATGTCTTAATTACTGATTTATTTCCAGACGCATTCATTGCATCTACCTTTTTTAACAGGCTTTCATCTGCGAATGGACCTTTTTTTAATGATCTAGCCATTAGGTTTGTTCCTCCTTATTATCGATAAACTGTAAACAATCTTTGATTGCTCAGCTATTATTTGATAGCTTTACCATCTCTTCTTCTTACGATTAACTTGTTAGAAGCTTTCTTACTCTTTCTTGTCTTTAAGCCAAGAGCAGGTTTGCCCCAAGGTGTAGATGGACCTGGACGACCGATACCAGTCTTACCTTCACCACCACCGTGTGGATGATCGTTAGGGTTCATAACGGAACCGCGAACTGTAGGTCTGATACCCATATGACGCTTACGTCCTGCTTTACCGATTTTGATAAGGTTGTGATCACCATTACCTACAACACCGATGGATGCTCTACATACGATAGGCACCATTCTCATTTCACCTGAAGGAAGTCTAAGTGTTGCATATTTTCCTTCTTTTGCCATTAACTGTGCGCTATTTCCAGCAGAACGTACTAACTGTCCGCCCTTGCCAGGATATAATTCAACGTTGTGTACATTTGTACCAACAGGAATCTCAGAAAGTGGTAAGCAGTTACCAACTCTTACTTCTGCTTCCGGCCCGTTCATAACCTTCATTCCATCTGTTAATCCTTCCGGAGCAAGGATGTATGCCTTCTGACCATCTTCATAGCAGATTAATGCAATGTTTGCAGATCTGTTTGGATCGTACTCGATACCGATAACCTTTGCTGCAATACCATCTTTATTTCTCTTAAAATCAACGATTCTATATTTCTGTCTGTTTCCACCGCCATGGTGTCTAACTGTAATTTTACCCTGATTATTACGTCCAGCATGTTTCTTCTTAGATACACAAAGAGACTTTTCAGGAGTTGTCTTTGTAATCTCAGAGAAATCTGAGCCAGTCATATTTCTTCTGGAAGGTGTATATGGGTTATATGTCTTAATTCCCATTGTAATATCTCCTTTGCTTTTTTATTATCACACTTTATTGTGTATAGTTACTCATGCCTTTTCAGGCTGTTTCTTACAGTCCTGAGAAGATTTCAATATCCTTGCTGTCTTCTGTTAACTGTACGATTGCTTTCTTAGTCTTTGCTGTCTTTCCTACAACAGCACCACGTCTCTTATTCTTGCCGTCCATGTTGATTGTGTTAACCTTCTTAACTTTGGTTCCCTCGAACATTTTCTCAACAGCTTCCTTAATCTGAGACTTGTTTGCTTCTGTATGAACTAAGAATGTATACTTCTTCTCGCCCATTCCAGCCATACTCTTCTCTGTAATAACTGGTTTGAGGATTACATCATAATACTTAATATCTGCCATTATGCGTACACCTCCTCGATAGTCTTAACAGCATCCTTAGTAAGAATTACTGTACCACCCTTCATAACGTCGTAAACATTAATGGTATTTGTTAATGCTGTCTGTACGTTAGGAAGATTTCTTGCTGACATAACAACCTTCTCATCATTCTCGTTAAGAACAACGTATGCCTTAGCAACCTTTAAGTTATCCATAACGTTCTTGAAGTTCTTTGTCTTGATTTCGTCGAACTTTAACTCATCAACAACGATAAGCTTGTTCTCCTGAACTCTGCTTGTTAATGCAGACTTTAATGCTGCTCTCTTTTCCGTCTTGTTTAACTTGAAAGAATATTCTCTTGGTACCGGAGCGAATACTACACCGCCACCTGTCCACTGTGGAGATCTTGTTGAACCCTGTCTTGCATGACCTGTTCCCTTCTGTCTCCAAGGTTTTCTTCCGCCACCGGATACTTCAGAACGTGTCTTTGCTTTCTGTGTACCCTGACGATTATTTGCAAGCTGCTGAACAACTGCCATGTGTACTAAGTGCTCATTCACTTCAACACCGAAGACAGCATCGCTTAAGTCGATAGTCTCAACTTCCTTGCCTTCCATATTATAAACAGATACTTTTGCCATCTGTGTGGTCCTCCTTTCGTCCTAATTAAGCTTCAACCTTAACGGTTTCTTTGATTGTTACTAAAGCCTTCTTAGGTCCTGGTACTGCACCCTTTACTAAAAGTAAATTCTTTTCTGCATCTACTCTTACAACTTCAAGGTTCTGAACGGTAACCTTTACGCAGCCCATATGACCTGGCATTCCCTTACCCTTGAATACTCTTGAAGGAGAAGAACATGCACCATTGGAACCCTGATGACGATGGAACTTAGAACCATGTGCCATAGGTCCTCTGTGCTGACCATGTCTCTTGATTGCGCCCTGGAATCCTTTACCTTTAGAAATTGCAGATGCATCTACTTTATCGCCAGCTGCAAAAATGTCAGCCTTGATTTCATTTCCTAATGCATACTCTTCTGCATTCTCAAACTTGAATTCTCTTACATATCTCTTAGAAGAAACTCCTGCCTTTTCAAAGTGTCCCTTCAGAGCCTTGTTAACACCATGTCTGTGGATAACTTCTTTCTTACCACTCTTATCCTTGTTAACAATCTTGTCCTTTTTGTCTACAAAGCCAACCTGAACAGCCTTGTATCCATCATTTTCTACTGTCTTAACCTGTGTTACCACACAAGGTCCAGCCTGAAGTACGGTTACTGGGATTAAAGAACCGTCTTCGTTGAAGATTTGAGTCATTCCGACTTTTGTAGCTAAGATAGCTTTCTTCATTTCTTTACCTCCATTTGTTCTACAGCGGAACGGATTACCCGTTCATACTAGTAGGGGTCTTATTTGTTCTTCATTTTGATATCGATGTAAACACCAGCCGGCATTTCTAATCTCTGTAATGCATCTACAGTCTTAGGTGTCGGTGTGATGATATCAATCAGTCTCTTGTGAGTTCTCTGTTCGAACTGCTCTCTGGAGTCCTTGTCCTTGTGTACGGCTCTCAGAATTGTTACAACTTCCTTCTTAGTAGGAAGAGGTACCGGACCACTTACCTGTGCTCCATTCTTCTTTACTGTTTCGATGATTTTTTTGGCAGATGCATCAACTAACTGATGATCGTAAGCTTTTAATGTAATTCTCATTACTTGACTTGCCATAAAAAAAGTCGCCTCCTTTTCGCACTTTTCATTTCTAAGTACGACAAGCGGTGACTGTACACTCTCCCGTGTGTGTCATGCATTTTACACCCAAGTACAGAGGCGCACCTCTATCCGATGTTGCATTCTCACACGTCGTTTCTACTTCTGTATAATCAGTAGACTTTGTTGCTTTGTACAGTGACTTGTCGCCAGTTTCCTAACTTGACATTCGCTCCGCGGAAAACCTACCATTACGGTAGCAACCTCACGTTTCATCGCTATCATGTCACAGCAATTGATAGTATAGCTTAGGCTTATATATTTTGCAAGTATTTTCTTTCATATTTTGTTGTTTTTTTTTAGATACAATCTTTTTCTATAAGCAATGGATATTTTATCACATATAGAATATTCTTATCAACCACTTATTACTGCTAAGTCCTGTCTAAATAGTAACAAAAAAACTTCTTATTCATATTATGCCAAAAAGTAACCTTTCAGCCATTTACACAAATGATAATATACATTATTATAAAGTAAGAAACAAAACAGATAGGAGAAATATATGTGGATAGCTGATAATTGGAAGGATTATGAAGTCATAGATACCTCATCCGGTGAAAAGCTGGAACGCTGGGGTAATTATATTTTAGTAAGACCTGACCCTCAGGTTATTTGGAATACGCCAAAGAATGCACAAGGATGGAAAAAGAAGAACGGTCATTATCACAGAAGTGCCAAAGGCGGCGGCGAATGGGAATTTTTTAATCTTCCTGAAGAATGGAGCATTCATTATAAAGAGTTAACATTTAATCTGAAGCCATTTAGTTTTAAACACACAGGACTTTTTCCGGAACAGGCAGTCAATTGGGACTGGTTTTCTGAATTGATTCGTAATGCCGGCAGACCGATAAAAGTCTTAAACCTCTTTGCCTATACCGGCGGAGCCACCTTAAGTGCAGCAAAAGCCGGAGCTCAGGTTACACATGTAGACGCATCAAAAGGAATGGTTGCATGGGCAAAGGAAAATGCTGTTTCATCCGGATTAAAGGATGCGCCAATACGCTGGCTTGTTGATGACTGCGTAAAATTTGTTGAACGCGAAATACGTCGTGGCAATCATTATGATGCAATCATCATGGATCCTCCATCTTATGGCCGTGGTCCGAAGGGAGAGATTTGGAAAATAGAAGAATCTATTTTCCCGTTTATTGAGCTGACAACACAGATTCTATCTGACCAGCCTCTGTTCTTTCTCGTAAATTCCTATACAACCGGATTGCAACCGGCTGTATTGACCTATATGATAGAAACAGCAATCTGCTCCCGTTTCGGTGGACATGTTGATGCCTCAGAAATCGGTCTTCCTGTTTCCTCTAATGGACTGGTTCTACCATGTGGTGCAAGTGGACGCTGGGTTGGTAGTAAATAAAATTACATTCTTAAAAGTCTAAAAAGCAGATACCGAATTGATATCTGCTTTTTATGTACGTCTGTTTTTATACTATTTAATAATTAACGGAATTAATGATTGCTGCCATAGATGCACCAAATGCCACACAAATAATGACACTTAATATAATTCCAATCAACATCCAAACAAGATATGCCTTGAAGAAGTTGGACTTACTCTTTTTGCCACCTCCAAATGCAAATACGAACATCATAATGATATTTACACAAGGAATCATCATAAGAAGCAGTGCAACCATCCATTCGCCAAAAGATACCGGTTCCTCCAGATTATCATTCTGATATACCTGCTGATATGGCTGTTGATATGGCTGTTGATACGGTTGCTGTGCCTGAAATCCCTGTGGATCCTGATTTGACATATTGTTGTTATCCATGATATGTATCCTCCCCATAAATTTATACTATGAGAATATTTTATCATAATTATCCAATATAATGCAACAAAATATACTAAAATTAGATAAATTAGTTACTGGAACGAAGTGAAAAGTAACATAAATTTCGATATCATATTATTTCTATAGTAAGTCATGGGTGGTTCTCCCGGAAATTGCGTCAGCATTCTATACAGGTAAATAACAAACGTAATCACACATACTACTCCAAGAAAACGCATAACCCATTTACTTTTTTCCCCCAGTATATAACGATTCACCAGAAAATATAGAATCCAGCCAATCCAAAGCGGTGCTGACGGATTCAGCTTCATGCCCCTTGCAAACCTTCCTGTCAGAATGTAAAATACTGCTCTTGTCATTCCACATCCTGCACAGGGAAAACCAGTTACAATCAGCAAAGGACAAAATGCATGAAAAACCTTTCTTACAACAATATTCAACACAATCAAAAGCAGTACGGCAATATAATATTGCTTTATATCTGCGATAATCCGTTTCCAGATATTCTGCATATCTATCCTCCACATCTGCTTACAGCTTCTGTATGTCAGAAACCAGTTCCTCTACATTTTCTTCTTTCGTTGCCCAGCTTGTGCAGAAACGAACCTTTGCCGGTCCTTTTTTCAGTTCTGCTTCATTCATGCTAAAGGAATACTTTTTTGCCAATGTCATCGCCATCTCATAGGTGAGAATTGGGAATTGCTGATTCGTTACAGAATCATAAGCAAATGGGATATGCTTCTCTTCAAACGCTTTCTTAATCTTCATGGCAAGTCTGTCAGCATGAGCAGATATCTCCATGTACAGATCATCCCGAAACAGCTCTTCAAATTGAATGCCTAAAAGCCTTCCCTTAGCAAGCATTCCACCCTTTTGCTTTATATAGTACCTGAAATCCTTCTTTAAAGCATTGTTTGTGATTACGACCGCTTCTCCAAACAATGCACCTACCTTGGTTCCACCGATATAAAACACATCACAATACTGTGCCAGATCCTGTAGCGTAATGTCATTTCCCTCGGCCATCAGACCATAGCCAAGTCTTGCCCCATCTAAGAATAATGGTATTCCATATGCTTTACATGCTTCGCTGATTGCCTGTAGTTCTTTCTTATTATAAAGAGTTCCATTTTCCGTAGGATTTGATATGTATACCATACCGGGCTGTACCATGTGTTCAAAGCTGTCATCCTGAAAATGCTCCTCACATAGAGCTTTAATCTGAACTGCCGTGATCTTACCATCTGCACTTGGCAAAGCCAGCACCTTATGTCCTGTTGCTTCCACTGCCCCTGTCTCATGCACATTAATATGACCTGATTCAGCACAGATAACACCTTGATGCGGTCTAAGCGCAGCTGCAATAACCGTCATATTCGTCTGGGTTCCTCCTACCAGAAAATGAACGTCCGCATCTGCGCTTCCACATTTTTCCCGGATCAGCTCTCTTGCATGCTCACAATGCTCATCCTCACCATACCCCTTTGTCTGCTCCATATTAGTTCTCATAAGTGCCTCCATAATTCTAGGATGAGCACCCTCTGTATAATCACACTCAAATCGAATCATAATCCTGACCTCTTCTTTCGTAATCTTTCTTTTCTACCTATCGTATCACTTTTCAGTAATTTTCTCAACCAGTACAGCGTTTCTGAAATCGGTGTACTAATTACATATCTTCGATAATCAATGCTTTGATGGAATCACTTGAATCACGCTTCCAATTCAAAAGATAAATAGTATAATTTCGATTTCGCTGCATGTTGATTGCTGCTGTAAGCAATATTGTTCCGCCAAAGCCTGGAAATCTTGCAACCATATTCCTGGTCACCGTATAGATATAAAGACCCGGCCATGCAGACTCAAACTCCGCCACTGCCTGATATCTGAGATTCGGAAAAGTAATATACTGATTACCAATTGTTACTGTTAAAGGTCCACTGTTATAAGAAAGATTTGCAGCTCTGACACATGCCATATTCGCGCCTCTGTCACAACCATTATCCTTAATCACCTGAATATCAAGACCACTTTCCGTATTAATAATGGCAATGGTAACGTATTCATTGTTCATGAATTCTACCTGCTTTTGTACAAATATGTATCCATTTTCTCCCATGATTGTCACGACTTGTGTGCCACTTGATACCTTCTCATATGCTGTAATCTCAGAAAAGTTAAGAGAACTCGAAAACAGATTCTCATTCACAAAAACAACAAAGGGATTATAGCCTGCTGCAGCATTTAAGAAACGTACGAAACCTGCTCTTGTACTGGTCGGATTACAGAGTCTGCAAGGCTCATTTGGTCTTGGATATGTGGAAATAATCGTACCGATTATATTAGGCAACATGGTAGTATTACCTCCCATATTGCCCATTTGATTGCCACCTTGCGGGAAACTCGGAGTTGAATAAACTGATCCACCTTGTGGAATACTCGGAGTTGAGTAGACTGATCCACCTTCTTCCGGATTTGGCAATGGAATCATCGGTGTATTATCCTGCATCGTATCCTCTGACGGACCCGGATAGACAGGTCCGCCCTCTCCCGGATTTGGCAG
>JALEWA010000047.1 GCA_022788085.1 Lachnospiraceae bacterium
CACAGAAACATTAATCAGTTTTTCCTTGAACATGTGCATCAATTCAAGGCATAGATTATTGTAAATGGCTTTGTATCTTCCTACCTGTGCCTGTGAAGTTCCAAGAATCTGTGCTACGAAATCCCTTGTCTTAAGGTTCTCATCACCTTCGATGCCAAGCATTTCCTTTAACTGCTCCCTTGTATTTTTGTTCAGATTCCTGTTACCTTTAAGTTCTGCAAGAAGTTCTTCCGTCTGTATTGCTTCCTGCATCTTTTCCCAATCGGATTTCTCACGGAATCGGTTCGCCATTATGATTGTCAGCTTTCCAATCACATCATCCTGCTCCTGTTTGATTATTGCCGGAGCATAACGGTACTGTTCAAGTCCTTCCTTTTCGACCAGATAGAGTAACGCTTCTCTTCTCCTGTGTCCTGCCTTTATTCCGAACTTGTCCGCTTCCTCGCTCTCCGAGAGAAGAAGCGGTTGCAAGATTCCTACCAGCTTGATACTGTTCACCAAATCCATAATTGCATCTGTACTGTAGAAATTATCCTGTGATGGAATCATATCGTAGATATCAACAAGCTCCACAACTCCATCCGTCTTATATTCTTTCTCCTGTATATCCATTTCCTTACTCCTGTTGCTCAATATATCTTTTAAATCAAACTTTGCCATGTGCCATATCCCCCTTTTGTGTCCGAATCGGACACTATTTCATATACTCCTTTACCAGTTTTCTGTAGTCTGCCGTAGCTGCACATCTTTTAGAATAAATTGCAATCGGCTTACGTTCGAAGGTGCTTTGTTTCATCTTCGGTGTCTTTCGGATTACCGTATCAAAAAGTGGATAATCCAAAGCTTTAATATATTCCACTCCTTCAATGTCTGCCTCATTGCTCTTATCGAACTGTGTAAGGAAACATCCTCGGAATATGAGCTTCTCGTTCAAATCTTCCCTGGTATTATCTATCTGCTCTGTAAGTTCCCTTAATCCGTCTATTGCAAAATCGTCTATGGTTATTGGCACCATCACATCATTGGAAGCCACCAGCGCATTGATTGTAGAAATGTTAATATCCGGTGCATTGTCAATTATGCAGTAATCATATTGCTCACTTACAAGCTTCAATGCGTTTCTGAATCTTGTCTGCTGTGGTCTCGCCTGATCTAGCATTACCTTCAAGTTTGCAGTAAGCAGATTCATGTTTGCTGTTATGATATCAAGTCCTTCGTAATCCGTGTGCTGTATAATCTGCTCCATGGATGGATGTCTTTCTGTCATAAGCTCCGCTGTACCTTTTCTGTCATAGCTGTGCCTGTTCAGCATCTTGCTTGCGTTTCCCTGCTTATCATTGTCGATTAGCAAAACCCTGCATGAATGTTCTGCTGCCATGATGTAAGCCATATTAACGCTCGATATCGTCTTTGCAACCCCACCCTTTAAATTGATTATTGATAGTGTTCTCATGTCTCTATATCTCCCTTCCTTAGTTTGCAAGAATATTCTTTTCTAGTTCTGCCATATCGTAGCCCTGTTTCAAATGGCTGTTAAAAGAATTCTTTCGCTTCACTTTCTTTCCTGCCTCCATGTTCGTCAAGCACGTTCGTATGTATGGCCTAAGATTCCTGATAGGTGCAGAATACTCAGAAACATTTCGGCATAGCTCCATAAATGACTGTTCTGTTAAATCGGCTTTATCTATACTTCTGTCACTCCGTATTTCCTCATAAAGCGCTGTTGCAGTATCTTTGTAAACTGCAAATGCTTTTTTATATCCAATCTGTTTTTTAAAATCGTCATCGTCCTCATCCGTTGGAGGAGATATAGAGGAGGACGATATAATCTCTGTAGTAATCTCTGTTATATTCTTAGTAATTTGTCTCCCATTTTTCTGTATGCCCTCTCCCATTTTTTCGTAGGTGTGCTTACAATCCTGTGTAACACTGTCTGCGTTTTTCTGTAGGTGCAGTCCATTTTTTACGTCACACCTGTTACATTTTTTCGTAACAGCCTCAAGACTGCCTTTGGGATAGGTGATTTCAAAAAGACGTTTTGGAAACAGCTCTATGTACAGAACATTGTTATATCTTGAGCCATTGAACTGTATCGTTCTGAATACCCTTTTAATGACTCCTATTCGTTCCAATCGGACAATTGCCTCCTGCACACTTCTCTTCGATTCTCCGAACATCATCGCAAACTGGTCATAACTTCGTTGTAACAAATCCTCTGCTATTCTCTTGCGATATCCTGTTATCTGCCCGGTAATCTCGTCTCTGACTTCCTGTGGTCGATACCAGTACACAATATCGGCAAGCAATGCGATTGCCAATAAATCCGGCTTACCTGTGTCCTTCTGTATCTGCCTGTACCAGATTTGCGGAATGACATTGCCTGTGATCTGCATGGATGCCATAGCATCTACAATCTCATTCCCTGTTGTGAATGTACTCATATGTACTTTCCCCCTTATGTTATTAATTTCTCTATATTTGTCCTTATCTCCATGGTTGCCTTGATGAGTTTTTCCATTTCTGCAATCAGGTCATTTGTGTTATAGACAATTCCTGCTGCAACCCAGCTTGCCTGTTCTGTATTGATTCCTGCATCCAGTGACATGACAATCATCTGCATAGTGCCGTTTACTACTCGGATTTTATTATCCACATCTTCCAATCTGTCCTCTATTCCCATTAGTTCACTTGCTATGCTCATACTTTACCTCCTACCATTACGTACATTTTGTTTATATACATACTGTATGTATATCTCTTGATATTAGAGTAGTACAATTTGTATGTAATGTCAAGAAGATTTTAGGAGGAACACTTATGTTTAATAAAAGACTTCGTGAA
Source organism: Lachnospiraceae bacterium (assembly GCA_022788085.1). Classification (GTDB taxonomy): domain Bacteria; phylum Bacillota; class Clostridia; order Lachnospirales; family Lachnospiraceae; genus COE1. Next base: position 2,842 of record JALEWA010000047.1, read on the forward strand.
ATGCGAATGGAACGCAAGCTAACTCAGCAAAACATGGCTGATAAATTGGATTTGTCTTTAAATGCATATCAAAAATACGAACAAGGAGAACGCTCTCCTTCTTTTGATTGTCTAGTTGCAATTGCTGACATTCTGGATGTTTCACTGGACTATTTATTTGGACGTGATGAATTTATAAAAGCTCACGAAGTTTCCGTTGATGAATAGAAAACAAATCTTCCAAATTATCCCAAATATAAAAACTTCCCGTTCTACTTCCTTCCTCTATTTTTTGGTAGTGGACTAAGCTAATTCCTATCTTGTCCGCTACCTGCTGTTGTGTCATTCCCTTTTCAATCCTTGCTGCTTTCAGGTTCTTTCTTGTCATGGTTATTTACCTCTATATGATATTTATTGTTGTATTGTTATTTTTTCCCATTTGTCTTATTATTTAATAAAAAATGTCTAACTTCGAAAGGATTACATCATGGATAAAACAAGTAAGAAAATCATTAAGTACCTTAAAGAAACACCAGATAAAATACTCCTCTATCACGAAGAACCATACAACAAGCTCAACATTGAAGAAAATGAATTTTTCCGTTGTATCAGATACCTTGAAAAGAACGGAATGGTTGAATTCATAACCAACCAAAATGGTATTCATTTAGGTGCTGCTTTAACTCACATTGCTATACATGAGAAATCTATCAAATGGGATTCCTTCAAAAATTGGTTTTTATCTTCTTTTCTTGGTGGAATCATTACTGGTGTTACTTCAACACTCCTAGTAGAGCTTCTACTCTATCTGGGTGCAAAATTACTTGCACTAATATAATTCCAGTAATTACCCCTACTAAAAATTTGATTTTATTCATAGATCTGCTATTCCTTACTTTCCTTTCCCAACCGTCATATAATACGGTTTCCTGCGAAATTGTAACTTCATATCTTCCGTTACTTTTATTTCTTCTTCCTTCTGTTTCTGTCTGCGATACCTTTTCTCCTGTCCTTTCATCAGGTCTTTTGCTGTAACACCGATCATGATACTCCTTTCCGTTCGGAGCAGTTGCCCACTCCGAACAACACAGTGTTGTTGTTTTCCGTTTAAGGCTTTCCATGTGTGATATATAAATCCTAACGGAGCAAAAGGCTAATTTTCCGGGTGAAGGATAGTAAATAATCTGTTCGATTCTTTCATGTAAGCATCATCATCCACCGGATTAAGGAATAGGATGCTGCCATTAAACTGCACCTTAAAAGGCTGTACGTCTTCGGCAGTAATATATTTCCTTCCAAATAATTCCTTCATATGCTTCCATACAAACCACTCTATCCAGAATGTTTCATCTTTGATACCGATACATACACCTGCATTCGCTCCAAGCTCTTCATACTTGTCCAGTGCATTCCACTGGTGCGGTGTAATCACACTCTGCATCATCCTGTCTGTCATGGTCTTTTTCGCTTCGAAAACGATTGTTGTACCATCCTTTTCACATCCGATGTAATCAGGCTCTGCATTTGCAATAAATCTAACCGTTGCAGTTCCGTCACGGTACTTTCTAAGTGTCCTGAAAGGCTCCGGTGTTTTCTGTATCTTGGCAATCCCTGCTGCCTCATACTGCCTGCATCCACCCTGTATATAATCTTCAAAGTGATGCCCCTGCGCATTGTTCCGTCTGCCTATATTCTTCCTGTTCAAATTCTTCACTTCCTTGTTCCTTTCCTTCCTTGTAAGCAATCAGGTTATCTACTATTGTCTCTATATCCTGCTGCCCTTCGTATTCAACCATGCATCCTGCATCGTATCTGACAGTAATCTTTAAGACTTCCCTGCTCTTTATGTCATACCAGAACATCAGAAATACTCCGAGTATGTTCAGTCTTTCCCTTACCCTGTCAGCTTCTTTTTTCTTGTAATAAACTCTGTTCTCCATGTCCGGGCAGTTGATTGCAAAATCAAAATCTATCGGTACAGTGCAATAATATGTTCCCGTCATAAGAAGGAACTCCTTGAAATCCCCACTGTACCCTGCAATCCTGTCTACCTTCACGGCATCACTCCTTTCCGTAAATCAGATAATCAGATGCATCTTAAGATATATGCTCCATTGTCCAAGATACTCATTGTATTCATATTCGCACTTGTCCAACTCATAGCCTTTGTAAATCCTCTCAAAAAGCCGTTTCACATTTTCACAGTCAGGAGGCATCTTTACGATATCCTCCACATTCTTACGGCTGTACTTATAGTCATTCGGTGGATTGCTCCATGGTCTTGTAAGTCCACGGCTCTGCATCCAACGACGTTTTCCCTTTGGCTTCTCTCCCATCAGCTCCTCTATGGTGAGCTGTCCTTCTGTCTGCCTGTTGTTTGCCATGTCCTTTGTTATGTAAAAAGAAAGTCCTTCAATTCCTGCCTTTGTAAATTGCAGTCTGTCACAATTGACATATCCAAGTTTCTCTCTTGTCTTTTGTCCTTTTCTCTGCCTGTCACACCAAAGCTCTTCCATCTTGTCACGGTCAAGACCGCCACTGATCAGCATGTGATGGTGCATTCTGTTGTTCTTCTTACCGTACTCATGGATGCAGACATACTTTGCTTTTGGAAGTCCTGCCTTTTCCCTTTCACGGTTCACTCGGTCAATGTAATTTTTAACCGTTCTCAACATCTGCTCCTCTGACTCTGGGAAAAATTTCTCCGAGTATGTCAGTTCCAGTCTGTAATCTTCCGAAGTGAAGTTGCACTTAATGAGCTGGAAGAGATACCGGATAGCTCTCTTGGTGTTCAACACCTTCTGCTTCGGTTCTGTTTCAAATCTTCTCTTCCTTCTGCTCTTTCTTCTACTCCGACCTCTGTCTATGTTCGGAATAATGTCAACTTCTATGTACTGACTCTTCTGTCCATAACGTCCAAGCCTTATTATCTTTTCTCTTATGCTTCCATAACCCTTCATGTTATCCTTAGTCTCTATTGAATACTTCTAAAGTTAATACTTATATACAAGCTCCAAGTGCCAACATCCGGGCACTTAAAAAATCTAACTTTTTTCCATGTATTCGTTTACTTTCTGCCTAGATTTTGATATAATGATTATGGTTATTAAAGTCTCTATATTTAAGGAAGGGAAGCAACTGCATGGCTTCCCTTCCTTTTTGTTTTCTCTATTTTGGACACCTGCATTTGTCTTTATCTATATGGTTATTGTTCTTAAATGGGATAACCCGGAATCGAACCGGGCAATGCAATGTAATGAATCATGTCAAATGGTTAAATGTTCTTATCGTTATTGAGAGTATTATGTGTAAATTTCAGGAGAATCTGCACTGCGCACCCTGCGCTTATCCCAGAGCCGGAACAATCCGGCTTTTTTAATGCGATTATTAGGGAATGTATATTAATTATATAAAATTAATATCGATTGTCTTTTTTCCCATACATGAGAAGATGTGCTGCTGCCTCTTTAATCTTGTTCATTCTTCTCTCATATTCTTCCGGTGTTAAATCCGGCCTTTCAACGTAAAACGTTGCTTTTGGGAAATGGAATACCTGTACCTCTTTGATTGGATCTGGTGGAAGTTCTCTTGCTCTTGCCATAACTGTTACCTCTGTCTCTATTCTTTAAACTATGTTTATGTGTTACTGTTTGTACTATTTCACTCTAATTGTCTTTTGCTTTCAGGAGCATTGTTACCTTTGCACCTTCCAGAATAGACATAAAGCGAATCTTCTCATCTTCGTTAAGCAAAGCAAGAAATCCCTGAATCTCGTCTACTTCTTTCTTGTCACTTTCCTTAATGTATGTAGCAGTACTCTTTGTAGCTTCCATAGAAATACCTCCTTTACTATGGTTTATCTATTGGTTAATAAGTTACTTTCCTTTTTATGTAATTTCCTCTGTGGTATAATCTTCCTTACAGGCTGCGCCAACAGCCGAGTTTATGAAAGGAATGTTATACAAATGAATGAATGTAAAATTTCTAATGAGCAAATAGCTCATGATATTGCTCTTCATATTAGCTTTGAAAATAATCAAGACTATAATGATAAATATTGTGATGATTATATTGATCACGTAGTTCAAGATTATTTCAATTTTTATGACAGCGCATTAAAATCTGTTAATCGAATAAACGGTTAATTACTTCTAGGGCAACACTTTGATTTTTTCTTTTGCTGAATCCTTCTTGTGTTGCTCTACTTTGTCACGAATCGAAGCTGCAATTACATCCAAATCTTCATATGTCATATCCTGTTCAAAGCAAATTTTTAGTATTTGTTTTACTACTTGCTTATGGCGTTCTTCTTTCCATATCATTCTCTATGCGCCACCTCCTAATAATGTTCTTAAAAGTTCTTTACAAGACTTTGTATCTCTTTGTAAGAATAATATAAATCTTGCAAAGAGATTTGTCAATATAAAATATTCTTTAAAAGAGATTTTTGTTGTATTTTTTATCTCCACATGCTAATCTATAATGGAAGGAGGTGATTATATGTTTAAAACGCAAGGAGAACGTGTTAAAGAGATTAGAAAAGAACTTGGACTAACCTTAAAACTATTTGGAGAAAGAATTGGTATGAGAAATAATTCCATAAGTCAAATCGAAAACGGTGTAAATTCTCTTACAGATACTACCGCTAAACTTATTTGCAAAGAATTTAATGTAAATGAGGATTGGTTATTACATGGGAAAGAGCCGAAGTATAAAGTTACTGCTAATATGAGCCTTGACGACTATGCAAAATCAAAAGGTGCTACAGATTTAGATTTGAAAATAATTAAATTGTACCTTGAATTAGATCCGGATATTCGAAAGAATCTTGTTGAACATTTTAGAAATGGATTAAAAGAAGTTCCAAATAGAATCGAACCGTTTAATACTGACGGGTGTTTGACTGCCTCCAATGATGAAGGCACTTCTGAGGTTCCAAGTATTGCTGCTTCTTCTGATGAAACAATATCAGAAGAACAATTTTGGGAAGAGGTAGAACCTGCGGAAGAAAAAACTACTGGTTAGCTTTTACGTATATTATCTTACGTATTTTGTCACCGGAAAAGCTAGTGTTGAGATACAACGTTTTCTTATCCATATGGTAATAGGCATATACTTCTTTGTCTCTACCACGGATATACAGGCGCTGATGTTTTCTCATACATCCTCCTTTCTTCCCCTTATGAAGCTAGATATGAACTTACAGTTATGTGTTCATATCTAGCTTATTTACTTTAATTGTATAATACTACATAATAATTGTAAATATATTCAGATTATTCCATGTAAATATCATACCACTATAATTTTTAGAATAAAAGGAACAATAGCTCCTTTTAATATCCGACTGCTGCAATTCCATAAGCAATCTGTGACTGTGTGAATCCTTCATATGTTAATTGCTTAATCAGTCCATCACGTGAAAAGCTAGAAAAGCTCAAATAACTTTGTGCCTTTTCTGCACATTCTGCATCCCAATTAGCTCCACAATTATCAGCTCCATAAATACATTCTGCTTCTGTGAATCCCTCATATGCTAACTGTTTTAATAATCCAGTACGTGAAAAACCAGAGAAACTAATATAACTCTTTGCTTTCTCTAAACATTCTGCATTCCAATCAGCTCCGCAATTATCAGCTCCATAAATGCATTCTGCTTCTGTAAATCCTTCATATGCTAACTGCTTTAATAATCCAGTACGTGAAAAACCAGAGAAACTAATATAGCTCTTTGCTTTCTTAAGTGCATTTTTCATTCCAACTGTTACAGTTGTAGGTGCAGGAGCTGGTTTTTGCTCAGCTGCTACAGCATCCGTTTTCACTGAATCGCCTACAATATAAAATTTTACATTATTGATTTCAATTTCCCAAAAACCTGTGTTTGTAACTCCAGTCACGATTACTTGGAAATCTTCCGGCAATATACACTCTGTTGGTGTATTCAAATCCGCAGTGAGATATACTACCGTATTTGCTTTTGTCAGAAAAGATGCTTGTACTGGTGTAACCGTAATATCTGCTGCCATTGCTGTTGTACCGGTAAGGCTTAAAGATGTTACAAGAGTTGCAACCGCTATGCTTTTTTTGACCATACCTACCATTTTTTTACTAAAAATCCTCATTATAAGAACCTCCTAAATTTTATTTACCATAATATTGTAACATAACTATTTTCTATTTAAAAGGAATCATAGCTCCTAATTCACTCAATATATTTAGACTATTTTATCAAATCAGTTGACGAAACTATATAATATTTTTTATTAATAAGTAATTGACATTTCTATGCCTTATATCCCTATAATATATCTATAAGGAGATGAGACTATGAATAACCAATCCATTCTTATGTATCTTCGTAAGTCACGTTCTGATGATGCGAACGAGTCTGTAGAAGATACTCTAGCTCGTCATGAGCAAATACTACAGGATTATTCTGTAAGAACTTTCGGCAAACGTATTCCCGATAAGTATATTTTCCGAGAGGTAGTATCTGGTGAAACTATTGAGGCAAGACCTATGATTAAGCAGGTTCTTCATTTGATGGAGAATTCCGAAGTCGAAGGTGTTCTTGTTGTGGATCCACAGAGACTAAGCCGTGGTGATCTGATTGACTGTGGTACCATTTCAAATTCTTTCCGATATACAAATACTGTATGTTACACCCCAACTATGACCTATCACATGGATATCAAGCATGAGCGAAAGTTTTTTGAAGGAGAACTCATGCGTGGTGGCGAATATCTGGAATATGTAAAAGAGATACTGAACCGTGGACGTATTCTTTCTGTCAAGAACGGTAACTACATTGGAAGCATTGCACCATATGGATATAAGAAAGTTGCTATTGGTGATAAAAAATCCAACACTCATTTCACTTTGGAAATTGTTCCTGAAGAAGCCGAAGCTATCCGCACCATGTATGACATCTATGTAAATAAGCATGTTGGATTTGCTGCATTAGCAAATGAGCTTGACCGACTTGGATATAAGCCTAGAAAGTCTGCACATTGGAGTCCGGCAGCGCTTAAAGACATGATAGAAAATCCTGTGTATATTGGAAAACTACGTTGGAATTGGAGAAAGACCACAAAGCAGTATGAAAACGGAAGCATGGTAAAATCACGTCCTAAATCTGCATCGGAGGATTGTATTATTGTTGACGGCTTGCATGAGCCTATTGTATCGGAAGAAATCTTTCATGCAGCACAGGCACGAAAAGGTACTAATATCTGTGTAAAAAAGAAAGTCGAAGTAAGAAATCCATATTCAGGAATCTTATACTGCCAATGTGGGCGTGCTATGTCCTATCGTGCCCAGGAGGCAAAAGGTATTGCAAAGGCACAGCCAAGACTAATTTGCAATGGACAGACACATTGTAAAACACGTTCCTGTGTATATGATGATTTTGAGCAATATGTTATTGAAATGCTTTCAAACTGTATTCAGCAGTTCCAGATTGAATTAGAAAACAGTCAGAGAAATAACACTGCTGCCATTCATGAAAGCAGGAAGAAACAATTGAAAAAGGAACTTGCAGAAATAGCAAATTTAGAAGAAGAACAATACGATCTTCTTGAGTCGAAAATTTACACTAGGGATATTTTTCTTAAAAGACATGATAAGCTAATTGAAAGAAAGCAAGCTGTTCTTGCTGCTCTTGATAATCTGGAACAGGAGAAAATAGTCCAGATTGATTATGAGAAAAAGATTGCTGACTTTAGTGCTGCTCTTACTGCCCTTACTTCCGAAGGATATGATGCAGTCGAAAAGAATTACCTTCTAAAACAGTGTGTAAGAAGAATTACTTACTCAAGGCCATCCGGTGACAGGTGGGATAATACACCATTCTCATGCAATGTAACATTGCAGGTATAATTTTTTACCTATCATATACAACATTAATGAGCGTATGAATACGCTCATTAATGTTATATGTTATATTGCTTTGATAAATCAGCACACTTTCATGAATACGCTTCTTGAAATCTGTCCAACTTTACCATCTGCCAATAAGCCAATCCTACGTTGTGCTTCCTGTATAGCAAGATAAGATTCTAAAGAAATCACATCTGTTACCTTGCTCTCATCCGGCACTCCATTTGTAGTCAGTAAGCCAAACCTCCACAGATACCAATTTACCCAAAGTGCGCCCTGACCTCTTGTACCAAGAGTAACAATAGTTGTAGGCTGAATAAATGGATTCAATTCTGGTGTAATTTCCTGCATCGGTGTATTCTTAATGGTAATATCTCGATACCATACATTAATATCAATTCTCTCTTTCGCACCATCAACACGACAGTTGCTTGAATACTGCCATCCCATTAGTTCATTTGGAATGCTTGGTAGGTACTTATCACTCGGAATCTTTGTATTAATATTAATTTCTGCCTTGTATGGGTATCTTGCCCACCAAATTGGAATATCAGCAATTTCATCAGCATACTTTTTTAAGCATGGATTATAGAAAGAAGCACCTGTATATATAGCAAAATCAATTCCTGCTCCGTATGCAGCTTCCCGATAAATATTTATAATATTTACAATTTTCCTTCCTAAAGCTGTCATACATGCATCTTCTAAGTCAAGTACCATCATAGGAATATCTTTACAGTTTCTTAAAAATGCATCTGCTGCTCTCTTTGCCTTATCATCTGTGTTTGCATAGCAATATGTATACCCTGCAATAATCGGAATGCCTGCATCCTTACAGCCATTATAATGTTCCAGAAATCTTCCATCTGGATTATTTGACTTATTTATTACCTTTAAGATAGTAAAATCAATACCGGCATTCTTCATTTTAAAATAATACTCAATCTCATTCCATTTCGCTAGATCAGAGCCTTGAATAATCTCCTTTTCAGAATCTTGTATAATCTCCTTTGTCTCTTCACTCACTTTGTTTTGCCTCCTTTAATTCAAGCTCATCTTCTTCGTTTTCACAGTCAGGAAGCTCATCAGTATAGTTAAGCAAAAATTTACGGACATTTTGCCATAAATTTTTAACCGGTAATCCGCATAATGTCATGTTCTTTAAAATACTAACACATTCATATGCAAGATATAGCAGTCCAAAAAATTCCGTAAGACCAATTACAACAAATGATTCTGGGAAGTAATTTCTAATCTGCTCTGGAATAAAAGCAATAAGATTCCATCCAACAAGCTTATCAATTACAGCCAAAAAACCAATAGAGAAAATCATTGCAATCTTTCTGATTGCTCCATCAATTCCTACGCTACTGTTAAAGGCATGTTTTTTGATAGCTCTCCCTACTCCAAAAAACGTGTCCATTATCACGGCAATGATAACAAGACGAATTACTGTGTTACAAAATAGTTCTGTTACAAACTGCTTCATTTTTCCTTTCCTCTTTTCTAAAATAGTAAAAGAGACACATCTCTGTGCCTCTTTCCTTGATTACAATATATCATTATATAATAGTTGTTTTCTATTGCTTCTTTTTCTACTTTAAAAAATTAAAAGCAACATGAATAGAATATTAGGTTACTTGAGTTCTATTTCTTCGATTATTTTTTTAATCTCTTTATAATATATTAATTTTAATACTCTTCTATTTTCTTTACTGTTATCAATGAAAGCTACGAAACTTACTAGTAATATGAATATACATAACGAATAAACACATGTACTAATACTATATTCTGATAAATCATTTGTAAGCTGTAATATATCATTTACATTTAAAACGTCTTTACAAATTGTACTAATTGTATTTGATAAGCTACTTGTGTAATACCACAATAATGTCATTATTACTGTTGCAATAAGCACCCATTGAGCGACACAATCAAATAATGAATAAAACTTTTTAGGAATTTCACATTGATCTATTTTTATCTCTACTCTCTTTTTTATATTTTCTATATTATTGTTATTTTCAAATTCTTTTTTAACTTCTTTTTTCCATTCACTATACCCATAATTTTCTATACCCTTTTGAATTTCCTTATATCCTTTATAAAATTTATCTTCTATTAGCATGTTGAATCCTCCTATTACATATTTTATTATTAATATCGGCTTATTGTTAGAAATATATTATATTTAATATTCTGTTAAATGAATATTTAACGAATGATGAGAATGTAGAGAATTTAGGCATTGTTACTTCAAGCAAACTATTGAAAAATGTTGTATCGCACATAAATGTTTTATGGTATGGATTGGATAATACAGGAACTAATGACAATGCTGATTTGTTACAAACCATATTAGACAGTGTTGAAAATG
>JALEWA010000082.1 GCA_022788085.1 Lachnospiraceae bacterium
CAACACCAATCTCCGTCAAGAAATACGCTATTCGGTAAATCCTGTTTGAGCAGTTGGCACACAGTTGTTTTCCCAACTCCCATAGTGCCACCAATCAGATATAAAGTTTTCATCATTCACACCTACAAATTCAAATTTGTCAAATTCACAATATGAATTTTTTCCGACTCTAACTATATCACAGAATAGCACTAATTTGTATAATAATTCACTTAATATCACACTTCTTTTTGTATCTTTGGCATACCATTCATTCATGATATTTTTGAATGGCAATAAATCATCATCCCCATGAATACTATCGTGATTATCATTGATAGCAATCAATCTTACATTTTTCTGTCTGAGCATTTCCTGAATCTGACCAACCATCAGATAATCTCTTCCAAGTCGGCTCATATCCTTCACAATGACAGTTCCAATCTCTCCATCTTTGATTCCATTCATCATTGCCATAAAGCCAGGGCGGTCAAATCTTGTTCCCGAAATACCATCATCAAAGAAATGCTTGTAGTTATTCATTCCATGCTCTCTTGCATAGGTTTCCAACAATAGTTTCTGGTTGGAAATACTGAATGATTCCCCTTGTTGCTCATCATCATGAGATAGTCTTTCATAAAGTGCTACTGTCAAATTATTATTTGGTTTCATCCAAACTCCTTTCTGCCTTCTCAACAAAAAAAGAATGAGTACATCTCCTCATTCCCTACGTTAAAATGGCTATTTCTATCTGCTAGCAGATATTCTAACCTATAAACATCATAAGAAGACGCTTATAGGTTATAACACCTGAAACAGCTACATCATACTTATCACCCCAACGCTCTGCAAATGCATTATACATTTTAGAAGCTTCTCCTTTGTAGCTGAGAAGAGTGACTTTAAAAACTTTTTCTTTTATCTCGCCCAAAGTATCAACATTCTTCACATGTGCGCCACTGCTTGCTAAATTATCTACTAAAGCGTTCTTTGCGCCACATAGATAATAGGTTGTCTTTCCTGATATAATCACATCACAATCCAGAAGCTCCATAATTTCCTGTGCAAGTTTCATAAAGTCTTCTTGTTTCATTGCTGTCCCCGACATCACAAGCGCTTCTTCCTCGCTGCCGTTTCCAACTATAACTGCGCCATTCTCACATATGTAATAAATCTTGTCCGCAACAGGTTCAAAGAGCTTTCTCATTGCAGAATACTGCCTTCCGGAAGATGGACAGAATGCAAATCCTGCTTTATATAGTTGATTAATAATATCAAAAACCTCTTTCGGCAGGTCAACGCACTCATAGCCTAAAAGAGTCCCATCAATATCACTTGCTATTAATCCTTTTATTCCACTCATAATATGTCCTCAACAAAAACCGGCTGTAACCATGCCTTATTTCCATTCTCATCAATAAGTTCTACCCTAAAATAACGCATTTGCGTATTAATTTCCCACTCAAGGCTCTCAAAAAGTTGACCATCCGCAAAACATTTATTAAATCCATCTGCATCATACCCTATAATTTTTGCATGGCGAATTGGTGATGATTGAATCTTTAATTTACCATCCTCTATATCCCAATAAATCTCATGATCACTTACCATTACAAAATCATATCCCGCATCACGAAACTTTCCTATTGCTTTTTCCGGAAGCAGTTTTCCATCAGATCGCGTCGTATGCATATGAATATTTCCTTTAAACTGCTTTTCTGCCGAATCAATAAACACAATGTTTTTCATTTAGGTTAATTCCCTCCAAAATTAGTAATCTATTCCTTTTATATAACTTTTTGTTTCATAAAGAATTTAGCAATACCATGTAAAATCCACAATTCAGATTATGTAAACAAAGGGAAAAATTTTAAAGAAAAAAGCGTTGTTACCCAACGCTTTTCTCTTTCCTTAATTCTTCCCTGCCAGTGTCTTCTTAATTGCAACAAAAATTCTCTCAATCAAATATGCAAACAGAAATACCAGAACAATTGCCACACCTGCTGTGCCATAGTCATAACTTTGAATGCTGTTTGAAATCATAAAACCGACGCCTCCGGCTCCTACCATTCCCAGAATGGCACATTCCGCAAAATTAATCTCAAACCTCATTCCGATCCATGCAATCATCTGTGAAAAAGAAGATGACAGGATTGCATGGAAAAATATCTGCAGCTTTCCTGCACCGGTTACTTCTAAGGCTTCTATGACCTCATCCGATACATCCTCAAAGCTTTGTGCAAAGGATCGTGTAAAAAAGGCCGTCGTATGAATACATAAGCCAACAATTCCTGCTGCCGGACCAAATCCGAGACACACAAGCATCAATAATACCCACACCAGTGTCGGTATTGCTCTAATAAAGGAAAAGAATGCCTTTACAAAAGTTGGCAGTCCCTTGATATGAAGAATATTATTAGCAGCAAAAATTCCAAAGAACAAACCCAACACAATTCCCAAAAAGGTAGATAAAACTGCTACCGATACGGTTTCAAAGAAGGCTTCTATAATCTGGTCCATTTTATCAAATTGAAACGTAAAGAGCTTCATAAAAATAAGAGGTATTTCCGGCAGTCTTGCCAAAAGCTTTCCCCATTCGATATCAAGGAAAAGAAAGCTGATCATTGTCAATACACCAATTACGATTAAAAAGTATCGTACTGAATGATCCTTTTGTCTGCAGCTTATTTTTATTTTTCCGTTTTTTCTTTTCTCTATTATTTCCGTTTCCATGTTCATATTCAGCAAACTATCCATTATTCCACCATTTTCTTTCTCAGGCTGTTTGTCAGCAATTCTACAACAATAACAATAATCGCAATTGCCAAGATGATTCCTGCTGCCTTATGGTATTTGAAGCTCTTTATGTAAGAGAGCAGAACCATACCGATTCCACCTCCACCAACCATTCCTACGATCGTCGATGCCCTGATATTTACTTCCAGACTATACAGAAACCATGACAGATATCCATGAATGCAGGATGGCCATATTCCATGAATAACTCTCTGCCAGAAGGAGGCACCTACTGCCTCAAGACTTTCTACACAGTCTGATGATATCTCATCCATGGTTTCTATAAAAGCTCTCACCAGAAAAGCAAAGCTTGTAATCATCAATGCAATAAATCCAACTCCTGTACCAATACCCAGGGAGGAAAATAAGATAAATGCCCAGACCAGGGTTGGTATATTTCTTAAAAAGGTAGCAAATCCACGAACAATTTTTGCGATACCTTTATAGGGAGAAATATACTCACTTCCGAATAAGGAAACAAACAATGCCATAATACCTCCAACGGTAGTCGCTGATATTGCCATAGCCAATGTAATTGCTATGCTATTCATGGTTGAAAGAAAATCCGGCATCGATGGTGGCAGAAAATCCTCAAAAATAAAAGACCAGAAATACTCTGCATTTAAAAAAATCTCAAAAGGATTGAACCTTGTATAGATTCCACACGCTATAACAATCAATAAAACAATTTCAAAGAACCGAATATATAACTGTTTTTCCTTTTCCTTATACAAGGGAATCTTCCTCATAGTAGGGTTACTACGCATACTTCTTTTCTCCTTCCATCGTAAGGCTTCCCAAGTCTGTTCCATAAATCTCAGAAATTTTTTCCGCCGTTAACTCTTCAGGTCTTCCATCGAATACAACATTTCCATCCTTTAATCCTATAATTCGGGTAGAATACTGCTTTGCAATATCTACCTGATGAAGATTTGCAATACAGGTAATATTATGCTTTTTCGTCATATCCTTTAGCATTTCCATTGTTATCATGGCACTGGACGGATCTAAGGATGCAATTGGCTCATCACACAGTAACAGATCCGGGTTCTGCATAATTGCACGGGCAATTCCAACCCGCTGCTTTTGTCCACCGGAGAGTTCGTCTGCTCTGGAATAGACATAATCCTTTAAGCCTAATTCTTCGATTAATGCAATGGCTTCAAGCTTTTCTTCTTCTGTATATGAACCAAATAATCCTTTGATTCCCTGCTTGTAACCCAACTTTCCATGAAGTACATTCTGTAGTACAGACAGACGATAAACAAGGTTATAGTTCTGAAAAATCATTCCGACCTTTCTTCTCGCAAGCCGAAGCTGCTTTCCCTTCTTCTGTGTGATTTCCTCTCCATCAAGATATATCTTTCCCTCTGAAATACGATTCAGACAATTGATGGAACGTAGAAAGGTAGACTTTCCGGCACCACTTGGTCCAATGATGGAGATAAATTCTCCCCTTTCGATTGTTAAATCTATACATCTTAATGCACGTACACCATTTGGGTAACATTTACTCACATGTTCAAATTTCACTAATGCTTCCATGTCCTAACCTCTCTGCTTTCTTCTGCATAAAAATCTTTCGTATATGTATCTTTTATACTTTATTCCTCTGTGTCAAGTGTATTGTTTAAGTCTATTACAATCTGGTAATCCTCTATGGATGCCTCAATAAATCTTGCATTCGGTACCTTAATTACCTTCCCAAAATATTCCTCGTTCTCATAATTCACTAAGAACTCCTGAAATTTCTCTCTAAGCTCATCACTCATACTCTTGCTGACAACAAAGCCCTCTGCCGGAATCGCTTCTGATTCATGAATAATTTTTATATCTTCTTCCTTTGCATTGCCATTTGCAATTTCAGACTGTAAAATCTGATCGGAAATAGGCACTACATCTACATCACCCCTGATAACTGCCTGTAAGCCTGCCTGATGCTTTCCTGAATAGCTTGCGGCTTCAAAAAATTTTCCGTTTGTATGTAAATCATCGCTGGTAAGGTTCTCATCCGGAAATGCCTTGATAATTTCATAGGTTGGAAACAGGTTGCCGGATGTGGATTCCGGATCAACAAAAGCAATGGTCTTTCCCTTAATGTCTTCTATGGTGTTAATGTCATCTCTGCTGCCTGAGGTAATCAATAAGGAATGGTAAACTGCCTGAGAACGGTCTCTGTCAGGTGCTTTCATGGCAACAGGAATAGCTTCTGCACGGTCACTTGCGTAAGCAATCGCCAATGCTCCGATATAAGCTGCATCGGCTTTACCTGTACGTAGTGCCTCTACAATCGCATTATAATCACTTGCCTGAATCTCTTCTACTTCTACACCCAGAGCTTCTTCTAAATCCTTGGCAAGACCGGCTCTTGCATCTGCGCTTTCTTCTGTAGATTCATTTGGTGCATATGCAATAACAATCTTTTCTTTCTCTTCCTTTGCTCCACAGCCGCTTAATAAAGTTGCTGCCACCATAATTCCTGCTAATGCTCTTACGATACTCTTCTTATTCATTCTTCTCTCTCCTACCATATCTTCTCTAAAATCATTATAACATCCTCTTTACTTAAATCCACAGGATTATTCTCCATTCTGCCCTTGGTAAAGCAATTTGCTGCTATCCCATCCAGTTCTTCTCTCTTAACCTTCCAGTCAGAAAGCTTATAAGAGATTCCTGCTTTATCTAAAAGATGAATAATTCTTTGTCCTGCTTCTTCCATTGTTCCTGCTCCATATGCATCTAACAGAAGCTCCTTTTGCTGGATTTTGCTTTCATTGATGCATAATAATGCAGGAAGCAGCATACTTACGGCAACACCATGTGGAATTCCATAATGTAAGGTCAATGGATAGGAAATGGAGTGACATGCCGTTGTCTTTGTGTTGGAAAAGGCTCTTCCTGCAAACATACTTGCCTCTGCCATGGCAAGATAATACTCTTTCTTTGGATTCTCCATCAGTTTTTCCAGATTTGTCATAATCATGGAAATCGCCTTTAACGCATAAATACCCGAAACGAGATTATGTGCCTTTGCCCAATAGCTTTCGGTCGCATGTGCAACTGCATCTAATGCGCTGGAAACAACCAGCTTCATTGGCATACTCATTGTGAACTCCGGTTCTATAAATGCTGCATATGCGTAATTTCTTTTATCCTCAAGTGACAGCTTGGAGCCTTTTTCGCCGTCCCAAATAGTTGCCCAGCAGGTAACCTCGCTTCCTGTTCCTGCTGTTGTTGGAATTCCTACCCACGGACAATATGGCCTTCCTGTATTTTTCTGCATAATCGCTTCTCTAAGCTCTTCTACAGTTGCATATTCCTTGTCCAAAACAGCCGCAAGTGATTTTGCAATATCAAGGACACTGCCACCGCCAACAGCAATGATCAATTCCGGTTTATTCTGCCTCTTATTCTGATAGAGTTTGTATAAATCATGAATATCAGGATTTGATTTTTCAAAAATAAGCTCTGTTACTTCACAATCCGAAAGTGCTTCCTGCAATTCCTTTCCGGCCTCATTCTGCAGAGCTGTTTCACTCCACTTGATTAACAATATTTTTCCAGCATTTAGCTCCTTAATATTTTCCTTTAAATTCTTGATACAATGTGAGTCCCAATACAGACGTACCGGATTGTAATAAAAATTCATGATTCCTCATTCTCCAATCTCTGATTTATTTCTTCTATTACTTTTGGAAGCTCTCTTATGGTACGAATAACATAATCAGCTCCTGCATTTTTTAGAATCTCTTCCGCATTGGAAAAGCGTGCCTTCTTCTCTTCATCTGATAAGGTTACTGCAAGCTCCGGCGTCATGTTGGCTGCACTGGAGCCTTCGATAATTCCAACGCTCCAGGCTCCTGCATTCTTTCCCTCTCTCATGTCAGAAGCCGTATCACCTACCTTTACCACACAACAGGGTGGATAAACCTCAAAATGTCTCATATTTTCAAAAAGCATATATGGAAATGGTCTTCCGTAGCCTGTCATTTCAGAAGTTACGGTATAATCCGGTGCATAGCCCTGCTCTTTTGCTCCCTTTTCTACAATATCCATCATTTCTCTTGTATATCCTGTTGTACTTCCAATACGAATCCCTTTTTCTCTGAGCAAGGCAACCGTTTCCGGTACACCATCAATCGGTGTACAGTACCGATTTAAAACGCTTAAAAGCTCTTTATTGAACTGGGCAAACATCTCATCAATATCTGCCTGTGTCCAATCACGATGATATTGTTCCTTCCATTGTCTTGTTGCTTCTTCGGTAGAAAGCAGTGTTTCTATGTGGTCTCTTTTCCCCATACCCATAGGCTTTAAGATTTCTTCTCTTGTAAGGTGGATATTTTTATTCTCGAAAATTCTTTCAAATACGGCCAATGGTGCAACGCATCCATAATCAACGGTTGTTCCCGCCCAATCAAAAACTGCTAATGCTATCTCTTTTTTCATTTGCTTTTTTTCTCCTGTTATTGCTTTATTTTGCTGTTTTCGTGTTTGATATTATCAGACATATGCAAATTGAACTATCATATTCTGGAAAAGAATATGTAAAACTTGCGTAAAATGCTGTTTTTTGCGTTTTTAGGATTGTGAAAAAAAAGAAAATCTGCTAGACTATGATTGCTTATGAAGGGATTTCATAATCCTTATGTAGAAAATACAGAGGTGAAATATATGCTATTTGAAGAACGTGCAAATTATATTATGAAGAAACTGGAACAGGAAAATCTGGTAAAAACAAATGATTTAGTAAATGAAATGGGAGTATCGATCGATACTATTCGACGTGATTTAAAAAAGTTAGAAGAAGAAAGAAAATTAACTTGTATTCGTGGTGGGGCCTGTTCCTCTGAGGAAGCTTTACAATGCTCTCCCTTTTTTGGAAGGCAGATTGTAAATGAGGACTTAAAGCGCGAAGCCGCAAAAAAAGCAATTACATTGATCCATTCCGGAAATGTAATTGCCTTAAATGCCGGTACCACAAATTCCATTCTTGCAGAAGAGCTTTTAAAGCTCAAAAAACAAATTACAGTAGTAACCAATAATCTGTCTGTTTTATCTACCTTAACTGCTTCTGATTACATTCAGTTGGTCGTTCCGGGAGGAATTGTCGATAAGGAAGAATTATGCTTATGCGGACATAACTGTGTAGAAGAAATCGCATCCTATTCCTTTGATCTTAGCTTTTTATCCATTAATGCTTTTCATCCTATGCATGGTTTTTCTGATTTTCGCTTTCAGGAAATCGATATTATAAAGGCTATGATAAAGCACAGCAGGCAATCCGTAGCAATTATGGATTCCCACAAATTCGGAAAGCTGTCAAAAAAGATATTCCTTTCTCCAAAGGATATTGATTTACTGGTTACAGACGCACACGCCGATAGTGCTATGCTGAATCAAATTCATGAAACTGGATTATTTGTTATGTAACGTTTTCTATTTCTTCATCATTCCAGCCAATACGTCCACACAGGCATCTATTCCAAGGCTGCCACTATCTAAGCAGATGTCAAAATGCTCCATCTCGCCCCACTTCCAGCCAGTGTGCGTATTATAGAAGCTGCTTCTTCTTTTATCTGACTTACGAAGGAAATCTTCTGCTTCACTCTTTGCAAGCTTTTCTGTCTGTATTGCACGGTTTAAACGAAACTCTTTATCTGCATGTACAAATACCTTAAGGCAGTCCGGTCTGTCCTTTAGAATAAAGGAAGCACATCTGCCGACAATCACACAATCCTGTTTCTCTACAATTTCTTCAATAATTTTCTTCTCTTCCAGGAAAAGTCTTTCTGACATAGGAAGATTTGGATTTTCCTTACGGCTTCCACCGATTGCTGTCTTGGAAAGGTTAAATATGATGCTTCCCGGTGCTGTTTCTTCCAACTCTTCTACATAAATTGCCGGAATATCAAGTCTCTTTGCTGCCTCAACCAAAATATTTCTGTCATACAGCTCAATGCCTAACTTCTTTGCAACACATCTTCCGATTTCATTGCCACCACTTGCAAACTCTCTCTCCATTGTAATAATCTTGTACATGCCTCGTTCTCCTTTCCTTGCTTTGCTAATCCTAATTGTATATACATTTGTTTTCATTTCTTATTATTAGTAAGACTTCTGTACTTATTCTAGCACAATTCAAGAAGAACTTCTATTGTATTTTATTGCTTATTACTCTTTGCACACAGTTTTATTTCTCATAAAATAAAAAGGTCTAATCCCACGCATCGTAAGATTAAACCCTTGTATCAATTTCCAATATTTTATGCTTCTAACAATTTCTCTACGGAAGCAAGTTTTACGCACAGCACAAATACTTCGCATGCTTTCTTTAATTCTTCAGAAGAAGGAAGCGTCGGTGCAATACGAATGCTGGTATCCTTTGGATCATTCTTATATGGATAAGTAGAGCCTGCAGGAGTCATAACAACGCCTGCATCCTTACATAAAGCAACAACTCTCTTTGCACATCCCTCCATAGTATCAAAGGCTATGAAATAGCCGCCAAGAGGTTTGATCCAGCTACCGATTTCAAGACCGCCTAATTCCTGCTCTAAGGTGTTAAGTACTGCTTCAAACTTTGGTCGAAGAATTGCTGCGTGTTTCTCCATATGAGCATGAACTCCTGCTGCATTTCCAAAGAACTTTACATGACGCATCTGATTAAGCTTATCATGACCAATTGTCTGGATCGTCATGTACTTCTTAATCTCTGCAATGTTAGACGGAGATGTAATGAGTGCAGCTACTCCGGAACCCGGGAAGGTTATCTTGGAAGTAGAGCAAAGCTCATAATACATATCAGGGTTGCCAGCCTTCTCACATTCTGTGACAATATTCAAAATCTGTGCTTTATTTTCCACATAAACATGATGTACTGCATATGCATTATCCCAGAAAATTCTAAAATCTGGTGCTGCAGGCTTTAAATTAGCAAATCTTCTGACAACCTCATCGGAATATACAACACCACTTGGGTTAGAATATTTTGGTATATTCCAGATGCCCTTTACAGAAGCATCATTGTTCACATACTTTTCTACCAAATCCATATCCGGACCATTCTCATCCATAGGAATGGTAATCATCTCTATACCAAAGCTTTCTGTAATCGCAAAATGTCTGTCATAACCCGGAACAGGACAAAGGAACTTTACTTTATCAAGCTTACACCATGGTGTATTACCACCAATACCATGAATCATAGCCTTTGCGATTAAATCATACATAATATTTAAGCTGGAATTACCATATACTAATACGTGATCTACCGGTGCTTCCATCAGTTCCCCAAAAAGCTCTCTGACTTCTGTGATTCCCTCAAGAATACCGTAATTTCTAAGATCCATTCCCTGAACACCCTTAAAGGTTGATGCACTATTTAATACATCTAACATAGGAACGGAAAGATCTAGCTGGTCTGCTCCCGGCTTACCGCGGGACATATCAAGTTTAATGCCCTCTTCCTTGATCTTTTCATATTTTTCCTGTAATTCTCTTTGAAGTGCCTGAAGCTCTTCCTTGCTTAAATCCTTGTATGCTTTCATTCTTTCATAACCTCCGTATGAGGGAACTCCTCATTTCTTATCTGTCCTCTTTGGACGGACATTTGTCTTTTTTCATACATATCCTTATGACATTATAATAATGGTTTCCCGTTCTGTCAATGAAAAAAGAAAGATTCACGCTTTTTCGCCAAAGATTTCTTTTGCAACCTCCACCAAAATGAGCAAAGTGACGGGACCAAGCAGTACTCCTCCAATACCAAAAAAGAGAACCCCTGCATAGACAGCAACTAAAATCGCAACCGGTGATACTCTTAGTCCATTTCCCATAAGCCGTGGTTCTAATACCTCTCTGATGACGATACAAAGCAGATAGGTTGCAAAAATTATAATAGCTCTTAGCATATTTCCACCTATCATTTGCACGACGCCTATAGGAACAAGAACAATTCCCGTCCCAATAAAGGGCAATACATCCATAACACCGGCTAGAATTCCATAAAACCAAAATTCTTTCATTCCGCCCAAAAATAACCCGGCACTTGCTGTAATGCTGATACAGCAAAAGATAACACTTTGCATCTTAAGAAAGGTCTTCATCATGCCGCCAAGCTTTTTACCAATGCGAATGATAATAGAAAGAATTCTGTCAATCTCAGGCTCCAATACAGCGACATTTAAAAGTCCCTGCTGCCATTTATCAATTTCTCTTGCAAAAAGCACCACGCAGATGAATGTTACAAGTCCAAATGTAAATAGCCTTCCCATTCTGGCAAGATAATGTAAAGTATTCGATATCCATGAACTGCTTTCTATTGCCAGATTCCCGAACATACCAGATATTCTGTTCTGTAGCCATGCTTCAATCACACCATCATCAAGTCCACTGTAAACTTCCAGCCTATGGCAAAAACCGGATACCAATTCTATACATTCCTCTTCCAGCCTGGTAAGATTCTGAATGAAGTTCTGTGTTCTGCTAAGCATAAAGGTTCCAAATCCGATAAATACCAGTGCTACGAACAGCAAAAGGACAAACAAAACACCACCTGCCATAAACCCTTTTCCTTTTTTCTCACACCATCCCTTTTTCAGGCATAGTCTATGCAACGGCACGACAATAATAACCGCCACAATAAATGGCAGAAAATAGGGAACCACATATTTCATAAGCAATAATACTACAATAACGGCTCCCAAAAATACTATTATATTGGTATAATCCTGTTTCTTATTTTCATGCATAAAAATCCCCATAACTATTTTTCCTTAAATTTCTTAAAAATAGTATGGGGATTTTTTCATTTTTATATTCTTGTAACTATTTCTTATAGAATTCCAAAATGCTCTAATATAATTTTAACACCGAGCAGAATTAAGATAATGCCACCGACAAGCTCTGCCTTGGACTTATATTTTGTACCAAAGACATTACCGACCTTTACTCCTACCATGGAAAGGATAAAGGTAATAACTCCTATAAATAATACCGCAGGAATAATCAGGCTTCCAATTTCCATAAAGGCAAAGGATACACCAACGGCAAAGGCATCAATACTTGTTGCAATCGCAAGCAGAAGCATCGTTTTAAAGGAAAGGGAAGCATCTGCCTCTTCTTCCTCCTTTGACAAGGCTTCCTTAATCATGTTTCCACCAATGAGTGCAAGCAGAACAAAAGCAATCCAGTCTGCAACCACATTGACAAGACTTGCAAAGCTGGTTCCCAGTAAGAAGCCAAGTGCCGGCATCAACGCCTGAAAGCCGCCAAACCAAAGCCCTACAATTGCCGCCTGCCTGAGGCTGATTTTCTTCATTGCCAAACCTTTACAAATTGACACCGCAAAAGCATCCATTGACAAACCTACTGCCAATAGAAATAGAGTTAATAAATCCATATTCTTTTCCTCCGTATATCACACAGTTTTATGGCAAACAAAAAAGGTGTAACTACGCTACACCTTTAAAATCAAGAATAATAAATTCATGGGATTCAGGTACAGCGTAATAAGCACTTTTCAGCGCCTGCCATACATGAGTCTCATTCATTAAGGTAAGCCAGACCAAAGGGTCAGTATGTTGACTTACCACGCCCATAGGACGCAAACTACTCCCTCACGAGTTCTTATATCTTTTTCAGTATAAAGATATTGTCCTTGCTTGTCAACTTTATTTTGCAATCTATTCCTCTAATTTATACTTTCTACCTTAATAAGATTGGTATTTCCTGTTTGTCCATTAATCTGTCCACCTGTCAATACAACATTGTCGCCTTTTTGCAAGTCAAATACCTTCTTTGCCTGATTCAGTGCATAATAGAACATAACCTCTATAGAATTGAATTCTTCACACATGACAGGTGTTACGCCCCAGCTAAGATTCAATTTACGCCATACCTTCTCTGAGGTTGTCATTCCAATAATATCTACAGGGCAGCGGAATCTGCTGACCATTCTGACCGTACAACCACTGATAGAGCTTACTACGATACACTTTGCCTTTACATCTATAGCCATAGAACAAGCAGAATGTGAAATAGCATCCAGATTGCTCCTAATTTCAAATTCTGTTGTCTGGAATCTCTTGATATAGTTAATCTGCTTTTCTGTATATTCTGCAATTTCTGCCATATTCTTCACTGCGGCAACCGGATACTTTCCTGTTGCTGTTTCTCCGGAAAGCATAATTGCTGAGGAACCATCATAGACTGCGTTGGCAACATCAGACAATTCGGCTCTGGTAGGGCGCGGATTATGAATCATGGATTCTAACATTTCTGTAGCAGTAATAACACGTGTTCCAAGAAGACGGCACTTATTAATAAGATATTTCTGGATTGCCGGAACCTCCATAGACGGAATTTCAACACCAAGGTCACCTCTGGCAATCATAATGCCATTTGCAATTTCACAGATTTCTTCAATATTATCCACACCAGCTCTGTTTTCAATTTTTGCTATAATATCAATATCCTGTCCGCCATTTACATCCAGGAATTCTCTCAAATCTGCCACATCCTTCTTATTGGAAACGAAGGATGCTGCCACAAAGTCTACTTCATTCTGAATACCAAAAAGCAAATCATTCTTATCCTGCTCACTTAAATAATCATGCTTCATGACCTTGTTCGGAAAGTTCATACTCTTGCGGTTTGAAAGCTCTCCACCTGCAACTACCCTGCAGACTGCATCCTTCTTCTTGATTTCGATTACCTCAAAGATGACTAAGCCATTATTTACCATGATAGTGTCACCTACGCTAAGATTCTCTACCAAATGCTCATAGGTTACAGCTACACGTTCCTGGTTTCCAACGATATCCTCTGTGGTAAAGGTAAAAATATCACCATCTGCAAGCGTGATTTTTCCATTTTCAAAGGTTTTAATACGATATTCCGGTCCTTTTGTATCCAGCATAATCGCTATCGGGAGCTTCAGCTTTTCACGTACTTTCTTTATCAGATCGATTTTCTTCTGATGTTCCTCATGGGAACCATGTGAAAAATTAAGTCTTGCCACATTCATCCCGGCTAAACACATTTGTGTTAAAGTTTCTTCATTTTCACTTGCAGGTCCTATTGTACAGATAATCTTTGTCTTTTTCATTTCACTAAACTTTCCTTTCTATCTTTCTGCAAATTTGCTTTTGCATATTTACTCCTCATTTTCATTATCTTCATTCATTCGGTAGCCGACACCCAGTTCATTTAATATATAAAGATATTCGCCCGGCTGTTCTCCAAGCTTCTTCCTGATATTTGCCATATTTACCTGCAATTTTTTAATGCTACCGGAATCTGAATAACCCCATATCTTTTTGATGATTTCAGAATATGTAAGTACTCTTCCAGCATGTACCGAAAGCAATTCAATAATATTATATTCTGTCTGTGTCAATTTTATCTCATTCTTATCAATCGTTACTCTGCGGGCTTCATAATCAATCTCCATATTCCTGATATGAGCCTTCTTTTTAAACTGCCTCTCTCCTACTCCATTATGCCTGCTTATTCTTAATGATACGCGTACCCTTGCTAACAGCTCATTCGTTCCAAATGGCTTCGTAACATAATCATTAGCACCCAAATCCAATGCTTTTACCTTATCTGCTTCATTTGTCCTTGCAGATAAAACAAGAATAGGTATATCTGACTGTTCCCTGACAAGCCGTATAAAATCACACCCATCGATATCCGGTAAGCCTAAGTCGAGAATGACTAAATCAGGATGATGGGAAAAAAATACCGTTTTCCCACTTTCTCCGTTCCGGGCAACTAAAACCTGATAATCGTTTGTCTCTAAAATAGCTCTCACGAAATTGCAGATATTGATTTCATCCTCGATAATCAGAATTTTATGCTTGTTATGCATTCTCTTCCTCCATATTTAATGCAAAACGAAAGCAGCAGCCTCCGCCCTTTCTATTTTCCGCTGTAATGCTTCCATTATGTGCCTTGATAATGGAGGCACACACAGATAAACCGATTCCCATACTGCTCTTCTGACTGTCAACCGGAGCATCCTTTTTCTCAAAATACCCTGTAAAAATATCAGACAACCTGTCTTTTTCTATTCCACATCCATTGTCTGATATCTCAAAAATGGCATTCCTGCCAACCACAAATACCTTTAACGTCAGCTCAGTCATACCTACCGCATGCTGTACGGCATTTTCCAATATATTTACAATTACCTGCTCTATCAGCACCGCATCCATTGGAATACTGATAAAGTCATCGGGAATGTCCACGTTTATCTTCTGATTCGGATACCGCTTCTTAAAGCGAATTAAAACGGCATCTATCAGCTCTTCCAATACCGTCGGCGTCATAATAATTTTTACACCATCGTTATCAATTTTTGTAACAGAGAGCAGATTCTCTACCATACCAATCAGCCATTGTGAATCCTCCCGAATCCCTGTTGCCAGCTGCAAAAGCTGTTCTTTTGACAAACAGTCATACTGCTCAATCATCGCAGAACTGGAACCGTAGATCGTCGTAAGCGGTGTCCGAAGGTCATGGGAAACGGCACGCAGAAGATTTGCTCTCATTTTCTCATGAACTGTTTCCGCCTTTATCTTTTCCTGCTGTTTAACCTTTATGGCAAGCGTACTTGACATAATCGTTATCACAAGCATAATGACTGCTGATATCATATTTTCCGGTATACTGAAATTAAACTTAAAATACGGAAAGGTAAACGCAAAATTTAAGGCAAGAACACTAAGTAATGATGCCATAATTCCATAGAAAAAGCCATCTGTAAATAATGAAATCAGGAATACAGCAAGTGTAAAGACAGCTGGTATCAACGAATATGCATTCAATATATTTTCGACAATCAGGCTGATTGCAAAAAATATCCCTAAAATTCCCAGTGTGAAAATAATATTGCATAAATACTTATATTTTCCGTGCATAGATACCCTCCAACAAGTTCTAATTATACTTGTTTATTGGCAAAGAAACAGTTAAGAAATCAAAAACTTTTGTCCTGTATATGTTATCTTTTTCATACACGATGCACACTCAGGGTGCTTTATGAGGAATTGTTGTATGATATCATATTGCCCCCACATATGCATTGGGAATACATGTTTTGTATCGGTATACTCCAAAAAGCTTTCCATTCCGGCAAAGGCATCCTTCCCCTGCCTTGCATCAAGCGGAACAAAGGCAATGTCGATTTTCCTGCCCTTAAGCTTCTCAAGCTGCGTAAAATACTTCCTTGTCATATTCTCATTAAACTGCGGTCCTTCTTCCTCCCACAGCCAGAGATTTAAATCTCCTGCATGATAGATAGTTTTTCCTTCAAAAGAAAGCAAATATGCCACTCCAATATCCGTAGATTTTAAAGTTGTAATTTGCAGTGATATTTCATCGTTTAACATAACTTCATAAGTCTCGTTCTTTTTTACAAGCATCAGATGTGCCGATAAATCAATCCCCTGTTCTTCATATTGAAGCACATATTTTCTAATCTGTGTTCCTTTTGGTATGATGTATTGCACAGACGGATACTTGTGCACCAGTTCAAAAACAGCAGGATTATAATGGTCTTCATGCCCATGGCTCACAAAAACAAGAAGGGGCTTATCTTTGTTAATTGGAGGAATTTCCCCCTTATAATAATCGAATAAAAAGCTTGCCTGCTCTGTCTCTAGGAAAAATCCGCTATGATCTATATATGTAACGTTCATGTGATACCTCATTCTGTTTAGCTGTTCTCGCTTCTTACATTTACACTTAATCATATCGCATAATGATACTTTGCACAATAAACAACGATATGAAATGCATAGTAAACTTAATCAAAGAAAATAATATTTTGCCTTATAAAATGACTTCCTTAGAAGTAATTCATGAAACTTACGGTCTGTATCAACAAAAATGACTTTGGGACACGTAAATCTAGCTTTTCTGTAGAGGATAATTCATCATTTTACGGGCAAAATCTAACTAATTGGCTTTTAGACATGTAAATACAGCTTTTCTGTAGAGGATAATTCATCATTTTACGGGCAAAATCTAACTAATTGGCTTTTAGACACGTAAATACAGCTTTTCTGTAGAGGATAATTCATCATTTTACGGGCAAAATCTAACTAATTGGCTTTTAGACACGTAAATCCGGCTTTTCTGTAGAGGGTAATACACAAATTTACGGACTAAATCAACAAAAATGTCTTTTTAGCCCGTAAAAGGAACAGTAGTTGCGTAACTACCAAACAATTATTTACTTAATTCAATCCTGCTCTTCTTAACTGTTTACGAATAACCGGACCTGCAAGCAAGGCAATGACAATCTTTGCAAGGTCACCCGGAATATAGGGAATCACACCTGCTGCAAGAGCTGCCTCAAAGCCCATTCCTGCCACATAAGCAAGCCATGCTGTTCCAAATATATAGCAGACAATCGTTCCCAGCACCATTCCAATAAAGTGCATATAACGCTTTGTTTCCCATTTGTCAATAAAGAGACCACATATCAGAGCCATAAAAATAAAGCCAATCAAATAACCGCCTGTTGGTCCAAACAGCTTACCCGGGCCACCTGAAAAAGCAGAAAATACCGGAACTCCGATTAAACCAATCAGAAGATAAACCAAATAGCTTATCGTTCCCCGCTTCATACCCAATACATATACTGCAAAATATACAGCAAGGTTCGTCAGGGAAATAGGTACCGGACTTACAGGAATTGGAATCGAAAGAGGTCCAAGAATACAGGTAATCGCTGTCATGACTCCTATAATTGCCATTGTCTTTGTTTTATTTGTTGTTAATGCTGCTTCTGTCATTATCATTCCTCCGTACAAATTCTTGTGTTAGCCAAAGCACTTTTTTAAGTGTAACCATTCAATACCTTCAAAGTTGCAAGCAAGTATCCATGATAAATCACTTTCGGTGATGGATTTTGCATGTTCAATCTATATTTTCTTGCGGTCAGCGCAGTTAATGCACAGACCTGCTGAATAGTCAATACTAAGTTTACATTCATTTCTTTAAATTGTCAACGACTAATTTATTATAGGTTAACATTTGATATTCGCACTCTGAATCTGGTGTTTATTTGGAAATTTTACGGTTATATAATTGTTATTTTGCTATTTTTATATTATAATATGGTTATATAATTACGTCGCTTATCCACGGAGGGATGCATATGACAATTGATGAAATGAAGCAAATCAAAAAAGAAAAAGGATATTCTTATGCCCAGATTGCCGAATTATCCGGTGTTCCGCTTGGAACAGTTCAAAAAATATTTGGTGGGAATACGGAATCCCCACGCTATAGTACCCTGCAGGCATTAGAGGAATTTTTCCTGTCTGAGACCGCAAATGACAATAATCAAAATATGGTATGTGAAGAAGTGCCTTACCAGGCGGCAACCGAAAAAAAGCAGGGAGAATACACGGTAGAAGACTATTATGCCCTGCCTGATGACAGGCGTGTAGAGTTGATTGATGGCGTTATCTACGATATGAGTTCACCTACCTTTGTGCATCAGGATATCCTTACCGAAATACTTAGCCAGATAATAAAATATATTGATTCTAAAAAGGGCAACTGTAAACCGTTAATGTCTGCTCTTGATGTCCGTCTTGACTGCGACAACAAGACAATTGTACAACCGGATATCCTTATTATCTGTGAAAAGAATAAGAACAAAATCAGGCGATGGGGTATTATGGGAGCACCTGATTTTGCATTGGAGGTTCTCTCTCCCTCTACGCGCAAAAAGGATATGACACTTAAGCTCCATAAATATGCAAATGCCGGTGTACGCGAATATTGGATTCTTGACCCCGACAGGCAAAAACTGATTGTCTATGACTTAGAACATGAAGAGTTCCCTGTAATCTATGACTTACAAGGCAGCGTACCAGTGAACATCTTTGATGGTGAGCTTGCAATCAATCTGGACAAAATAAGAGAATTGATACAGGACTACCCGGAAGATGGTCGTGAATGATTCTGAGATAGAAAGAGAAAGACAGCAATTCTCTCTGGAACTGCTGCCTTTCTCCTCTTTATCGCCCATATTTATTTTTAACAAATAACTGCACTTCATAAGGCTTAAGATATTCTTCTCTTTCACCTTCAAGCATTTTATAGGTGTCATTTAAGTGATATACCTTTTCCTCATTGGTAAGATTAATGGCAAAGAGCCATACCTGACCATAATTTTCCCTTGTCATAAGCTCAACACCTTCCGGTGCTGTGCCAAGTCTCTTAATATCGCTGCTTTCCACAATATGCTCCATAAGGTCAGCCATAAGCTCTTCGGAAGGCTCCGTGCCAACATACCAAACCATGCCCTTTTTATATGCATTCTCCGTAATTGCCGGTGTCTCTCTGTAAAAGCTGGTGGTATATTCTGCAATTGTCTTTGCTCCGGTAAGGGTAATGATATCTGCCCATTTCTCTGCCTTATATTCCTTTTTACCAAATAGCACACTGCATTCCTTCTGGAACAGACAATCATACTCTGGAATCTCTATACCACAGATATCTCCCAATCTTCCCGGGAGTTCGCGGTCAGTCATACAGATGTTGTTGGCATCCTTTACACCGGTACGCATGGTAAGAACCAGATGTCCGCCATTTGCAACATAATCAATATAGTGTTGCTCAAGCTCCGGTGTCATAAGATACTGCAATGGTGCTACAACCAGCTTGTATTTTGATAAATCATCCATATCCTGTACGAAGTCAACCGGAATCTTCTTGTCGTAGAACGCCTTATAATACTTATGAAGCTGTCCAACATACCATAAATCAGGATGATTTGGCTGAATCTGAAAAGCATAATTCTGTCGGAAGGAATGAACAATGGCAACCTCAGGTTGCGGCATGCTTCCTTCAAACTCTTCCATATATGGTGCAAATCGGTGTGTCAATGCCTTTGCTTCCTCATAGGTTCTTCCCGGTCGTCCGCTATGCCCCAGAATTCCGTGCCAATACTGTTCTGTTCCCATAGCACAGGTTCTCCACCGGAAAAAGACAACTGCATCTGCACCATGTGCAACCGACTGCATTGCCCATGCAGACATCTGTCCCGGATCTACGGCACGTCCCATTGTTCCCCAGCCTGCCATACCTGACTGCTGCTCCATCATCCAGAAAGGCATTTTCTTATAGCTTCTGATGACATCATGGGAAGCTGCCATCTCTGCATCCGGCTGATGTGGTTGCTTCTGCCAGTTTCCTGCCGGATAGATATCATTTGATACAAAGTCTAACAATTCTCCCAAATCATAATAATTTACCTTGTCATCAAAGCACATATAATTATGTGTAATAAAGTGATTCGGACAATTTTCCCTGATAATGTCTGCCTGCCATTTTGCAAAATCAACGATTAAATCGGAACAAAAGCACTTCCAGTCAAGCATTGCCGAAGGATTCTCCCCTACCGCTGTAATGAGAGGTGTTCCAATCTGAGAAAAGCTATTATAGCCCTGACTCCAAAAGGCTGTACCCCACGCATCATTTAATACTTCAATATTTTCATATTTCTTCTGTAACCATTCCTGATATCTTGCCTTACAGGAATCACACATACAAAGATCGCCATGTGAATTACCTAACTCATTATCAATTTGCCAGCCAATTACACCGGGATTATTGGCAAATCTTTTTGACATTGCTGTCACAAATCTTCTGATATGCTCACGATATGCCGGGTTCGACTGACAATCATGATGTCTTCCGCCAAAATGCCTTGTCCGCCCTTGCCTGTCGATTGGCAGCATTTCCGGATTCTCTTCAATAATCCATGCCGGCGGTGCTGCTGTCGGTGTTCCAAGAACCGTTTTTATGCCATGGCTGTCTAAAAGTGCAATTGCTTCCTCAAGCCATTCAAAGTGAAATTCTCCCTTTTTCGGCTCCATCTTAAACCATGAGAATTCCGCCATTCTCACTACCTGTACGCCCATTTCCTGCATCAGTCTTGCATCTGTTTCCCAACGCTCTCTTGGCCAATGCTCCGGATAATAATCAACCCCAAAATGAATACCCATGACTACCTCCTATTTTATCTTTTTGTTATATAAACATTGTATTTCAAAGCACAATCATCTGTAAAGTGCACTTTCGCCCTACTTTTTTGCAATAACTGTCATTGTTCACTCATACCCCATTCGTTAACCAATAACATACTTTAAATCAAACTCGATTCCCTTTCTTATGCTTTCCGGTATGATATCTGCCTTTTCCTGTAAAAGATCACGAATTTCCTGTGCCTGCTTAGCCGATATTCGTGCATACATGTTCCGCATACAGATTGCCCCTTGTAAAGCGTTTTTTATAGCTTCCGGTAAATTTTCCTTTCCATACAATCGTAGGACAAAGGGAAGTCTCTCCCATGATGGTTCTTTTAATAAGAGATTCAGCAAATAATGCCCTATTTGTGTATTCTCCTGCTCCAAATAAGCCTGATACAAAGCGGCAGCTCCATAGCAGATATTAAATTTGCGAATCATCCGGTAGGCTCTTGTAGAAATCATCTGACGACAATCAAATAAATACTTCCAATAAAGCGCTTCGCCCTCCTGCGCTGCCAGCCTTCCATATGCCTGCAGGGCTGCTGCTGCAATATGTTCATCCTCGACTTCCAAAAACGGCTTAATAAGCGTTATTTCCTGTCTGCTTCCGTGCTCACTGATACCAAGAATTGCTATACCGGTTACTTTTTCCTCCAGTTTGTTTTTATAAAAATCAAGAATGGAGAAATCAGAATGCCCTTTCAGTAAATAGCTTACAAAATCCCGTATTCTTCTGGACTTATCCATCAGCATAGCTTCTATTCCAGCCCAAATATTACCCTGCTTTTCGTAGCGGTAAGTCAAAGCATAATAGCGGACAATTGGGCTCTTGCTTTGTAGATACTGCTGTATCTGCTCCTCATCACATTCATAATGCTGCAAAATACCACGAATCAGTAACGTCTTACCATGACCTGTCTTTTCCAGCACAAGCAATCGTTTCATGCTATCTGCATCCAGTATCCTGCTTTTATTAACAATGCGATAAATAGCATTCTTTATATTTACATCATAGGTATGTATCTCATCGATTGGCATATCCGATATTTTAGAGGATAAGATTAACTGAATCTGTTTCTCTATCTGCAACACATGCTCATTACTTCGCCTTCTGGAATCCTTTACCTTTGCAAACATGGGTAATGCTTCAAATAATTCGAGTATCTGGCATGTTTCCAGCCTCTTTTGCACCAGAGCAAATGCACTTTCACGAATAGGGCTTACCCAATCGTTTAATCGTAGCATAAGAAAGGAAAGCGTTCCCTCATATGATGCCAATGCTTCCATACATTTCTGCCGGTAGTAACCATTTCCGTGAAAGGTTCCAAGCTTCAATATGGTGAGATATTCTGTATTATTTAGTCTTGATAGCTGCTTCCTTTCTATATTTACCCTTTGCCAGTCTATATTCCATGCCATATCAATATCACAGCGCCACCGTTCTCCCATTCGGATTAGCTGCTTTGGTGTGATATCTGCAAGCTGGCTTGTATAGGTTCCTGCGATTTCATACGCATATATGGTAAAATTCTCCTGGTTCTTTTTACTGTCCCTATTCCATATCATTTTTATCAACTTCTTTCCATCCCTCACAGTTGCTCATTGTTTCTAAAATGCAAGGTCTCTTTTGAGCTTTCTTCTTCCCTTGACAACGACATTATTTTTGCAGCTTATACCCTGTTCCGACCTTTTCAAAGGACTTTGTTTTTATAAAATAGGTAGTCTCTAAGTTTAATAGAAACTACCTACCATCGGGCTCTGACCCCTTGAATATTTTATTTTATCAGTTCAGATATATTAATCGTCAAATCATCATGAATACCTGCTGAAATGGGATGATTAAATGAAATTATAGTTGGTGCAGCATCTTCCTCATAACGGTATACAGTGGTACGTTCCTTGGCGGGGTCTACGATCCAGTATTCACGAACCCCTGCATTGGAATAAAGTGTATTCTTAGTGCTGTAGTCCATTTTCCGGCTACTTGGAGAGACAACCTCAATTACAAGATCAGGTGCGCCGTTACAACCGTTGTCTGTCAGTTTGGATTTATCGCAGATTACACTGATATCCGGCTCTACATAGGTTTCATCATCAGCATTAAGATTTACTGCAAATGGTGCAGGGTATACTTTGCAGTTACCATTGTGGGAGTCAATATAATCTGCGATTTTTCTTGCAATGGAAAAGCTGAGTTCCTGATGCATCCGGCTTGGTGGAGCCATGGCATAGAGCTGGCCATCAATTAATTCAGCCCGTGTCCCTTCCGGTAAGTTCCAGTAATCCTGCGCAGTGTACTGTTTTCCTTTTAACCGTGGCATATTATCATCCTTTCCTTGTTTTCCTCCAATCTGTATAAGAAGAGGAAAAGACTTTCCTAATATTCGGCATATGTATCTTCTTTTAGTATAACAATATGTCATTGTGTTTACAATGTTTTCGTTAGTATCGTTGCCGTCTTAAACAGATTAACACGATCAATTATTAATCTTTCCGTAGTAATAATATTATCCATTTCTTTTCTTCTCTTCCTCATAAAATGCTATAAATCCTGGTCGATTTTGCTCGAAACACTTCTGCAATTCATAAGAAAGTTTGAATACCTCATAATTCTTAAATACATTTGGTATATATTCATACAACTTTTGAACCAATTCTTCCACATAATCCACATCAGTACCATCCACTGTAAACATTTCATTCTCTGTAAAAACTAAAAGACGAACTATATAGGAAGAAGAACCCTTAATGCCCGGCTGAGCACAAAGCCAATAAATCTTTTCCCTGGGAATACAAATCACTTTACCACTACCATTTACATTTGCCAGTAGTAAATAGGAAGAAGTCAGAATCACTCTTTCTCCATATTTCTTCTCATCCTCTTTAAATTCATAAATATGTTCATTTACTAAAAATTTTCCTTCCTTAATATCTTCATTAATTATTCTTGCAAGTTCTTCCTTGGTTTGTCCCTCATATGGAAGAATTAGATTGGAACCGTTCTTAGCCACAGTAAATGACTTTATC
>JALEWA010000087.1 GCA_022788085.1 Lachnospiraceae bacterium
TGAGTGTAAACTGTAAGACAGGACCTGCTGAGATTCTACAGGATGACTATAGAAAGAGTGAAAATCAGAGCAAAGTTTATCAGGCTGATTACGGTATTCTTACACCGATTCTCAAGGGAGAGAAAAACCTTGAGCCTGACAGCTTTACTCAGGAAGAAAAAATATTTGCTGAAGAACTGGAAAAACTGTTGGGCGATGAAAAGACATGGACAGCTTATCAGGAAAAGGCACTAAAAAGAGCCGGTGACTTTGGAATGGAAGCGTATGTTGAAGCGATAGAAAAGCTGATAGAAGAGGATATAACAGAGGAGTAGCATGAAGAAAATCGTATTTCATTTGAATTGCCTTGAGCGGGGCGGTGCAGAACGGGTTGTTACTAATCTCTCAGGACAGTTTGCAGAACATGGGTATGAAGTATATATTGCAACAGAATGGCAGGGAGAGGATGAATATGTTATCGACTCCCGTGTAAAGCGTGTACATGTCGGCCTTACAGATGAACAGGCGAAGAAAGACCGTGCATCCATGTTCCTTGCCAGGATTACAAATCTTAGAAGATTTCTTAAGGAAGTAAAGCCGGATATTGTGATTGCCTTTGCAAGAAAGGCAAATTACAGAGCATTAACAGCTACGATTGGGACAAAGATTCCGGTATTGATTTCTGTCAGAATCAATCCAATCGGATATTACGACTTCCTGTCCGATAAAATACAGATACCGATTCTTTTTAGAAGAGCGGCAGGCTGTGTATTCCAGACACCGGATCAGAGAGATTTCTTCCCGGAATTTATCAGGAAGAAATCAAGAATTATTCTAAATCCTATTAACCCGAAGTTTATTGGTAATCCGATACCTGTAGAACGTGAAAAGGCTGTTGTACATTCCGGAAGACTCGTTGATTTTAAGAATCAGCTCATGCTCATTCGTGCCTTTATGATAGTACATGAGACGCATCCTGACTATGTGCTTAAGATATTTGGACCGGACTCCTTTGATGGAACGAAGGAGAAGCTTGAAGCACTGATCTGTGAAAAGCAGGCGGGTGATTATATCAAGCTTATGGGTGGAAGCGACCAGCTGGAAAAAGATATGATAAATGGAGCAGTAGCAGCATTCTCATCTGATTATGAGGGCATGCCTAATGCAATGCTTGAGGCAATGGCTCTTGGACTTCCTGTTGTTGCCACAGATTGCCCACCGGGTGGACCAAGAATGGTAATCACAAATGAAGAGAACGGGCTGCTTGTCCCTGTTGGTGATGAGAAGGCTCTGGCAGCTGCCATGAACCGTTTGATTGAAAATAAAAAGCTTGCACAGAAGCTTGGTGAGAATGCAGCAAGAATCGGGGAAAGAGCCGGAGCAGAGACGATTTTCAGGGAATGGGAGGATTATGTCCTTGAAATCTGTGGAAAATAAGGTTATAGTGAAGCATCATAGAAAAGACATAAGGAGGCGTAGACAATGTGCGGAATATGTGGATTTATCTCTAAAAAGTGTATCACGCTGGAGCAATTAAAGACTATGAATGACACGATGTATCATAGAGGTCCAAATGACAGCGGAGAAGAAATCTTTGAGGCAAAGGAAGGCTACTATGTAGGATTGGCGCAAAGACGTCTTTCCATCCTTGATTTGTCTATGCTTGGACATCAGCCAATGCATTCGAAGAATGAACGGCTTGTGATTTCCTATAATGGTGAAATCTATAATTTTTTGGAATTAAGAGAGGAACTTAAGGATTATCCTTTTCAATCACAATGTGATACGGAGGTCATTCTTGCGGCATACTTAAAATGGGGTATTTCCTGTACTGACAGATTTCAGGGGATGTTTGCCATTTCCCTTTTTGACAGGGAAACAAATGAATTATATCTGGTAAGAGACAGAATTGGCAAGAAGCCTCTATATTACTGGCTTGACGGGGAGAATCTTGTATTTGCTTCCGAACTGAAACCAATTATGACACACCCTGATTTTCCAAAGCAGATTCGAAAAGATGTCATCAAACGATATATGTTCCAGCAGTGTATCAATGAGCCGGATTCCATTTTTGAAAATGTCTACAAGGTGGAACCGGGACAGATTGTACGATTCACGATCGGACAGGCA
>JALEWA010000115.1 GCA_022788085.1 Lachnospiraceae bacterium
TATGGGACAAATCAAAGTGATTAGAGAAAGTGCCGACCAGTGCACATCCTTTCACCGAGATTTTCTCGGTGCGCACAGATATACCACCGAGGGTGGTATGTGCGCTCTTCGAGGACCATTGCATGGAGCAGGATGTCTGACGGTGTCAGCCATAAGGGGAAATAATCTTTCCCCTTCGCTTCGCTACCCTTTTATGTACTTTGCGTATGATAAAGGTCTAAAGAGCAGACCTTCATCATCCACAAAGTCTTTTCTTAATGCAATCATTTACAGAGAGTGGGGTGGTTGATTGGCAATTAAGAATATCAGTACAAGAGCACAGATTTGTGGCAGGAGTTCAAAGTGTCATGGTGGTCATTCAGCTGTAGAATGATTTCGATAAACTCTTAACAGACAGTACGGCATTAAAGCCGATACAGGAAGCTGTAATTACAACAATAATAACGCATAAAAGCATAATGGAACTAATGAGACTTTTCTTATTTTTGTTTCTATTCATGTTTGTCACCTCTATTGTATATTTAGTGAAAATGTACAAATATATTAATATTTTACCATGAATTTTATGTTTTGTGCAATATAAAATACTATAATAGATAATTAGGCAGATATTATAAAAAATACAAGAAAATATTTTAATATATTGCAGTACATGTATTATTTTATTATAATATATATGTATATATCAGAAAGGAGTCTGCTTCCTATGTTTTATTTTACAGAGGATTGTGTTATAGGTATTGAATCACTGGATGATGATCATCGTTATCTTTTTTCCTTAATGGAACGTGCAATGCGCATGCTTTTAGCAGAAGGTCTTGGAGATCGTTATGAAAAGGTCAGGCGAATTCTTGAAGAGTTAAATGACTATGCAGACCAGCATTTTGCCAGAGAGGAAGCATATATGAAGGAAATTCGTGATCCTGAGCTGATTCGTCAGCGTACACAGCATGATTTCTTTCGTCAGAAGGTGTGTGAAATGCAGTTCGTCAACATTGATGATGATGATGAACAGCAGAGGGTTTTGACAGACTTAATGAATTTTCTTTCTAAGTGGCTTTATCGTCATATTATTGGTAGTGATATCATGATCGGAAAGCTGCCACCATTGGAAGAATGGATGCTGCGTGAAAATCCTTGTGAATTTACAGATGAATATCGTACAGGCATTACTCTGATTGACGCGGAACACCAGGAATTGTTCCGGATTATCGAAGAAGCTACTAAAGTTGTAAAATCCTATTCTGTTTCAGACAGTTATGATGAAATTCTTCAGATTCTGGAGCGATTGAAGGATTATACCAAAGAGCATTTTCAGGATGAAGAAGAATATATGGAGAGCATAGGCTATGATGGACTTGAGGCTCAAAAACGCGCACATACGGCTTTTGTGGAGCGTCTGGAAAGTATCAGAGAGGAAGACATCGATCAAAATCCTCAGGAGTATTTGCAAGAACTGATAGAGTTCCTACTTGGGTGGCTTGTAAAGCATATCCTTTATACAGATAAGAAAATCCCGAATCAGTCTCTTTAGATTAGGCGGGAATTGACTTTCTGAAATAAATATTTTATAGTATTAGAAGTAATGGGCAGGCAGATAATGTCTGCCTTGAACTTTTATACATAGATCGAAAAAGTGGGAAATGGCGCAAATATTTAAGTGCGGTCACTTGTTTGAATAATATAAAATGTACTAACGGGAAAAGATTCTGTGAGTACATTAAAATCATCAGGAGGATTATTATGTTATATGATGTTATTGTAAATGATTGGGGAGAAACTACATATGTCCCGACTACCTTAGGTAACGTATTGCTTGCAGTTGTTATGATTGCTTTACTCGTCATTGCTGTTTTCGTGGCAAAAAAGAGTGATTCGGCAAAAGACCATAAGAAGCTGACTGTTAAGCAACTCGCATTTTGTGCAGTAGCAATTGCACTTGGAACGGTATTGTCGAATATCAAATTATTCAAATTTCCAACAGGCGGTTCCATTACTTTATTATCTATGCTGATTGTATGTCTTCCGGGGTATTGGTTTGGA
Organism: Lachnospiraceae bacterium; assembly: GCA_022788085.1. GTDB lineage: Bacteria > Bacillota > Clostridia > Lachnospirales > Lachnospiraceae > COE1. The sequence goes on from JALEWA010000115.1 coordinate 2,044, forward strand.
CTGGCAGCCGGGATTCTTACAGGTGTGGCATATGGAGTATTACAGCTTTTAATTGATCCATATGTATTGTATCCGATGCAGCTTGTCATAGATTATTTCCTTGCCTTTGGTGCATTAGGACTCTCCGGGTTATTTGCCAATGCAAAGCACGGTTTAATTAAGGGTTATATAGTAGGAGTATTTGGAAGGTTTGTATTTGCTACCATCTCAGGCTGGATTTTCTTTGGTGTGTACGCATGGGAGGGGTGGAATCCATTTGCTTATTCACTGGTTTATAACGCAATCTATATCTTTGCAGAGGCAGCAGGAACCGTAATAGTATTGCTTCTGCCACCAGTAAAGAAGTCTATGGCAACTATCAAGAAGCTTGCAATGGAATAATTAAATCAATTTCTTTGTTTTCCATTTCCCGGAATAGTAACGAATGACCGGAATGATACAGCCACTGCTTCAGGAAAGCGGAGTTGCAATCCAGATTCCTGTAGAACCAAGGAAAGGAGACAAAAGGTAAGCAAAGACGATTCGTCCCGCAAGCTCTGTAAGTCCTGCAACCATACACGTATTTACATCGCCGGAGCCACGAATAATGTTTTGATAGCTTTGCATAATACCTGCGATAATATAGGCGATACCAATAATGGAAAGATAGGTAGCGCCTATTTTTATTGCTTCTTTTGAAGTATTGCTGTCAAGGTTCAGGTTGAAAATGCATCATTACCTATTGTTTCAATGACAGATATTACGGTAATTAAACCGCCTTATGTACATTTTCGAAGACAGCATTTTGAGTACATTCTTTATTATATTCTGTCAGGAGAGATGTTTTTGACGGAAGGAGAAGTAAAGTATCACTTGAAGGAAAACGACTTCCTTCTATTAGAACCAACAATGGAGCATGTTGGACGTAAGTCTTCAGAGTGTCGTTTTTGTTATGTTTATTTTTCATGGGGTGAACTTACCATTGATAAGAAAGATAGTCAGGACATACAGACATTTTCGCTGCCTAAGCATTATCATATAGAAGATATAAGAAATGCGATACAATGTCATGAGCTTGCAGAAAGACTGGTCAAATGCTTTCACAGCAAAGAAAGATGCGCAGAGCTAATGGCTGCAAATCTTTTTTATGAGCTTCTGCTTACGCAGGCTTTAGACTATGAGCAGAAACTTCATAAAGAAGAAGTTCCTTTTCAGGGGAAAGCGAAACAGATCATCCCGGAGTTGGCAGAATATCTGGAGCAATCGTATGCATCAGATATTTCAGGCGATATGATACAAGAGAAGTTTCATTATCATTTTGATTACTTGAACAGGCAATTTAAGAAGTGGACTGGAGAAACGATATTTGTTTACTTGAATAAGATTCGGATGGAACGTGCAAAGCAGATGCTACAAACAGGATTTTATACTGTGGAGGAGGTTGCTTTGCAGACAGGATTTCAAAATGTTTATTATTTTGAACGCGTATTTAAAAAATATTATGGAAAAACTCCAGGGAAAATGAAAAAGATTTCAGACATTAATTCTTGACAGCAGGCATACTTTTGCGTATCATTTTAATATAAGTGAAAGCGGTTTCAATAATGGCAACAATATAAATTATAAGAGTGTTGAGAAGTTGCAAAACCGCATAAAGAGGAGGTAGCAGAATGCAACCGCAGAAATTAAGCGAAAATAAAGCAATCACAATATATGATATTGCCAAGGAAGCGGGCGTGTCTGCGTCGACTGTTTCCCGTGTCCTGACAAATAGTGCAAATGTGCGTAAGGAGAAGAAGGAAAAGGTTCTTGCTCTGATAGAAAAATATAATTTTAAACCAAATGCCCTTGCAAAGGGACTTGCAGATACGAAAACAAGAACAATCGGAGTGCTTGCCGCCGATATCAGAAACCCTTATTATGCCTCTCTTTTTGTAGCATGTGAGAATGCTGCAAGAGCTGTAAATTATACGGTGGTGTTATGCAATTCCTTAGGTGAAATGACAAAGGAAATTGAACTTCTGGGTAAATTTCAGGAACAAAAAGTGGATGCCATAATTCAATTTGGAGGCAGGGTAGATGATCTTGTCTCTAATGAGGAATATGTTGAGTTAATCAATCAGGTTATGACTACCATCCCTGTTGTAGTTACCGGAAAGCTTGATGGTACAAGATGCCATGCTGTTCGTATTGACAGTATGAAAGCGATGGAGCTTCTTATGGAACATTTATTGAAGCTTGGGCATAAGAGAATTGCTTTAGTCGGTGGACGCAAGGATGTACTTGCAACCTTTGAAAAGCTTCAAAGATATAAGCAGATACTAAAGGAGTATATGATAGAGTATGATCCCCAATTAGTATCGGAAGACAGCTCTTATGATTTTGAAGGTGGCTATCGTGATATGAACCGGATGCTGGATAAAGGAATCAGTCCAACTGCTGTGATAGCCATTAATGATTTTTGCGCCATGGGAATTATGAAAAGCCTTGCAGAACATCATTTACGTATTCCGGAGGATATTTCTGTAGTTAGTTATGATAATACCTATATGGCAGAGATGGCAATGCCAAGGCTTACCAGTATTGATTATAATTATGAAGAATATGGAAGAAAACTGATTGATACAGCAACAGCTATGATTGAGGGAAGAAAAATAGGGCAGCTTCGTATGGTGACGCCTACTTTAGTAGTTCGTGATAGCAGCGGAGTGGCTCCAATATGATACCGAATTCAAAAAAGAAAGATATAAAAAAGGATTTGCAGTAATTGCAAATCCTTTTTAAGTTTATAAATTATACAATATGCACATTGCAATGGTAAAAATATTAGGTGTAATGTACAAATGTATGCAAATATTATTCTGACACATTGACAAAGCCTCTGCAATAGTGCTAATATTTAAATATGAAATCGGTTGCAAGAAGTCAAAATAACAAGGGAGGTTATCGTTATGGGGAAAACAAAGTCTGACTTAACTTTTTTCCAGAAAGTGAAGAGACATAAGACATTGATTCTGATGTGTACACCGGCAATATTATTCTTTCTGGCATTCAGCTATGCACCAATGCCTGGAATCTGGGTAGCGTTTGTTAAGTACAACTACAGAGATGGAATCTTTGGAAGTAAATTTGTCGGATTGGATAATTTCAAATTCTTATGGGATTCCGGTAAATTATTGGATTTAACAAAGAATACGATTCTTTATAATCTGGCGTTTATCATACTTGGAAATCTACTTGCAGTATTCATGGCAATTCTCTTAAATGAATTAAGAAGCAAATGGTTTAAGAAAGTATCACAGACTATGATGTTTCTGCCATATTTTATTTCCCAGGTTTTGGTCGGTATCCTTGTTTACAATTTACTTAATTATGATTATGGATTTGTGAATAGTATATTAACCGCACTTGGAAAGGAAAAATGGGGACCATATTCCAGACCGGAGGTGTGGCCGGTACTGTTGGTTCTTATCTATCTGTGGCAGCAGACCGGATATAACTCCGTAGTATATTTCGCATCTATTATGGGAATTGACGGAGAGATTATTGAGGCTGCAAGGGTAGATGGAGCAAATGGATTCCAGAAGATTCGATATATTATACTTCCAAGCCTGAAGCCAACAATTGTTATTTTACTCTTGTTTGCGCTCGGTGGTATCGTAAAAGGTAACTTTGGTCTGTTCTACAATGTAATCGGTTCGAATTCTCTGTTATATTCTACAACAGATATTATAGAGACTTTCGTATACCGCGCAACGATAGTAGACTTTAACTTCTCAACAGCATCTGCTGTTGGTTTGTACCAATCCGTCATCGGATTCCTTCTGGTTATGACCTGTAACTGGGTTGTTAAGAAGATTGAACCGGATTATTCCTTATTCTAAGAAAGGGGGACAAAAGCTATGGCAAAGAAAACAGATAAAGACCTTATGGAATCAAGTGCTAAGGTAAAGCTTGGTACTTCTGATAAAATTATACGTGGCTTTGGCTATATATTTATTACCTTATATTCTTTAGCATGTGTTTTCCCTTTTTTGATTATTATCGGTACATCTTTTACGAGTGAAACCGTAATCAGATCGGAAGGTGTAAAGCTGATACCAAAGGAATTCACATTAAAGGCATATGAAATGGTATGTAAGGGTGGAGGAATCTGGCTTTCCTACGCATTAACCATTATTCTGACTGTGGTAGGAACCTTTATTGGATTATCCATTATTTCTATGACAGGTTATGCCTTACAAAGAAAGGACTTTCCTTTTAGAAATGCAATTTCCTTCTTTATTTACTTCACGAGTCTCTTTCAGGCAGGTCTTGCACCATACTATCTGTTGATGACTCAGTATTACCATTTAAAGGATAGCTATTTTGCTGTATTGCTACCACTTTTGATGTCACCGTGGCTGATTATTCTAATGAAGAACTTTGTAAAAGCAATTCCTCATGAAATAACCGAGTCGGGCAAAATAGACGGTGCGGGAGATATGAAGATATTTACAGCTTTGATCCTGCCGATGTTAAAGCCGGCGCTTGCAACCATTGGTCTTTTTCTGGCGTTGGGCTACTGGAATGAGTGGTATCAGTCATCTCTGTTCTTAAGCTCTAAGGTAGATGTAAA
>JALEWA010000118.1 GCA_022788085.1 Lachnospiraceae bacterium
TTTACCATACGGTCGAACTTTGTATCACGTTGTCTCTGCGCTTCCTCTGCATTTGGAAAGCTGGCTGTTCCATGAAGCTTTTTGGCTTCCTTCTCCATCTTTTTCTGACGCAGCTTTCTGGCAATATCCCTTGGTCCTCCAAGATTTCTGATACGTCTGTAATTGCGAAGTCCCCAATGCATTCCGACACGAAGCGGCTTCGATGCCTTCCACACCGGATTTGTCTTGATTCTGTCAAGCTGGAACTGAAGATTGTCCGCTTCATTCCTGGCATCCGCAAGCCTTCCTGCCAAAGATGCTGCACGGGCTTTCTCCTGTTCATAAGCTTCTTTATAAAATGCTGCCTCCTCCTCAGGAGTGTTCCAATTCTTTTCCATACTACTTAACCATGCCTTTCTACGCTGATTTCCTTTTTCCAGCATATCTTTCCTGCACATAGGCCTTTTCTTTCTTCCACAAGAATTCCTATGATATAGCTTCCTTGTGTAAGCTCTTTGGCATCCACAACTATTTGTATACCTGATAATGCTGTATTTAGCGTATTCGTTTTCTGCCCTTCTGTTTTCTCGCAAAACAGCATTTCCACATCATATCTAAGCTTTGGATACCATGCCAGCTGATAAACCTCACCATTATCTGTATTCTTCAGTAAGATTGTTCTATCCAGCTTAGCATTATCACGTTCTCTCATAACAAACCATCCTTCTATGCTTAGCCTTCCCTCTTCTTCTAAGGTAAAACAATCGATTTGAAGCATAAAAAGATTTTCTCCTGTCAGCTTTCTGACCAGTTTGTTCTGATGTTCCTTAGGAAGCGCTGCGATTTCTGCTTGATTCAGAAGAACCGGCTTTATTACTTTATCACAAGGATATAAGTAATTACAAGTATACTCTACATCCTTCTTCCACTGAACAAGATTTTCACTATAAAAAGGATCTTTTGCCGTCAATGCCGGATGTTTTTTATATAACAGCCTTTTCTCACATTCAAGCCTTGCAGCCTTTTCGGCACTTGTGTCCTGTCCACGGCTCAATGACTCATGATGCAGTAAAATGACATCATTTCTCTGTACATTATAATATCCCATTTCATGAAAACGGAAGCAGAGCTCCACATCATTATATGCCACAGCAAGCTCTTCGTCAAAGCCTCCGGCTTTCAGGAAAAGTTCCTTTTTTACCATAAGACATGCTGCTGTGACTGCAAGCATATTATAGGTTAAGAGATTCCGACCATGGTACAGATTTCCCGTATCTTCCATGCCAGCCAGCTTATGTGCCGGACCGATTCCCATATTGGTAATCCCTGCATGCTGAATTCTGTAAGCTGCCTGTTCCTGTTCCCTTGGATAATAAAGCTTTGCTCCCACAGCTCCGGTATGGGTACATGCAGCCTGCCCAAGCATTCTCTTCATCCAAAAGGGTTGTATCACTTCCATGTCATCATTTAGGAACAACAGATATTCTCCCTTTGCCGCCTTTGCGCCAAGATTACACATTGCTGAGAAATTAAATTCTGATTCCTGATAAATATACTGTATGGACAGCTCCGGCATCGGACTATCGTCATTTGCCCATTTTAAGTCATAATCTTCTGTTATTTCCGTAACGACTGATCTTATGCACATCTGCTCCTGCTTAGAGCTTCCATTATCCACAAGTATGATTTCATAATGGGGATAATTTGTCAGTTCTACCAGAGTGGATAAGCATCTTTTCAGTATTTCGCTGTGATCCTTACTTGGTATGATGACAGATACAACAGCGCTATTTGGAATTGGATAACATAACGTTTGTATTTTTTTAATTGTATCAACACTTGCAATTTTCGCTTCATTATTCAAACCTGCAAGAGCATTTTTCCCCTTTTCAGAGCAAGCAGCTTGCATATTGACTTCATTCGTCAATGCTTTTTTCATTTCGATAAAAATTTCCTCTGAACCGGGAAGTTCTTCCTTATCCTGAATGTTTCGATTGGTAAACAACACCTCCGAAATATGTCCTGCATGCTTTGTTTCCTCTGTTATTGTAAGTACCATTTCATAAATACTGTGCGTCTTTGTACCCTCTCCCGCTTGATTCCATGCAGTAAAAAGCTTTGCCAAAGCAGTTCCACGAACGGCAAACAGATTGCCTATATAGAAAAAGGCTCTCAAAGTATCCGGTGAATAATCCGGCTTAAACCATGGGAACCCCCGGTAAAGCCCGGTATCCTCATACTGATATATCCTTGCGAAATCACTCTCTGCCACTCTTTCTCCATAGATGTCCTGCAAGGAACCAAGGTAGTCCTCGTCAGCATATACAATCTGCTCATTGGAATGCTCTGAAAAATATTCGGAAAAGAAATATTCTGCATCCTCATCTACAAATCCATTTTCTCCTGTAAACAAGATAAAATCCATATCCTGCAGTTTGTCAGCGCGTTCCTGTGTTGCTACGCCTACTCTCTCTAAGCATGTTTCAACACTCTCTTCACACGAGAAAAAGGGAAGCCTTATCATATGCTTCCCTTTATTCTTATCCCTATTGATCTTTCTCTTAGCTTCTCTCTCCTTCAACCATTGAAGGTAAGGTGTCTGTTGTTCAAACAGACTCTTCTCATAGCAGTCTATCGTCATCATTCCTCTATCTCCAATTGTTTTCCAGCGCTCCTGTATAATCTCTGTCTGGAACAGCAATCCTTAGCAGTAAGCCAGATATCATAAGTTCCTGCCGGAAGTGAGCCTTCATAAATCCAGCAGCAGAAGCCCGTCATTTCTACATTCACCTCATCCGGCAAAATTGCGGCTACATCCTTACGATACCGTTTCATAATAGGGATTTCCCATATTTTTCCCTCTGAATTCCTCAACAACAGCTTCATCTTATATCTTGCATTATCAACTCCGGGTACATATGCCCAGCCCTTAATCAGATAATACAATTTTCTCTTACTTCCTGCCTTAAGGAACTTCTCCTTACCACAATTCTCCATAACAATCATGATAGCCTGATTCATCCGTTTCTCATTGGGAAGCTTCTTTCCTTCCGTCACCTGATCCTGATAGCCTGTTAAATCAGCAAATTCATACCCCTCTAGCCATCGGCACTGGTATTCCGGCTCTCCGCTATTCATAATCGTACCATTAAACGGATCCTGCCTGTAAAGCTTAGCATGGCGTTTGTAGAGAACATCCATTTCTTCCAATAAACGTTTCAGCTTCTTCTCATCCTGCATATCATCGCCACGGCTCAGGGACTCATGATGATACAGGATGACATCGTTTCTCTGCACGTTGTATAACCCCTTCTCACAGAGTCTAAAGCACAGATCAACATCATTATAAGCCACCTTCAAGCCCTCATAGAGCCCACCGAGTGCCTGAAAAATATCGCGTCGTATCATAAGGCAGGCTGCTGTTACACCAATCATGTCATAAATCAGCTTATTTCGCCCATAATAATAACACTCTTCATCCGACATTTGCTTTAGCTTATGTCCCGGTCCATAAATAGTATTCGTAATTCCTGCATGTTGAATCAAATCAGACCCCGGATACAGAAGCTTTGCTCCTACAGCTCCCACATGCTTTAGGGAAGCCTGCCCCAGCATCCTGGTAAGCCAGCTGCCCTCAATGACCTCCATATCATCATTGAGAAGCAGAATGTATTCTCCTTTGGCATTCTTAGCACCTATGTTACACATCTTAGAGAAGTTGAATTCCATCGGCTGGTACAAATAAGCAAACTCACATTCCTCGCGAAACGCTTCCAACATCATTCTTGCCTGAGCGGTACTTCCATTATCAACAACAATGATCTCAAAGTTCTTATATTCCGTAAAACGATAGATAGAACGGATACACTGCTTTAAGATATCAACATTGTCCTTGGATGGAATCACAATACTGACAAGGGGGTTATCCTTAACCTCAAAAACAGGATAAGAAAATCCCGTATTTTCATCCGGTAGCATTCTTCCTTTCCAGCCACGCCGTTCCATTGCCATCTCACGTATAAAGTCATAATCAGGACCTGCACCGATAAACTGATGCTTATGCATTACTGCATATTCTATCTCTTCCCTGTTTTTTCCGCGCTGATATGTATGGAAAAGTATCTTCTCAATATGCCCTGCTCTTTTTCCATTCTCGGTAGCCTTTAGGACAAAATCATACAGATTCATACGCCAGTCATCCATGCCAAGCCACTTCAGGGATGTAAACGCTTTTCTTCGAATAGCAAATACATTTCCAAAATACAAATAGGAAAATAGAGTATCCGGAGACCACATGGGTTTGACCCATGGACACATTCTATGGGCAATCTCGTTATCCGGATTACTATCATCCTCTTCGGCAAGCATCCAGATATCCTCATCACCATAAACAATATCAATATCCTTATGGCTGTCAAAATACTGCATAATCTCCCGAAATGCATTAACTCCGATTTTTCCTTCTCTTGATACAAACAGAATAATATCTTTGTTCAAATCATTTAATTGAAACTGCTCTCCACACATATCC
>JALEWA010000124.1 GCA_022788085.1 Lachnospiraceae bacterium
GTAACAAGCGGCGATTATCAGAAATACTACGCAGAAATGTATAAATAAACAAGATATGTTTGGGGACGTCATTGCCTTGGGAGGGCAAAGCCGTTCCCATTTGGTGTATCAAAAGTGCGTATTGCAAATATTGTGCCTGCACAAGGTGCTAAAGCACCTGAAAAGTATGCAGGTTGTGAGAAAGGTATGGTTATCAATATGAAGGGAATTATTTTAGCAGGTGGTTCAGGAACAAGATTGTATCCGCTTACCAAAGCGATTTCAAAGCAGATTATGCCGGTTTATGATAAGCCAATGATTTATTATCCGTTATCAACACTTATGCTGGCTGGTATCAGGGAAATCCTGGTTATTTCAACACCAAGGGATCTTCCGGTATTTCAGGAGCTCCTTGGAGATGGATCTCAGCTTGGCATGCATTTTGAATATGCGATTCAGGAACAGCCAAGAGGTCTTGCCGATGCGTTTATCATTGGTGAGAAATTTATTGGTAAGGATGCAGTAGCACTTGTTCTTGGCGATAATATTTTCTATGGACAGAGCTTTTCCAAGGTGCTTTGTAATGTGGCAGAACGTACCCAGAAAGAACAGGGAGCAACAATTTTTGGCTATTATGTAAGAGATCCAAGAGAATATGGTGTTGTAGAGTTTGATGCGAATGGTAAGGCTCTTTCCATTGAAGAGAAGCCGGCAAATCCTAAGTCGAATTATGCGGTTCCCGGCTTGTATTTCTATGACAATGATGTAGTTGAGATTGCAAAGAATGTAAAGCCTTCTGCCCGTGGAGAAATTGAAATTACAAGTGTGAACAACGAATATCTGCAGAGAGGGACTTTAAACGTCGAGACATTAGGAAGAGGTTTTGCATGGCTTGATACAGGCAACCATGATATGCTTCTTGCTGCTGCTGATTATGTGGCTGCGATTCAGAAGAGACAGGGATTATATGTATCCTGTATCGAAGAGATAGCATTTAAGAGAGGCTTTATTGACAAGGAACAGCTTTTAAAGCTTGCTGAGCCTTTGATGAAGACTGAATATGGAAAATACTTGGTAGAGGTTGCAAATGGACTCTAAGGTAAGACGACTTACAATTTTTTGCATGATAAGCATAGTCCTCCTGATAGGAGTTGTTGTCGTATTTATGAATTTCGACCAGCTTGTGGGAGAACAGAAAACTGCGACTGTAACACAAGAGGTACATGAGGAACAGTCCTTGCAGTTGGAAGATGATGGCAAGGTCAAGGGAGCGGATCTTTCTGCTTTCATGAAGGATGAGACCTTTTTTGACCATGACCAAAAAGAGTATGCAGGTGTAGAAATATCAACCGGTGAGCAAAATACTGAGGAAACGTCCGGAGAAACGAAGGTTACTTTGCTTGCAACTTCGGTTGAAAAAGACTTGCGTATAAAGATTGTAGATGATAATGGAAAAGCAATAGCAGGTTATGATTTCCTGCTTGATGTAGACAACGTTGGAACTTACCAGGATTTGGACAAGGATGGTATTGTTTATGTATCAGGACTTAAGCCTGGGGAATACGATATTACCATGCATGATATGGAAGGGTTCGAAGTACCAACGAAGCCACTTACGGCACGCGTGAAAGCAATGGTATCCTATACAGCGATTGATGATATTTCTTATCTGATTCATACAGAGGCAGAGGTGGATGCAGCTGTGGAGGATTCCTATGAGAAGGAGATGGATGCCGAGGATGAGGATGACACACAGTACACAACGCTTCTTGATACAGACAGCTTGGAAAATGCAGTATCTCTTGGTATTGATGTTTCGAAGTATCAGGGTGAGATTGATTGGGATGTAGTTGCAGCAGATGGTGTAGAATTTGCCATTATCCGCTGTGGTTATCGCGGAATGCAGACAGGTACTCTTGTAGAGGATCCTTATTTTAGGGCAAATCTGGAGGGCGCAAAGAAAGCAGGCATTAAGGTTGGTATTTATTTCTTCTCACAGGCGACAAATGCGATTGAGGCGGTAGAAGAGGCATCTATGGCAGTAGCATTGTTGGATGGTGAAGAATTGGATTATCCGATTTTTATCGATACAGAAGGCGGTGGAGGAACTGCCAGAGCTGATGTGATTGATGCCGACACCAGAACTTTAGTCTGCAAGTACTTCTGTAAGACGATTAAGAATGAAGGTTATGATGCAGGCGTATATTCAGGTCGGTATTATTATTACAATAAAGTACATGTAGAAGAATTGGAAGAATATACTATCTGGCTCGCAGAATACAGGGAAACGCCACTTTATGCGAACCGCTATGATATGTGGCAGTATACTTCAAAGGGCTCTATTGCCGGAATAGAAGGTAATGTGGACCTGAATGTGAGTTACCTGGGCTATTAATGAGAAAGGAAAGATAATAAAATGGGAAAGATAACAGTAGAGACATGTGAGATAGAGGGATTAAAGATTATTACTCCAAGCGTTTTTGGGGATAACAGAGGCTATTTCATGGAAACCTATAATTATAACGATTTTAAGGAGGCAGGAATTGATCAGGTCTTTGTACAGGACAACCAGTCTGCTTCTAAGAAGGGCGTGTTGCGAGGACTTCATTTTCAGAAGGAATTTCCACAGGACAAGCTGGTTCGCGTGATTAAGGGTGAGGTATATGATGTAGCCGTTGATTTGCGTGAAGGCTCCAAAACCTTTGGACAATGGTATGGTGTACTGTTATCAGAGGAGAATAAGAAACAGTTCTTTATTCCTAAGAACTTTGCACATGGTTTTCTGGTATTATCTGATTATGCAGAATTCTGCTATAAGTGTACAGATTTCTATCATCCTAATGATGAAGGTGGACTTCTTTGGAGTGACCCTGATATTGGGGTAAAATGGCCGATTCCTGAGGGAATGGAACTCACACTTTCTGAAAAGGATACCAAATGGGGCGGTATCAAGGAATTTAAGAGATAGAAAAGGTATCGGTAGATGAAAAAGGGATTATCCAAAAGAACAATAAAGCTGCTGGCAGGAATCGTAGCATTCATTGCCATGATCATTATCGTGGTTCATCATAACCCATTGGCTGACCAGCAGGAGGAAATAATTAAGAAGGTAATTGCATGCATCATTATTATTATTGGCATGCTGATATTTTACCGATTTTATGACAGGCTTGTTTCTTTACCGGTCGAACTATGGGATTCCAGAAAGCTTATATGGAAGCTTTCGAAAAATGATTTTAAGAACCGCTTTGCCGGCTCTTATCTAGGCAAGGTTTGGGCATTTGTACAGCCTGTTGTTACGATTGCCCTGTATTGGTTCGTGTTTGATTATATTATGGGAGCAAAGGCAGAAGCGCTTGCAGGTACCATACAGATTCCTTATGTAATCTGGTTGACAGCGGGTCTTGTACCATGGTTTTTCTTTTCAGAAGCGATTAACAGCGGTACGGCAGCCCTTTTGGAATACAGTTATCTGGTTAAAAAGGTAGTATTTAAGATTAGTATCATACCGATCATCAAGATTATATCTGCTTCCTTTACGCATATCTTCTTTGTATGCTTTATGCTGGTAGTTTATTTTTGCATGGGATACGGACCGGATATCTATTTGTTACAGATTCCGTATTATAGTTTTTGTTTGTTTTTGTTTGTGCTGGCGCTGTCATATTCTACCTGTGCTATTGTTATTTTCTTCAGGGATTTATCGCAGATTATTAATATAGGCTTGCAGATTGGCATGTGGGCAACTCCTATTTTATGGGATATCAATACAGTAGGACCAACGATTCAAAGAATACTGAAGATGAACCCGATGTTCTATATTGTAAACGGATACCGGAGTGCAATGTTTGAGAAAACCTGGTTCTGGCAGGATTTCTATTCTACAATGTATTTCTGGATTGTAACGGTAATGCTGTTTGGAATCGGTGCATTGATTTTCAGAAGACTTAAGGTACATTTTGCAGATGTATTATAAGGAAAGGAATAAGTAATGGGTAAGGAACGTGAAGAAATCGCAATTGCGGTGGAGAACGTGAACAAAATATATAAGCTTTATGACAGACCAAGAGACAGAATGTTTGAGGCTCTGGGGCTTTCGAAAAAGAAGAAATACCATGAGAAGTATGCTCTTTCGAATGTAAGCTTTCATGTAAAAAAAGGAGAATGTGTCGGTATTATCGGGACGAATGGTTCCGGTAAGTCGACTATTTTAAAGATCATAACAGGAGTCCTGAACCAGACAAGCGGTAATGTATCTGTAAATGGCAGAATCTCGGCATTGTTAGAGCTTGGCGCAGGCTTCAATATGGAATATACAGGGCTTGAGAATATTTATCTGAACGGTACGATGAATGGCTTCTCTGAGAAAGAGATTGATGAGAGGATGCAGGATATTCTTGATTTTGCAGACATTGGAGATTATGTGAAACAGCCGGTTAAGACATATTCAAGCGGTATGTTCGTACGTCTGGCTTTTTCCGTGGGAATCAATATTGATCCGGAGATTCTGATTGTCGATGAGGCTTTATCTGTTGGAGATGTTTTCTTTCAGGCAAAATGCTATCATAAATTTGAGGAATTCAAGGAAATGGGAAAGACCATTATCTTTGTAAGTCATGATTTAAGCAGTATTGCAAAGTACTGTGACAGGGTTATCCTTCTTGATCAGGGTGTTAAACTTGGTGAAGGTGGTCCAAAGGAGATGATAGATGACTTTAAGCGTGTTCTGGTAGGGCAGTATCAGACACCGGAGGAGAAGTCAGTCAATAAGAGTCTTTTGGAGGACGAAGAATTACAACAGGCGGTTCTTAAGAGCAAGGCAAAGAAGGAAGAAGACAAGACACTTGAGTATGGTACCAAACAGGCAATGATAGAAGAA
>JALEWA010000147.1 GCA_022788085.1 Lachnospiraceae bacterium
TACAGGATTAACAACTTGCCATACATGATTGTTAAAATTCTTCCAAAAAATTTTATCTGTCTTGCTTAATACAACAATTCCATCACTCAAGCTAAAAACATACGGTAATTTATAAAAAAAAGGATTACAGTTTCTCAATAAATAAGAAAAAATACTATGTGTATGTATAACTACCGAAATCCCCATAGTCTTTGCTACAAGCATATCCCATAACAAAATACCATTAATCCATGCATGATACACCAACAAATCAATATGATATTCTTCTAGACTATCCTTTAGTATTTGTGCCCTCTCACAATAATTATCTCTTGTTCTATCATCTGATTTAGGCAAAATAATTCTATGAACACATTTGGGAATCCAATAATCACGTTCAGTTGCCTCTAAATCAGTAAATAGAACAACTTTATATCCCATTTCAACCCATAATTTTATCAATTGAGCAACAACTCTTTGTGCACCTCCATTCTCAATACGAAAGTAAAATACACCTATTGTCTTAATTTTTTTATTAATATGTGCCAAAGCATTTGCACCTTTTATACTCTGCGCAACCTCAGCCTGGTCATACCATGAACATTTTGCAATTCCTGATACCGTATCAACTGTTCCCCAGTATGTGCACATCATATCAAAACCTTTTGCTTTTTCTTCATCATGCAAATGATTTTTCCATTGATTTGAACAATCTGCAAGCAATTCATCCTTGGCTATCCTATAAGCACCTTCATATAATTCAAAAGTTCTCTCTGCTTTTAAAAATTCACGCATTGCTACAGCAACTTTTGCCATAGAACAATACCTACTAAAGGTATTCATAGAAAGATAATTATGCCCTGTTACTCCATTTCCAAACTTATAATTGTAAAAACGATGTCCTTCAATTCCTCTATATGATTCCGCATAATAAGCAATTACGAAATAAGCATATTTATCCTGCCCCTTGGGTAGTTTTTCTTCCTTTATATTTTTAAACGCTTTCTTACATAATTCTGACGTATATATTTTATTCCACAAAGAAAATCTATATTTTTTTTCCTGAAAACAAGCTAAAAATACATCCTTGCCATATAACTCTCCAATATGTGGTTTAACGAAGCTCTCCATGTATTGAATTCTTTGCTCTGGTAAATTATCCGAGTTAATAATATTTGTTCCAAAATGTAAAATATCAACAGGTTCATTCTCCATCAATCCATACAATACTTCACAACATTGTGGCTCAATAGTATCATCACTATCAACGAACATAATATATTTTCCTTTTGAAGCCTCAACACCACGTTTTCTTGCAATAGAAGCTGACATATTTTCTTTAAGTGTAATTACCTGTACTCTCTCATCCTTTTTTTGATATTCTCTTAATATCTCAAGTGACTTGTCTTCTGATGCATCATCAACGCATATTACTTCTATTGTTTTCAATGTTTGTGATAATATTGAATCCAAGCAATTGCTTATATATTTTTCAACATTACATACCGGAATAATTATAGATATATCTACTTCTCTCATGTATACTTTCCCCTCATAACTCTAACAAGCTTGCTAAAATTTAATTACATTCGCATATCAGCAGTACTTCCCTAGAAACACTTATATCAAGCGGTTTATGAATACTAAAACTATATCCAAGATTCCAACTTTCAATCAAAGGTTTTATTCCAAAGAAATCATCTGCATTATGATAAATACTTAATAGAAGTGTAGGCTTTTGTTCACATATTGTCTTCTTTGCACCATGTAAGAACATCTGCTCCGCACCTTCTATGTCTACCTTAATTAAGCCTATATTCAACTGATTCTCACTTACATAATCATCCAAAGTATCTACTTCCACTATTTCTTGTCCTTCACAAGTCACATAATCTATCGTTCTAAGATTACTTTGAGACCCTTTCATATCTAAATTGCATGTTCCCTTTTTATCACCTAATGCCTTATTTTCTGCCACACAATTACTAATTCCATTGAGTTCTAACGTTTTTTTCAGCAAATCAAAGTTTTCTTTTGATGCTTCAAATGTATAAATAGTTTGTGGTGATAGTTCTTCCAATATTAAGACAGAATCTCCAATATATCCACCAACATCAACTATATCCTTTCCCTTAATTTTCTCTAGATATTTTAATTCTTTTATCCCATGCTTATAGTAAAACACACTTGTCTCTATATGATTTACCGGTAGCAAATAATGTTCATAACAGTATAAATCTTTCCCTATCTGTAACGTATGGCTTTGCACATACTTTATCATTTCGCTTATCTTATCCTGCTCATCTTGCGTATATATATCCAAAGCTTTTCCGCTTGTTCCTCTGATTTTTTTTTGCCTCGATATGATTTCTGTAATCTTATCTATACTGTCTTTTTCCATTCCTCTAATCAAATTAGTAAATGTTTCTGTAAATTTAGGCTCATCATCATATAGTTCATAAAAGCTATCTAACACTCTTCTTTCATAGTCATTTGTATAATAGTAATGTGTGCTTGTCTTTTTAATCTCATTGACTACTGATGTTGTATTATTCTTTTCTATTGCTAAGCAATTCTCTTCTATTTTTTTAAGTACCGCTTCTATACTCATTGGTAAATTTGAAATTTGATTTTCTTGTTCCTGAGATAAATCCAATATACTGTTTTGCAATTCACACAATTTATTTTGCATTGTTGTGAATTGCTGTATACTTTTTTGTATTTCTAATAAATGTTCAGATGATTTTTTTAATTCAATTACTTCTTTTTTTAATTCATTATATTTACTATTGTATATACTATTATTATCCTGTATAAGCTTTGTTAGATTGCCTATCAGTTCCTTATTAATTTGACTTGTATTCCTTATTTCATTTGTTATATCCCTTAGCTTTATCTGTATTTCATCAGATAATTCGTCTACTCGCCTATTCACAAATCGTCTTGTAGGCGGTACACATTTTTGAATCAATTTTTGAATCAATTTCTGCAGCCATTCAGCCATGACGTCTCCCCTTCCTATATTAGGGATAGTGAAATACAATTATCTTCCTTATCCACCTTATTTTAATAATTTTATAATATTCCTTTTCACCACTCTAGGAATCCATGTAATCAGACGTCCCAGCTTGTATGAAAGAGACTTTCTTATTCTATCTGTCTCTTCTATTTGCTGCATATATGTTTCAATTACCATCCACATAAGCGATTTGATTTGCTCATCACCTTGCAAATCTCCCAGAATAGCCAATAATAACCTTTCATTGGGAATACTTAATGTAAACTGTTTCGTGATTGGTTCTTTGTATTCATATATAATTCTTCTTATCGTTAAATTATATAAATCGTACATTTCATGTTCTCTTGCCCATTGCAGATTCATCTGTAATCCACGCAGTAATGCATCTACCCGTTTTTCATCCCATGAGATTGTTTTATGGTCTTTTCGATAGCAGTATGTTATATCTGTTAACGCATAAAATTTCTCTGCAAGCGTAAATGTTCTTACCATAAACGGTGGGTCTTGGAACCTAATTAAATCTGGGAAAAATAAGTTATTATCTAGCAAAAATCTCCTATTATATATAAACCTATGATACCCGTAATCGAACTGATAATTTCTGTATTTCATAATTTGATTCGTTTGAAACAAATACCCACTCAACATGTCATTTTCGTAATCACTTCTGGGATTTACATTCCCTTCTGGATCAAAATCACTGAATTCTCCTCCAGCTATTTTTACATTGTTATTCTCCACAGCTTCATACAATTTTTGTATTACATTGCTATTTGGATATTTGTCATCAGGGTCCATAAACATAACATACTTTCCCTTAGCTGTCTGAATACCTTTATTTCTGGAAGTAGCTACTCCTTGATTATCCTGGTTTATAATTACAAATCTCGTATCATTTTCACTATACTTTTGCAATATCTGTAATGACTGATCTGTTGAGCCATCATTAATGCATAGAATTTCTATCTCCTGTAATGTTTGACTTATGACTGTTTCTATACACTCAGCTAAATATTGTTCCATATTATATATAGGAATAATTACAGTTACTTTAATATCCATACTTTATTTCCTCATATTGCTGTCCCCACCACACGTAAAAAACCCCTCTGTAACTCTGCTCTGACATTCCTGTCAATTGCATACCTTACATCGGGGTTTATCTTTTTTATTCCATTATATTTCTATTTTTCCTTCCTTACACTTCACCTTGCATAACTTCTTATAAAGCAAATGCCATATTTTATAATATGCCTGCAGCCTTCTTCTATTGGTTCATCAATATAGCTTCTGTTCTCTATCTGCTGTAGGGCTGCATCACATCCATTTTTCAACTCTGTGAGCTTCTTGACACACTTGAATTCCATAACAACCTCATGTTTATTTGAATCCACATATGTCAGTGTAATATCCGTTTTTCCTTTTTGACCAGAACTCTCTAGGCTTCAGCATGACATCATACTTCATATACTCATTCATAAGTCTTGTCACTATTTATACTATCGCACTTAGGCAAGATTTTGAATAGTTCACCCTAATGTAGAGTATGCAATTGTCAAGGTTCATCATCTATGATTCCTATGTGCCCTGCACACAGGAATCAGCTTTTTTCCTTCTTCTCTCTTTCCTCTATCGCCTCATACTCCATCCTTCTTACATGATACTGTGTATCCGCAAGTATCCTTCTGTTGGATGCCATCAAATCTGATACCAAACCAATCATAAAGGTAAGGAAACCAATGATAATCAATGTACATGCAAGTATTAAAGACTGAACATGCCCATAACCTTCTCCGATTGTAATCAGGTATAGGAATCGTAAGCCAATCCCTATACCAATCATCAGTGGTAATACGCTGAGATAGGTGAAGCACTTTAACGGCTTGTACATCATATAGGCTCTTAAGATAATCACAATTGACTTTTTTACATATGACCATATGCCGTGAAATAATCTGGATGGTCTGAGTTCCGGATTTGTATGTATTGGTACACTGGTAATTGCTATCTTCTCCCGCCCTGCCTGCACAATAGTTTCCAGTGTATACGTATAATCATTCACTACATTAATATGCATGGCTGCATCTCTTGTCATGGCCCGAAAGCCGCTTGGTGCATCCGGTATATCTGTACTTGAAGCACGTCTTACTGCCCAGCTTCCGAAATGCTGTAGTAATTTCTTCAATCTGGAAAAATGTTCCGTCTCATCAATCGGTCTTGCACCAATAACCATATCTGCCTCTCCATCCAGAATCGGCTGGATTAATCTCTGTATATCATCTGCACAGTACTGATTATCGGCATCGGTATTTACTATAATGTCGGCTCCGTTTCTGAGGCATCCGTCAAGCCCTGCCATAAACCCTCTTGCAAGACCTTTGTTCTGACTGAAATTCACAATATGATGCACACCCCACTGTCTTGCGACTTCTTCTGTCATATCACGGCTTCCATCATTGATAATCAGATACTCAATTTCATCAATTCCTTCCAGCTCGGCGGGTAAGTCATTCAATGCCATTTCCAGCGTATCGGCCTCGTTATAACATGGTATCTGGATAATCAGTTTCATACGCAATTCCCCTTTTATTTATCCGCTTTTTTCCTGATATGTCCTGTTTTTTGTTCTCTGTCATGTATATTCTTCATCATTGCTGATGCGATTCCCACTGCAAAAATAGCTACTACCAAAACTCCTATGATAATTCCCCATGTAGTTTTCTGCTTCTTCTGAAGTTCGGTGTATTCCAATTCATTAATCAGCAATGCATTCTGATTTGCGATCTGCTCGAATTCCTGATTTAGCTCTTCATCATTCGGTAACTTTACATTTTCAACTCTTGTATATCCTGCAAGTTCCTGGTAGGATATCTTAATCCACCCATCCACTGCCTTCTCTACACATATTGCAGGATCACCTGCGGAAAGAGTTCCTATAACTTCAGACTCTTCATTGGGATCTTCATACAGACTGATATCCTCCAGGACCTGAACGAGCATATTTGTTTCAGCTTCTGCTGCTACCACAAGCATAGTTCCCATGATCCAAATGCTGAGAGCCATCATGAGCATACCTATTTTTTTCCTCATATCATTATTCCCCTTTTAATTGTAATAAATTACAAAATGCCCATACATAAGGTGATTTCCATACTTTTTCGCTATCTCTTCCGTACAATTACTGTCAAATTTCAGTATGATAATGTCATCATCGCCTATTTCTCCTGAATACTCTTCTATACATGGTTTCATAGGAACCATCTCTATATCCGCATCACGCATCATAAACTGCATAATACTGATAAACGGGCTGTCATCTTCCTTTATGTAAACAATTCTTCTATTGTCATTTTCCTGTTTTAGTTCTTCTATCTTGTCCACAACCATGGTATCCCGGTAGGCACCAAGACTGGATGTATCAATATATATGGCAGAAGCCCTTACAGAAAGCAGGAATTCCATCACAAGTAGCAGAACAAGGATAAGCTCTCTCCCTTTCCTTCCGGATAATCTAACAATACCCGCTGTCACTACTGTTAATGCTGTCAGGAAGGCATAAGTCATCCAATAAAAGCTGTTAACGTCAAAATCTTCTAAATTATGTAAATAGCTCATGCCAACCATGGTGTAACCATGAAAATTAGTAAGCTGATAGCGGTTAATACTATATATGACCGCGGAAACCATCGGGAGCTGTACTACTGCTAACACTGCTGTACCTGAAAACAGCTTCTTCGTTTTTGTCATTTCATAAATTCCCAACAGCATCAGTACAGGCAATACAAATTCATGATATCTTCCATAGGTCACACTATCCACACGGATAGGCCGGATATTATAAATAGCATTAATCAATGTTTCGCCTGCCACCGCTAATAGAATAAACAAGTAAATCAATTTTCCGGCATTTTTTCTTCCTGTCTTGTTTCCCTGCTTCAACAATCCAACAATTTCCTTAATCGCATGCCAGATTCCCCAATAGGCAAGTCCAAAGCTTGCAAGTCCCAGATATAGGATTTTACCTGCCAATCCACATAGTAGATTAATGTATCCCTCTCTGGTGAAGATAAATGCTATCTT
>JALEWA010000153.1 GCA_022788085.1 Lachnospiraceae bacterium
TCCAGAATATCCCGGGAGAATTAATTGAGGCAGCCAAGATAGATGGCGCTAATAACAGACAATTATTAAGACACGTAACCCTTCCGATGGTTATGCCGTCCATTACTATATGCTCCTTCCTGACATTGACCAATTCTTTCAAACTATTTGACCAGAACCTGGCATTGACAGCAGGAGAACCATCCAATAAATCTGAAATGCTCGCACTTAATATCTACAACACCTTCTATGGAAGAACGGGCTGGGAAGGTGTAGGTCAGGCAAAGGCAGTTATTTTCTTCCTTGCAGTAGCAGTGATTGCCATTGTGCAGCTTAAGTTAACAAAGAGCAAGGAGGTGCAGGCATAATGTCAAGTGTAAGAAAAGCAAAACATGGCTGGGTATTGACAATTTTCTTTTCTCTTTTGTCAGTTGCCTATATCATGCCGATTATTATTGTAATCTTCAATTCTTTTAAAAAGAAGATTTTTATCAGTAACAGACCATTTTCGTTACCGGATGCAAAGTCATTTGCCGGATTGGAAAACTATATCAACGGAATTGAGAAAATACAGCTTCCAAAGGCATTTGGATATTCCCTGTTTATTACAGTAGGTTCTGTATTTGTCATTATCTTATGTACTTCTATGTGCGCATGGTATATTACCAGAGTAAAGAGCTCTATCACTACAGGAATGTATTACTTATTTGCATTCTCAATGATTGTACCTTTTCAAATGGTAATGTTTACTTTATCGAAAATCGCTGATATACTTAAATTAGGCAATCCTGTTGGCATTATTATTGTATATCTTGGATTTGGGGCTGGGCTTGCAGTATTTATGTTCTGCGGCTTTGTGAAATCGATTCCACTTGAAATTGAAGAGTCAGCTATGATTGACGGATGCAATCCGATACAGACATATTTTAGGATTGTGTTTCCGGTTATGAAGCCGACTGCTATATCAGTAGCAATTTTGGAAGCTATGTGGGTTTGGAACGATTATCTGTTGCCTTATTTAGTATTAGATATCAAAAAATATAAGACTATCCCTATTGCAATCCAGTATCTGAAAGGCGGATACGGCGCTATTGATATGGGTGCAATGATGGCAATGATTGTATTAGCAATCATTCCGATTGTTATATTCTATATCGCATGTCAGAAGCACATCATTGAAGGTGTCGTTGCCGGTGCAGTAAAGGGATAAAAGAATCAAAGGAGAGAAAAAATTATGAGAAAATGTGGTGTTTTGATGCCAATATCAAGTCTGCCGTCGAGGTTTGGAATTGGAGGCTTTTCAAAGGAGGCTTACGATTTTGTAGATTTTCTGGCAGCAGGCGGACAATCCCTGTGGCAGATTCTTCCACTTGGACCAACAGGTTACGGTGATTCACCGTATCAGTCATTTTCCACTTTTGCAGGAAGTCCATACTATATCAGTCTGGATGCACTGATTGAAGAGGGACTGTTAACAGAACAGGAATGTGAGAGCTGTGATTACGGAGATAATCCGGAGTATGTAAATTATGAAAAGATTTACAATACAAGATTTAAACTGCTCAGAATGGCTTTTGACAGAGCTAATATCTTGGAAAATGAAGAATACAAGAGCTTTGTAGAAGAAAATAAAGAGTGGCTTAAGGATTATGCAATGTATATGGCTATCAAGGATTCTAAGAATGGAATAGCCTGGATAGAATGGGATGAGGACATCAGACTCCGCAAACCGGAAGCAATGGTCCGTTATGAGAAAGAGCTTGAGGACGCAATTAATTTCTATAGCTACCAGCAGTATCTGTTTGCTACTCAGTGGGCAGCCTTAAAGGCATATGCAAATAAAAAGGGTGTTGATATCGTAGGTGATATTCCGATTTATGTGGCATTTGACAGTGCAGATACATGGGCAAACCCGGAATTATTCCAGTTAGATGAAGAAAATATACCGACAGGTGTAGCAGGCTGTCCCCCTGATGCTTTTTCTGCAACAGGTCAGCGTTGGGGTAATCCGTTGTATAGATGGGATTATCACGAGAAGACAGGATTTGCCTGGTGGATTCGCAGATTAGCTTATTGCTTTAAAATATATGATATGGTAAGAATCGATCATTTCAGAGGCTTTGATGAGTATTGGGCAATTCCGTATGGTGATCCTACAGCAGAGTTTGGCCGTTGGGAAAAGGGACCGGGATACGCATTATTTGATGCAATGAAAAAGGCACTTGGAAACCGTCCGGTTATCGCAGAAGATTTAGGTTTCCTGACTCCGAGTGTATTAAAGCTTGTTAAGAAGACGGGATATCCGGGAATGAAGATATTGCAGTTTGCTTTTGACCCTAGAGAAGAGAGCGATTATCTTCCTCATAATTATCCGAAGAACTGTGTTGTGTATACAGGAACACATGATAATGATACCGTAAACGGCTGGATTGCAGCTTTAGGAAGAAAAGATTTGGCATTTGCAAAGAAATATATCGGTGTGAAACGTACCAGTGATATTTGCAGCAGCTTAATCCGTACAGCGCTTGCAAGTGTTGCCGATACTGCGATTATCCCGTTGCAGGATTATTTAGAGCTTGGAAGCGAGGCAAGAATCAATACTCCTTCTACGCTTGGCGGTAACTGGGAATGGAGAGTTGCAGCGGACGCATGTACACCGGAGTTGTCAGCAAGAATGCTTGATTTAGCACAGACCTTTGGCAGAATTGTCAAAACAAAAAAGAAAAACAAATAAAAAGAAAATATTTGCAAAATGCCTTTTGTGTAATAAAATAACAATATTGAAATAAAGGCAGAGGTGAAATAAGTGTTTGAGCCAACAATAAAGGACATAGCAAAGATCTGCGGCGTCGGGGTCAGTACTGTGTCCAGGGCAATCAATAATCATCCGGATATTAATCCGGAAACAAAAGAAAAAATTATGAATATCATTAAGGAGTATGGCTATGTGCCTAATAATAGTGCACGTAACCTGAAAAGGGTTGATGCTAAGGCCATAGCGGTACTCGTAAAGGGTATTTCAAACCCATTCTTCTCAAACATGATTAAAGTCATTGAAGAGGAATGTAAGAAAAAGCGTTATTCCATGGAATTATCACATATTGAAGCTGATGAAGATGAAGTGGATGCTGCATTGAAGGTGGTAAAAGAGAAAAGACTTAGAGGTATTATATTTCTTGGAGGTCTTTTCTCTCATTCTGATGAAAAGCTCAAAAAGCTGAATGTTCCTTTTGTATTCAGTACGGCAGGTTCCATACCTGAGAATATCAGTAAAAACCAGTATTCTAACATTGGTGTAGATGACCGTAAGGAAAGCGCAAGAATGGTAGATTATCTGATAAGGCTGGGACATCGAAATATCGCGATTGTTGTGGCTGAGGCGGAAGAAGAAAGTATTGGTAAGCTACGACTTGAGGGCTATTATGATGCATTACAGGCTCATAATATTCCGGTCAATCCAAAACTGATTTACCAGACAAGGGATGATATCGGACATTTCTCCATGGAAAATGGTTATTTAACAGCGAAGAAACTGATTGAGTCAGAAGAACAGTTCAGTGCCGTTTATGCAGTAGCCGATGCACTTGCAATTGGTGCAATCAGGGCACTTCTGGAAGCCGGTTTGCGAGTGCCGGACGATGTTTCGGTGGCTGGCTACGATGGTATTGATGTATCGGGATATATATCCCCAAGTCTTACAACAATTCGTCAGCCGGTAGAAGAAATGGCAAAGGATACGGTAAAGCTGCTGTTTGATATCATAGCAGGTAAGAAGGATCATCAGCATATTACCTATGAGGCAGAGTTATTAGAGAGAGAGTCGACAAAAGAAGTAGTGTAAGAGAATCCGCTATACAGAGAATCTTATGTGTTTTGTATAGCGGGTTTTTTGTTTGCTCCGTAATATGAACAAAGCGTACAAAGCTAATT
>JALEWA010000175.1 GCA_022788085.1 Lachnospiraceae bacterium
AAATATCTGGGATTTACGTTGTTGCCGCATTCAGGAGTATCTTTGGTATTTACCGGAATAACAGTATCTATTTTGGCGGAACCTGCGCCTGAATGCGCCAGGATCATACAAGGAACCATAGCTGCTGCGGCTGTTCTGAATGAAATTATTGCTGTAATCGTTGCGAAAAAGGGATTTGAGTGGGCAGGAGAAATGCCTGGTGAAGAAAAATAAGTTGACAAAATTACAAACCTCCTCCATAATAAAACCGCCAGTTTAATTATGGAGGAGGTTTTATTTTTGGCAAGAAGAAAAAAAGAACCACAAAATGTACATAGGAAAAACATTTCCTCAGCAGCGGAACAGCTATTTATGGAAAAAGGAATCGAAAATACCTCCATGAACGATATTGCAAAGGCAGCTGGATACAGTAAGGCAACTCTTTATGTGTATTTTAAGAATAAAGAAGAGCTCATTGGCGTACTTGTATTAGAGAGTATGCAGAAGCTTTATGATTATATCCGGTTGGCGATAGAAAAAGGGAGTGACACAAGAGAATGCTTTATGGAAATATGTCATGCATTGTTGAAATATCAGGAAGAATACCCGCTTTATTTTAAGATGGTACTTGAAAACATTAAGATTGATTTTGAAACTACGGATTTTTTACCGGAAGAAAAGGAAACCTTTTTAGTTGGTGAGCAGATTAATGGTTTGCTGGCTGCTTTTCTGCAAGGCGGAATTGAGAAGGGTCAGATTCGTCCTGATCTTCAGATATTGCCTACGATTTTTTCTCTTTGGGGAATGCTGTCCGGTTTGGTACAGATTGCAACGAATAAACAAGAATATATAGAACAGCAGATGGGATTATCCAAAGAAGAGTTTCTTTCTTATGGATTTGATACGCTCTATCGTTCTATTGCAGTTTAGGAGGTAAGAAGAATGGAGAAGAAGTTACTTGCTATATTAGGAAGTCCGCATAAAAATGGAGCAACAGGAGCGATGCTTCAGTTTGCCATCAAGACGGCAGTGCAAAGAGGCTGGAAGGTGGATTACATCAATTTATACGAAAAAAATCTGGCATATTGTAAAGGCTGCAATACATGCCTGAAGACAGCAAATTGCGTACTACAGGATGATATACAGGAGATTGCAGGTCTGCTTCGGGAGTGCGATATGGTTATTTTGGCATCACCTGTTTATTGGGCAAATGTCCCTGCAGCAGTGAAAAATCTGTTTGACAGGCTTCGCGGAGTGGCTATGGAAGAAACAGCGAGCTTCCCAAAGCCAAGACTATCCGGTAAGCAAAGATATCTTCTTTTGACAGCATGTAATACACCGGCGCCATTTTCCTGGATTTGTGGTCAGAGCAAAGGCGCTATTAGAAACATGAAAGAATTTTTTAAGACATCCGGAATGAAATATGCCGGAGCATGTGCATGGACAGGGCAGAATAAAAAAGAAATGCCCCACCATATAAGTAAGAAAATAGAAAGATATTTTTAGTGGGAGAGACAGTATGGGTATTATTTTAGGCTATTTATGTGTTATTTGCTTTATATTGCTGGCGGTTAAGGCAATCACTCACCGTTGTCATTTGACGAAAATCGATAGAACTTTGATGAAAATTCATAAGCCGGTAAGTGCAGCGATGCTTTTATTGAGTGTGGTACATTTGATTGCAGTGATTCCAGTGCTGAAAAACCGTGCCTGGTTTGTTAACGTATCGGGAATCATAATCATTGTTCTTATTCTGGTTCTCATCGCTCTATGTCATATGATGAAAAAGAGAGAGAAAAGGATGCAATGGCACAGAATCATGACGGTGATTCTTCTCATAGGTGTCGCAGTTCATATGGTTGTTTATTTTGTGGATTTTGCCGAGTATCAGAACAAAATCAGCAGTATAGAGATAGACAATGTTGATTTATCACAAATTGCAGACGGAAGTTATGAAGGAGAATACGATGCAGGGTACATTTATGCAAAAGTGAGAGTTGAAGTAAAAGATGGTAAAATAGAATCTGTTACTCTCTTAGAGCACAGGAATGAGCGGGGAAAACCGGCAGAGATAATAACGGATGATATTCTTGAACAACAGAAAATCGATGTGGATGCAGTAAGTGGAGCCACAAATTCCAGTAAAGTGATTCAGAAGGCGGTAGAAAATGCGATTCGTCATGTAAAATAAGATAAGATTTATAACAATAGCAGGATATGTTAGTTTTTTCGTACGATAGGATATAAAAATACCTCAGTAAAAGGGGTAAGATAATATATATTGTGTATTGCATATGCTCGATCATGAGTATGCAAGGAAAGGAAGGACTATGGAAAGAGAAGCCTGGGCGGTATCTGTTGCCGAAAAGATTAAGAAAAAATATCCGGAAATTGTTAGAAGAAATAAAGGAAAGATACCATATAGTGCAGTAAATGGTACTTTTGATGATTTGACGAACCAAAGTATTGGGTGGTGGACGAACGGTTTTTACGGTGGAATGCTCTGGCAGCTTTATCATGCGACAGGGGATCAGGAGTACCGGGAAGCTGCCCAGGAGCTGGAGGATAAGTTAGATGCTGTACTCATGGATTACAACAGCATGGATCATGACAGTGGTTTTCGTTTTCTTACGACGGCAGTTGCCGATTTTAGAATAACAGGGAAGGAAACATCGAAAAATCGTGGGCTTTTGGCTGCAGCAAATCTGGCAGGGCGTTTCAATCCGCAAGGCAATTTTATCCGTGCATGGAATGATGAAAATGGCAATAATGCCGGATGGGCAATTATTGACTGCATGATGAATTTACCGCTATTGTATTGGGCATCAGACATTACAAAGGATGACAGATTTTATCATGTTGCAGTCCGTCATGCGAATACAGCAATGAAATACTTTATTCGCGAAAATGGATCTGCAAGGCATATCGTGGAATTTGATTCCAAGAGTGGCGATTTTATTCAGGACTTTGGCGGTCAGGGCTACGAGAAAGGTTCTTCCTGGACCAGAGGTCAGGCGTGGGCATTGTATGGCTTTATATTAAGCTATATTTATACCGGAGACATAAATTATCTGGATACGGCAAGACGTGTTGCAACCTATTTTATTTCGAATATTCCGGACAATGGTCTGATTCCGGTTGATTTTTGCCAGCCGGCGGATTGCACCTTGGAGGATTCCTGCGCAAGTGCTATTGCTGCCAGTGGCCTTATTCTGTTAGCGCAGGTTTTATCTGGTCAGAAGGAGCTTGCGGGTGGGCATAAGAATCCGTTTACGCAGACAGCTTCCGAGGAAGCAGGGAAAGCAGAGAATGCAGCCTTTAAGCTTCTGATGGCATTGGACGAAAATCGTTGCAGTTGGGGCTCTGACAGGGATGAATTGCTCGAAAAGTGTACTGCAGCCTTTCATGATGAGAAACATGAGTTCCCGATTATCTATGGAGATTATTACTTCATTGAGGCGATCTTCCGTCTGACTGGGGAAGAATTATTTATTTGGTAAGGAGAAGAAGATGGTATTCAAAGTTGAGAACCCGGATTATGAAGTAAGCCCCTATACGGGAATGACAAGGAAGCACTGGCTTGATGCAGGCCGCTATCTGTTGGAAGGAATTTTTGGTAATCTTACAAGCATCGACGATCCGATTGTGATGCCAAGAAAAGAAACAAAGGTGACTTATCCTCATCTTGATGCCCCGGAAAGTCAGCAGCAAATAGAGCGCAAGGCAGAAATCTTCGAGGGACTTACCAGATCCTTTTTTATTGCATCAGTTATGATTAAAAATGAACCTGATATTGAAATTTGCGGAATCCGGTTAAGAGATTATTATAAGAAGCATATTCTGCGTGCCTGCACAAGAGAGGATGAAATATATGTAGGAAACTATGAGGATATGCAGAAGCTTGCAGGAGGAACGGACTCTTTTCGATGCTTTCAGCAGACGGTGGAAAGCTGTGCGCTGGTGATTGGACTGCATGCCTGTAGAGAGCAGGTATGGATGAGTTACACGAAGGAAGAACGTGACTGCATCGCATCACTTTTATCCAGTTTTGCGCATGCGAATACGGTTCCGCAGAATTGGCGTCTTTTCAATATGCTGGATTTGGCATTTCTGCACCAGGAAGGGTATAAGATTGACAAAGAGATTATGGTCGACCATGCACAAGCCATTTTAAACTATACAGTAGGTGATGGCTGGTATCGTGATGGACAGAGCTTTGATTATTATTCCTGTTGGGCGTTTAATCTCTATGCCCCTATCTGGAACAACTGGTACGGATATGAGAATGAACCATATTTAGCAAGGCGTTTTGAGGAATGTTCCAATCAACTCATGAAGACTTATCCTGATTTCTTTGACAGGGATGGATATACCAATATGTGGGGCAGGAGCAGTATTTACAGAAATGGCGCTACAAGCCCGCTGGCTGCAAACTTTCTTCTACAGAATCCAACTGCAGATCCGGGAAATGCAAGACGTATTGCATCAGGCTCTCTGCTTCAGTTTTTGACGAGAGATGATTTCCTTTATCGAGGCGTTCCAACACTTGGATTCTATGATCAGTTTACGCCACTTGTACAGGGTTATTCCTGTGCAGAATCTCCACTTTGGCTTGGAAAGGCTTTCCTGTGTCTGGAATTGCCACCGGAGCACCCATTCTGGACAGCAGTTGAAAATAATGGAACGTGGGAAAAGCTTGGTGCAGATGAGGTCAAGGAGACAACGCTGGATGGGCCTGCACTCTGTTATACGAATCATGCATCTAATGGGGAAACTATACTGCGAAGTGGTAAGATTTATAAGAGTGCCAGTGACATTCATGGAATATGGAATTACGGAAAACTGAACTATAATACCAAATATCCTTGGGAAGCTACACCTTTTGAAAAAACGGAGAATGATTCTCAGAAAGATTCCGTAAAAGAAGTATGTGAAGCGCAGCAGTATCTGTTATTTGATATAGGAGCAGAGCAACCGTCCAGAGGTAATATGACTTTCTGGTGCGGAGAGAGAGATGGAGTGTTATATCGTCGTCAGTTCTTTAACGGATGTCTTGAGGTGGAGCAGCACTGGTTTCAGGCAATAAATCTTGCTGATTTTCCGGTGGCGCGTGGTATTATGCGTGTAGATAAAATGAGATTGATTCGAAGACCAATTACGATAACACTCGGCTCTTATGGATTCCCGGATAATCCGGGGCCGGATGGTAAAGGAACTAGGATAATCAGAAGAGAAGAGACACTTCCTGATGGCAGTCTGGCACAGTCAATCATTTTGATTGGTTATGACCATACAGGTCTGCAAAGGCAGATGGCTATGACGTGTTATCGCGGATGGAGCAAGATGGATGTGATACATAGTGAAGGTACCAATCCGGATTCGAAGGATTCTATCGTAATTTATGCAGCCATGCGTAGCCATAAGCAATATGGAAGTGCCCAACCGTATCTTCTGATATCTCAGGTTATTACGGCAGAGGTTTCACAGCCAAATACAGATGAGTGTGTCTTCACAGAGGAAGAGTTATTTCCAATCCGTGAGATTTTATATGAAGATGCACCACAGACAGGTGCATATGGAACTACAACAATCTGCCTCAAAAATGGAAACAGGAAAAAAATCAACTTTGAGGGAATAGAAGCCTCCTTCTGATGATAACAATCATGATCAGGGGGAAGGCTTTGCCTTCCTGCATTTAGCAGGTGTAATCCCTTTTATCTGTTTAAATTGTCTAAAAAAATGTACGCAGTTAGAATAGCCGCAGGCTTCAGCAACCTGTTCGACAGGGAGGTCTGTTGTCTGTAGCAAAATTTCTGCATATGCAATTCGCATTCGAATCAAGTCATTCTGAAAAGAAATCCCAAATAGTTGTGAATACAGGTGCTGAAAATGGGAAGTACTGATGCAAAGCTCTGCAGCATACCTGCTTATGGAGTGATTTTCCGTAAGTGTACTCTGCATCTGTAGCCGTAAGTGCTTCAGTTTTTGCAGATACGGATTCGCTTTTTCTATATTTTCCTGTGAATGAAAAGCTGCAGACAGATGGTTCAAAAGAACAGAAAAAAGAGCATTTATATTGCTGTCTGCATAGAGAGAAGAGGTATAGGCCTGCTCCCATAAAAGTTGTCTGATCAGAGTAGAGCAGGTTCCCAAGTCATCTAATGCAAAGGGAACATTGCATTCAAGTTTGTCCGGAAGTGTTTCCCCTTCTTCAAGCCGGAAGTGAATCCAGTCATCTGCATATTCCCCATTCGGATTATAATATAGATAATGCGTGTTAGGCGCAATAATAATAGCATATCCCGGTTCTAGCAGATAATGCTCATCATTTATCCAATATTCTCCTTTGCTGCGAAGCAATAAAATAACATGATTTTCCTGACCATATGGACGTGATAGAACAAAAGATGCTTCATGCCTGCTCGCACAGCCACCTCGTAACACTTTCATTTTAATAAACTCCTCTGTATCGCTGTGATAGGTCATAAATAATTATACTTCAAATAGGCATTAAAAACAGCTATTTTTTGATATGATGAAAGAAGGTCATTTGTTTACTGCACTTAATCATGAAAGAATTGTTGGCGGAGCTATTATTTTTGTTGATAAAGGAGTCATGTATATTGGTAGAATTTTCGTTGACCCTTCTGAATTTAAGAAAGGCTATGGCATTGCCATCATGAAACAATTAGAAAGCTTGTATCCTGATGTTTTAAGGTGGAAATTAGAAACGCCTGTATGGAATATACGAACCAATCGGTTTTACACAAAACTGGGATATACAGAAATGAGAAGGGATGACGAGTCGGTTTATTATCAAAAAGATAGTAATAGTTGATAATCAGCAATAAAATTAATACTACCCCAACTATTCTTGCTAATTCTGTTATTAGTTGGGGATTTTTAGATAGTTCTCACCTACTAAATATCAGATTCTGAGATTTAGTAGGGGTTGCTTTTTTATATTTACCAATTTTTTATGACTTTTTTCCATATAGTAGGGGAGGTTTGAAGTTTTTTGCCCTACTAAAAGCCATGTTTCAAGATTTAGTTGGAATACTCTTTGCAATAACCAGCTTTTTATGTTACTTTCTTTCTATAGTTGGAAAGTTATTTTTCTGGAAGGAGGCAATCACAATGAAAAACCATGTAGTAGAGAACTATGAGAATTATCGTGAAGAGAACCGTTTAACAACAAATAATGCCAGAAGAATTGAGTTCTTAACAACGACACGAATCATGGATGAACTGTTACCAGGTAATAGCAGGGTATTGGACTGTGCGGCAGGAACAGGTATTTATGCATTTTATTTGGCAGACAAGGGACACGATGTAACAGCGACCGATATCACACCACGGCATGTAGAAATCATGAATCATATTCAGAAAGAGAAGACCTATAAAATGAATACAGCAGTCTTGGATGCAACGGATATGAATATCTTTGAGGATGAAACCTTTGATGTGGTACTTAATATGGGGCCATTTTATCATTTGACCTCTAAAGAGCAGAGAACCAGATGCATGTCTGAGTCCTTGAGGGTTTTGAAAAAGGGCGGATTGCTGTTTACGGCATACATTCCGAGGTTTTATGTATTTCAATTGATGGCATTAAAGGATGACAATTATTTAGATAAAAGATTGGCTGAGCAGATTATTGGAACGGGAGTGTTGAAGCATGATGACGAGAAATGCTTCTGGACAGATACCTATTATGCAACAAAGAAGGAAATGGAAGAAATCTATCTGCAAAATAATATAGAAATTATCGACCATTTTGCACAGGATGGCATGACACCTCAATTTGCTGAGAAAGTTGATACATGGAAAGAAGAGCAGTTTAAAATATGGTGTGATTATCACTATAGCGTGTGCAGAGAGGAATCCATATTGGGTGCAAGTAATCATGTTATGATTGTAGGTAGAAAGAAATAGCTGATAGAAAGTAATCAATAAATCATAAAAAGAGGAGAGATGGTTATGGCAGAGGATACGTTGATTAAAGTAATTTCGCAACAAACAGAATTGATTTTTTATAATATGCAGATTTCCATGAAAACATGTGACAGGAACTATTTGATATGCGGAGTACCGGCATGGCGTTATGTTTATCATACCTTACACTCCTGTGACAAATGGTTTGTGAATCCTAATGAATATACAGAACCTTCCATTCATGTAGAAAATTTAGACAAAGTGGATATTCCTTGTGATAAAGTCTTATCGGATGATGAGCTGTGGCAATATTTTTACGAGGTAAAAAACAAAGTGATGGCATATTTGGCATCGCTGACGGATAGTCAGCTTTATGAAAAGCCTAAAAATTGTGATTTTACAGTGCTGGAACTCATATTAGGACAGTACAGGCATTTTATGTGTCATATTGGTATTCTAAACGGAACTACCATTGCAAAGATTGACAAGTATCCAATGGTGCTTGGTTTAGATGCATGGAAAGAAAATAAGTTAGATGGAAAGCTATTTGATGAATAGCATAAAAGGTGATATACTTAACATAATTTAACCAGAGGAGAAAAAATATGATTTAAGGAGCAAAGAATCTTGTGGCTTCGATATATGAAGCGGCGTTTCCTGCGATGATGCTTTCAAGAAACGGTGGAAGTGAGAAGGTGTTTGGTCTGGTTAATGCCGTAATCGGTGCAACCACCTTGTTTGGCAGCATTCTGGCGTCGTTTATCAGGAAACCAAAGAGCAGAATCCGTGTTATTTATAGCTGTCTGTTATTCTCTATGAGTTTTGAGAATTTTATGCTGGCATTGGGGAGACGCCGGTTATCTGGTGTATTGGAGGCTTTCTAGGCTGGATTTTCATACCGCTTATGAGTACGAATATGGAAGCGATTCTTAGATTGCATATACCTGAAAATATGCAGGGAAGAGTGTACTCTGTGAGAAATTCATTGCAGTTTTTTACGATTCCTGTAGGCTATTTTCTAGGTGGTTTTCTCGTGGATCAGATATTTGAGCCGATTATGGCTATACAGGAAAGTGGCAGTATCCTTGTTTGGCTCTTTGGTGAGGGAAAAGGTTCAGGAGCAGCATTTTTATTTTTGGTAATTGCATTTGCAGGAATTGCAGTATGTCTGTTTTTTAGATTTGATAAGCCAATGTGGGAGCTTGAGGATTAGTATATCGATTTGAGATGGGCGATGATTGCCCATCTCTTTTTTTAGGAAAGACATTTCTTAATGAGAAAACGCTCCGCAAGGATGTGCAAACAATATTCTTTTGTATATTCTACATGACATGATTGTCGCTTTATAGTGGTGGTGCATCATTAGGGAATTGTTTATAATGAAGTAAAGGCAATAGATTGAAAAAATTATAATTGGATGATTTATAAGTTAGTAAAGGAAAGGTATGGTTATAGAAGTGAAATTAGAGGAAAAGTTACAGCTTTTACGGAAGAAAAATGGTTATTCACAAGAGCAGCTGGCAGATAAGCTTGGAATTGCAAGACAGACAATCAGCAAGTGGGAGAATGGTCAGGCAGTTCCTGAATTGAATGGTCTGATATTACTTAGTGAATTGTATGGCGTGACCATTGACAGGATCGTGAAGGATGATGATACATGTAATATTTTGCTGAACAAAAAGGCAGATATTGATATCGATTCTGTGGTTGATTTCTTACTGCGTGCAAAAAGAAATACTTATGCCGGAAAAGGGGCGGAAGCGAAACCCTCAAGAGTTGCATCTCATGATTTTTGCTACGAAGAAAATGATTATATGTATTACGATACCTACGTAGGTGGAGAGAGATTTTCAGGTGAGGAAGCAGTGTGGCTTCGTGAAATGCCAATATGGAGTATGAATTATTCCGGTAGAATTATCGGAGAGCATTTTAATGGAGATTTCCTAAAGGAAGCTTTGTATCAGGTGGCAGCAGATATGCCTTACCGGGGACCTGCTATTTTCACCAGGGGAGATTATCACTACCATTGTAAGGTAGAGGGTGAATTTGTCTGGTATCAGGGATATGAGGAGATTTTTTATTTGGATGAAAAAATCTACGAATGCCATTTTCATGGAGGAATCATTCGATAAATGGATGTTACAGTGAAAAAGGTTACAACAAGAATATCGCAACCACAAGTTGCAGGAGAGAACTTTGTAGTTGGTAGACTTTATATATGCAAATACACTATCCTATAGAAAAGGAGGCAGAAATAATATGAAGCTATCAGATAAAATACAAACATTAAGAAAGGCAAAAGGTTACAGTCAGGAGGAACTCGCAGCAATCTGCGGTGTAAGCAGACAATCAATATCGAAATGGGAGGCTGATATTGCGCTTCCGGAAATAGAAAAGATCATGATTTTGAGTGATACCTTTCAGGTAACGACAGATGTGTTATTGCATGATGATCTTGAAATCAGTGGGGCAAAAAAAATGAATACCTGCGGAAATAATGCCTTGCAGAAGATAAAAAAGGAATTGTATGAAGGTGCTCTGATTAAAGAGAGCATAGAAAATGACAGAATTATTGATTATCTGTCTGTGAACAAAATTGAGCTATGGAACACGGGTGGAAATCCAAAGTATTGGACAGTGTTGTTTTTTACATCATCAGAAAGGAATTTGCCGGAGCTTTTTTCCAAGGTCATGATATCAGGAGAAGTAAACTGGTTTGTGGATTTCAAGGAAGGAAATCAGAAATATATTGTCTTTCGGGATAAGGTCTTAACATATACCATAGGCAATCAGGAGCAGAAGAAAATGGTATGTGAGGAATGCCGTAAGCTTGGTATACCGTATGAGCAGATGCATTGGTCGGAGTAGTAGAGTGGTATAGAGAGGTATAAGAGATATGGCATATTACCGTGCAGAGGTTATTGATTTAAGCTTATCAGATGCTAAAATGATAAGAAAATTTGAAATAGTAGATGTAAAAAAACGCTTTTGTGGTTTGCTAAAAATTTATACAATAGCGATTCCGGAAGAAAAAATAGGAAACGTGGTAATTAGTTTTCAGAAAAATTTAAGTACAAAACTTAAAAAAGAGTGGTATATCACTTTTCATAATGCGGAGCATGTAATTATTGTCTTTAGGAAAAGAATATTTTATTTATCTGGAAGAGGAATAGAGCCTGTTCCTCATAAATTGTTGGATACAACTCATGCGGTGGAAAAAGATAAATGGGATGAGATGATAAAATATGCAAAATCTTTAGGAGTTCCTGATAATCAATGTGATTTTTTGCCTGAGAATTTTGAGAAGCAAAAGTACTGTTAAGTAGTATTAGTATATAGAAAAATCCTACATATTATGCTAAACTAAGAAAGCAAAGATAAAAACACAACGTATAGGATTTTCTTATACAGATCCGGTAGGTAGTCCGGACGTACTCACTTGAGTATAAGTAGCCCTCCTCCTTGGTCGTCCATTCTTTGTTCATTTCATTTTAAGGAGGAACTTGTCATGGACAAAGTATTGGGAGCATTGACTGTATTTTTTCAGGAGCCATTCTGGATAGGGGTTTTTGAACGTATTTCAGATGGAAAATTATCCGTTTGTAAGGTTACCTTTGGCGCAGAACCAAAGGATTATGAACTTGGTGATTTCATTCTGAAAAATTATGACTCACTACGATTTAGTCCGGCTGTGGCAACTGTTGTCAAAGAAACAAAGCAAAATCCGAAACGGATGCAGCGCAAGGTGCATAAGCAGGTCGAAAAGACCGGAATTGGCACAAAGTCGCAGCAGGCTTTGAAATTGCAGCAGGAGCAGATGAAAACGCAGCGTAAGCTTATTAGTCGAGAACAGAAAGAAGCTAAGGAGCAACGTCAGTTTGAAATGAAACAGCAAAAAAGAAAAGAGAAGCATAGAGGCAGGTAACTGCCTCTAAAGCTTTACAATTTCGTATATTCTACGATTTCTCCATTACCAGGATGAGGTATTTCTAATACATATTGCATGAGTGTTCCGTGGCAGCATACAATAACTGCTTCATGATCCATATATTTTTTCAAGACTTCAAAGACTCTTGCTTTCATTTGCTCTGCGGATTCCCAGGTACATGGCTTGCCTTCAGGATGCTTTCCTTTATTGTCCGTTAATTCCTGATAACATTTTTGGGCCTCTTCATCGGATAAATATGTGTAGTTGACCCGGTCAGCGGTCCATTCATGCAAATCCGTTTCTACAACAATCTCCAATCCAAGATTCCTGGATAGAATAGCAGCGGTGTGTAAAGTTCTTCCATAGGGAGAAGTTATGATTAAATCTGCTTTTTGAAGCCTGACATCCTTTGAGGCAGCTTCTATCTGCTTCTTGCCTTCCTCTGACAGAGTAATCATGTTGAAGCCATTTTCTTTATATATCTTTGTGTTAGCTTCTGAAAAATCGGCTTGTCCATGTCTGATAAAATAAAAAGTTGTCATTATATAAACTCCTTGCCAATGATAATTAAATTTATGGATTAACTTCATCAAATAGTAATTTATCAATCGTAAGGCGGGGGCGCCACCAGTTTCTTGCCTGGTCAAACTCAGGATACGGTGTGCACCACTCCCAGGAAATATCAAATCCGCCATCTTCCTTTTGCAGTTTTCCTAAAATGTCTTTTTCCGCATCTATTAATACCCTGATTTCAGGTGTAATAAAATCTAAATAAGTACCGGAGAAGAAATCAGATGGCATTGGTACATATTCGACACCATATTTTTCAATGTCTTTGCAGATAGCATCATGGATTCTTTTGCATATCAGATTCTTGAAATATTCCAAATCAATAATGTCAAAGATATGATTATTCTGTAACAACTCATATGATAGCAAATAACACTTCAAGGCATCACCGCTTACATCATGTGTTTCTTCAAGATATTTTATTCCTTCTCGAATGATATCTTTGTAGAGCAAGGTTCGGTTCCCATAGCAAACTAAAAAGGTAATCTTTATTACTATCGATTGCAAACAGCCAACGCTTTTTCTCCTCATTGAAAGAGGCATGCGATTCTAAATATTGTACGATACCGTTTACTATCTCTGAATTTTTTTCGAGAGCGCCAACACGAAAAAGAGTAATAATTGCGTCATTTGTTGCAATTGGGCTTGAATTGGGATTCCAATAATCCGCCTCAAGACCATGCCCGAAACCGCCATCCTCATTTTGATATTTTGATAATTCATCTATTACTTTGTTATTGGATCCATTTTCAAAATGATATTGATAAACTGCCAAATCAACAGGCCGTGCATTCTGTAAAATGAATTGTTTTGCAGCATTTCTATCCATAGATTATCTCTCCTTAAAGTATCTATATTCGTATTCGCTTCATTTATATATCATAAATCATATCTGGTTTGTTTTCCATACTATAATGGAATAAAGCATCTATATATACTTTAAACCATCATTAGCTTGTTGCATTCAAGCAGTGTAAATTATTAGAAATACGTGTCTAGAAATGCATTTTGCATCGATAATAGCTCGTAGTAATTTTTTCGATGCTCAAAAACCCTGTTTTTTTAATTATCAGCATCGGGATATATCGGATTACAATATATCGATGCTGATTTTTTGAAAAAATGAAGAAAATGACATCGAGATAGAGATATGATAAGTTTTTCGATGCTGCCAACTTTTTACAAAAGTATTCACTACATCGAAAATGATTTGATAAGTAAATCTCGGTGTCATGTGACACCAAAGATATACTTTAGAAAGAATAAAAATAACATCGATGCAGACATATCCAAGGCATTTTGATGTCACCGCTCCTTTTTAGAAAAGATAATCCAGGACATCGATTTCTAAATAATTACACCATATAACTTGTTTGTTTTACCTACTTGCAGTTATGCTATCATTTAGTGTATGATTGTAACTGTTCAGTATAAATACGCATTTACGGCGGATATCGTGGGAAAAACACTATATGCTATTGAATAAAAACATGAAGGATAGAAGAAAATGGAACCTTTATTTGATGATATAGATGAAGATAATGAATATAGAGAGCGACGCAGACAAAGAATAGAAAGGATGAGGCGTGAGAAGGAACAACAGGAAGAATTACGTGGAAGAATAAGAAAATATTTTCCATATGGAGCAGGCGCTCTAGCGATTGTATTCGTAGTGATAGTTGCAAAAGCATTACTTGGTGGAAAATCAGAAGTGAATGAGACACAGATGCAGGCACAGATAGAGAAGCCTGTTGAATCAAGTAGTGTAGAAGAGATTGTGGAAGAAAGTTCAGAGGTCGAAACCAGCATCATAGAAGAGGAAGAACAGATAGTTTACAGCTTTGCGGCAACACCGGATACGGTTTCTATTTATAGTGAAGAAGTGATTAGTTCAAATGCAATTCTGGTTGATGAAAGTACAGACACGATCATAGCATCAAAAGCAGCAAAAGAACAAATATATCCGGCTTCCATGACAAAGGTATTGACTGTATTGGTGGCAGCAGAACATATATCAGAAGAAGATTTAGATGATACTTTTGAAATGACCCTGGAAATTACAGATTATGCATATGTAAATGACTGTAGTTCCGTGGGATTTCTTGATGGTGAAAGAGTAACAGTACGTGATTTGTTTTATGGAACAGTTCTTCCTTCCGGTGGAGATGCGGCTGTTGGTCTTGCAACCTATGTGGCAGGCTCGCATGAGGCGTTTGTAGGTATGATGAATGAAAAGCTTGCAGAGCTTGGATTATCAGACAGTGCTCATTTTACAAATTGTGTAGGTCTTTATGACAAGAACCATTATTGTACAGTTTATGACATGGCTGTCATTATGAAGGCCGCAATACAGAATGAATTATGCAGGGAAGTATTGTCTGCTCATACCTACACAACTTCTAAGACAACAGAGCATCCTGACGGAATTATTATTTCTAATTGGTTTTTACGTAGAATCGAGGATAAGGAGACAGGCGGAGAGGTTTTGTGTGCAAAGACAGGATATGTAGCGCAGTCCGGAAATTGTGCAGCAAGCTATGGAATCTTTGCTAATGGAACACCTTATATTTGTGTAACGGCAAACTCAACCAGCAGCTGGAGATGTATTTATGACCATGTAGAAATATATAACCGTTATGTGCCGGAGGCAAAAGAAGAGGCATCTACAGAAGAGAGCAACCAATCGGAATAAAAGCATTTCACAGAAAGGGAGAAGTACATGAAAAAGAAAATAATCATGGCATTACTGGCAGCAACTATGATAACAAATATGTTAGTTGGTTGTGGAGGTAATCAGGAAGCAGCAAATGGGGAAGACGTTACAGTTAAGGATGAGACGGTAAAGACACAAGAGAAAGATGTCACAGCTAAGGATGAGACAGTAAAGACACAAGAGGAAGAAAAGGTGGAGGTTGTGAATCTGTCAGAGAAAAGCAATCAGAAAATTGAGATAGATTATAACATTGATACATACCAGCCTGTACAGGATTTTGGATTTGCGCTCTTTAAAGAGAATATACAGGACACAAATCCGGTTCTTTCACCGGTGTCTGCTTATATTGCCCTGACTATGGCAGGAAATGGAGCCCAAGGAAATACGAAGCAGGAGTTTGAAAATGTACTTGGTAAGAATGAAGATATGACAGTGATGTCAGAAAGTATGATGCATCTGTTGCCGAAGAAAACGGACAGACTTACGGTAGAGCTTGCTAACTCTGCATGGATAGATGATGCATTTACGGTAAAGGAAGAATGGATTGGACAGATTACTTCTTTCTATGATGCGGAAGCATACCAGACAGATGTGTCTACCCAGGAAGCTATGAATGCTATGAATACATGGATTGATAAGAATACACATGGTCTGATTCAGAAGATGATAGAGCAGCCATTCGATCCGGAAACACGTATGGTTCTGTTCAATACACTTTACTTCAAGGGAAAATGGGGAAACCCATTTACAATGGAATCTACCTATGAGGAAGATTTTCATATCAGTGATACAGAAACAGTGCAGGTTCCTATGATGCACCAATCAGAAGAATATTATGACTTTATAGAAACAGATACCATAAAGGGAATAGTCATGCCCTATGCGGACAGCAATCTTAGCTTTATAGCACTGATGCCACAGGGAGGAATGACGATTCGTGAAGTATGTGAGGGATTGACTGCAGACGGATTATCTTATCTGCTGGAGGATAGACAGAATTTACTTGTAAATGTAAAGCTTCCAAAGTTTGAGGTCAGTTTTGATAAGATGCTTAATGATTCGCTAATCAATATGGGACTTGCAGATGCCTTTGATAAGGAGAAGGCTGACTTTTCCAGTCTTGGTACAATGGATAGCGGAAATCCCGTTTATATCAGCCTTGTAAGACAAAAGGCAGTTGTAAAGGTTGATGAGGAAGGAACAGAGGCAGCAGCAGCTACTGAGGTAGCTATCATGGAAGCATGTGCATTATTACCTGAGAATGAGCCGATTGATGTATTTTTTGACCAGCCATTCTTATATCTGATTATGGATATGGAAAATCAACTTCCATTATTTATGGGAATCATGAATAATCCGGTAGCAGAATAAAATGATGTTTGACAGAAAAGAGGAAGTTCTTTCGAATTTCCCCTTTTTTATTTTTTTGATATAAGAAAGATAGATAATAAGCAACTGATAAATAATAAATAAGGGTAGAATAAATGAGACATAATTTCGAAGGCTGAAAGCTCACAACCAAGCTCTGCAGCCGCAGAGAGAGCAACCAACATCTGAGCACCATAAGGGATAATGCCTTGAAAAATACAGGAAAAGGTATCAAGGATAGAAGCAGTTTGGCGGGGGGATATGTGATATTCCTCTGCCATTTCTTTTGCAACGGGATTTGCCATGACGATAGAAACCGTGTTGTTTGCAGTTGCGATATCCATAGCGCCTACGAAAAGACCGATTCCCAGCTGTGCACTCTTACGGTTCTTAAAAACACGTTTCATGAAATGAAGCAAAGCAAGAAAACCACCATATTCACGAATCAATGCACAAATAGAAGTAACTAAGATGGTCACTATGATTGTTTCATACATGCCGGCGACACCTGAGCCCATATTGGCAAGTAAGGCTATTGGCTGTGTTGCCTGTGTGGTAAGCATGATAATAACCCCTGACACAATACCAAGCAATAGCACCATAAATACATTGATACCAAGGATTCCACCAATCAGGACAAGAATATAGGGAATAATCTGAATCAGATGGTAGTCAAGAGACAGCGTGCTGTTTGCATGAAACCCGGTAGTCTGAAAGGCAATGAACATAAGCGTTACAAGGGCAGCAGGTAATGCAATCCAAAGGTTTGTACGAAACTTGTCCTTCATGGCACAACCTTGCCCATTGCAGGCAGCAATCGTTGTATCAGAAATAAAGGAGAGATTATCTCCAAACATAGAACCGCCAATGACGGATGCAATACAAAGTGCAGTATCAAAACCAGAGGCATTCGAAACAGCGACAGCAATGGGAGTAATAAGCGTAATAGTCCCTACGGAAGTACCCATAGCAATCGAAACAAAACAGCTTACAAGAAACAAAACAATGACTGCAAATCTGATTGGAATGATGGAAAGTAGAAAATAGGCAACGCTTTGGGCACTATCTCTTCCAACGACCCCAACAAAGATACCGGCAACCATAAAAATAAGAATCATCGTAATGATATTCTTGTCACCAACACCCTTAGCAATAATCTGCAGCTTATCATCGAAGGTCAGCCTGCGATTTTGCAGAAAGGCAGCAAGCAATGCAACGAGAAAGGAAACGACAATGGGAACATGATAAAAGCCCATTGGAATATCCAGAATATATTCAAATAAAATTCCGAGTCCTAAATACATAAATAAGAAAATACCAATTGGTAGTAATGCCTTCCAGTTCCCTTTTTGCATGCGAATCCTCCTTTGGATATAGTGATTATACTTAATTATATTCTGCATACATAAATCAATACAAGCAGGGAAGTTTTACCAGTTATGCTAAAATATAGTTACTGTACACAGGTAGTATTCCGCGAGGTGTTTTGCGTAGCAAAATCCCGGGAAATATGACAGCAGACGTCAGGTATTATATGCTATACTGATATACATGATGGAAGGGTGTGATCATGATATGCATTTTGTAGATGCAAAAGGAATCTTGTCAGCCAAAAACGGCATGAATATATATCGGGGTTGTACACATGGCTGTATTTATTGTGATAGCCGTAGCAAATGCTATCAGTTTACCCACGCATTTGAGGATATTGAAGTAAAGCAGAATGCACCACAGCTTTTAGAAATGGCACTTCGTTCAAAAAGGAAAAAGTGTATGATTGGAACAGGAGCCATGTGTGATCCTTACATGCATTGTGAAGAACAGCTTCAGCTTACACGCAGGTGTATTGAAATCATTGACCGTTATGGATTTGGACTTGCCATTCAGACAAAATCAGACAGAGTATTACGGGATTTAGATTTACTAAAGAGCATAAATAAAAAGGCAAAATGCATCGTACAAATGACACTAACTACTTATGATGAAGAGCTTTGTAAAATATTAGAGCCTAATGTCTGCACGACAAAAAGACGTTATGAGACATTGCAAATACTACATGAAAATGGCATTCCTACTGTTGTCTGGCTGTCACCGATACTGCCTTTTATCAATGACACATGCGAGAATATAGAAGGAATCCTTGATTATTGTATCAAGGCAAAGGTACATGGTATTATTTGCTTCGGCATGGGTGTTACACTTCGGGAAGGCGACAGGGAGTACTTTTATGCTGCACTTGACAGGTATTTTCCAGGATTGAAAGGCCAGTATCACAGAAAGTATGGCTACTCCTATGAGGTGACAAGTGATAATCATAATGAACTTATGAGATTATTGCATACAAGGTGTAGGGAACATGGGATAGAGTGTGATATGAAAAAGGTATTTTCGTATCTTAATGAGTTGCCGGAAAGATATGAGCAGATGAGTTTGCTGTGAAGGATTACAAGAAATGATTTATGTGCTATGATAGAAAGCAAATATGAAAGGGCATGGTATTATTATGAAAAAGGTCGGAATTGTCGTATCCGTCAT
Organism: Lachnospiraceae bacterium; assembly: GCA_022788085.1. Classification (GTDB taxonomy): domain Bacteria; phylum Bacillota; class Clostridia; order Lachnospirales; family Lachnospiraceae; genus COE1. Next base: position 19,029 of record JALEWA010000175.1, read on the forward strand.
TGGTGTAATCATAGCAATAATAGGTATTATTCAAAGAAATAAAATCAGTGCGTCTATCTCAATTATAGGAGGGGCAGATGGTCCCACTTCCATATTCCTTGCGGGAAAAGTGGGCAGTGCTCCTGCAATTACAGGGATTGTGATAGGAATCATTCTGTTAATTGTCGGTGTAATTATGGTAATGCGTAAGAAGTGAGAATTGGAGTACATATAGAATGAAAAGAAGCAGATTATCTTACGACGAATGGAAATGTATTCTTTCGAAGGACTTGACAGGGCGAAGTGTAAGCACTGATTTTTTCCATGGATATATTGGACTTATACAGATTAAAGAGGTAAGCGAAGCGCAGATATGGCAGTTTCAAGGGGGAAATATCACAGTCTGCGATAAAGGACTAAAATGGCTATCCATTTTGCCAAAGGATGACTTTTATTGTATTACGGCAATGATGAATGAGAAAAATGATATTTTATTATGGTATATTGATATGATAGCAGAGCAGGGAATAGATTCAGATGGTGTACCTTATTTTCTGGATTTATACTTAGATTTGGTCGTTTATCCTGATGGAATAATTGTAGTTGATGATATGGATGAACTTAAGGATGCATTGTTAAAAGGAGATATTACACAGGAGCAGTTTGACCTTGCCATAAATACAAAAGATAAGTTAATGACTGGGATACTGAGTAATATTGACAGCTTTATCGAGTATACACAGAAATGTTTTAAAATAATACAAAAATGAATGGCTATTTTTTCAGAGCGGAAATGGGAACTTGAAAGCTTGCAGTTTATAAAAAGGTAGGAGTATGAGAAGAAAAGACAGAAACGTAATTGTTCGACAGGTTGTGATGATGACTGCGGTCTTCTACGTGTGAAAATAGCTAATTCAGTGATAAAATCCGTAAATCTCAAGCTAATAAGACAACTTTACATGGTATATTAACTTGCTATAATTTAATTATGTAGGAACAGAATGAACAAGTATAAAAAATAGCAAGAGGAGAAAAAGATTATGAAAAACAAATTGAAAGCTGGCATTATGATTTTTTTGACAATCGCAGGATTAACAGCTTGTGGTAATGTTGAGGAAAAGGAAACAGTATCAGGAATAACAGAAGAAATAGAAATAACAAGTCTTGAGCAGACATCAGAGGCTTTTGAAACAGAAGACATTAAGGAAGAAGAAACAGATAATACAGAAATGACCATGACAGAGGAAGAAGCAGACCCCTATATGGAATTTCTTGCAGGAAGAGAACCTCTGTATTTCCATAACTATATGCATAGTAGCTATGAAGGAACATTTTATGAGTTTGAGAAAGGTTATACTTTAGATGAAATTATTGATATTCTGAAATCAGGATATGGACTTGAGAAAGAGCCCACTATAACATATGCGGAAATGGATTGTGGAAATGACCAGATAAAGGAACTTGCGGTTTGCTTTCATGGCATGAATATCTATGGACCGGATGATGACAGTACATTGGTATATATCATCAAAAATATAGATAGTGAATTGGAGCTTTGCTATGAGTATGAAACGTGGGCCCGCTCCTATTCGACAATAAATTATTATGGTTATTATACTTCCGGTGGCAGCAATGGTGCTACTAACCATGGGTATAACAGCGGATATGTAGACGGATCCGGTAATTGGAATTTTATCAATTATACAGAAGAGGAAATGGATATAGCACAGCTTTCCTGGAATGATACCCTTGGAAAAATTCCGGAAATTGCTGCAACAAAGACATATGAAGGAAGCATTGTTTTTCTTACCACTAATTTTGAAGAGATAGCTACAGAAGAGGACTATTATAATGTAGAAAGGTTTTATTCCTTTGATGTCTATGATCCTGAATATACAGATTCAGATTTGTACACAACAAGTGTCTATCAGCAAATTTTTGATGAAGCAGGTGTAACGGTTTATTCTCTGGATGAGATAGATAATATGATACTGGAAAGGGAAGAAGAGCTAGGTATTACCGAAACAATTAAGAATGGTCCGGAACTGATCTGGCTGTCAGAATAAAGCTAACCTTCCTCCAAGGTACTAATCTTATGGTCATGCTTAACTTCGAATTTTCTGTCCATGGCATTTAATAAGATGTTGATCGCAAGGTTCGTTTTCTTGGAAACATCATATTTTAGAGCAGAAATGGTATCAGGAAGTAAGACCTCTGACTTGTGAGAGGCTATAACTGCCATATCACAGTCTCTTATATAGGCACGTAGAATTAAGGCAAGATAAGAGCCAAGAACTAAGGCTTTCTTGCCTTTTATTTTTTCTAAATCGTGAACAGACATTGGAGAATAGATAAGAATACGTTCCTCCGGGATATTTCTCGTAAGAAAAGCAAGGTATTCTTCATTCTCATATCTGTCTAAAACTAAATAAAAGTCATTGCCAAGATATTCAGAGGCTTTTTCTATCAGTTGTGGTATATCAGAATAAATCTGATAGAAAAGACCGTCATTTACAAGCATATCTACACTGATTACAGGAACAAAGCAGTTATCGGAAAGAGTGACAAAATCCTGCTTAGACAAATCAATAGCAATTATTCCATCTATATTTCGGTTTATGACAGTGGTGTCAGAACCAGGCTTAACAGGCATAAAAATAACATCATATTTTAAACGGTTGAGACGCTCAATTAACATATTCACAAAGCCTGCAAGCTCAAGATTGCGGGAAGGAGTAGATTCATTCAAGTGATAGGAAATACCAATCACACTGTTGCGTCCTGTTGCCAGACTTTTTGCGACAGAGCTGGGTGTGTAATTTAGAAGATTGGCAATCTGAAGAACCTTTTTACGTGTTGCTTCGCTGATCTTCTGGTCTGTGCGGTTGTTCATAATATAGGAGACAGTAGCAACAGAGACTCCGGCTTCTCTTGCAACATCCTTCACAGTAACTTTCTTTTCCATCTTAATGCTATCCTTTCCATTCTTGTTTGTCCACCACGTACGGACATCGTTTTCAGTTTAAACACATAAGTAGGGTAAAAAGTATGAAAAAGCAGATTAAGAAGGTCATGAGCATTACAGTAGCATCTGTTCTATTATTGGCAGCTTTGTCTGGCTGCGGAAAAACAGAAACAAGTGCAGATGGTGGAGAAACAGCAAAATCAGGTAATGAAGCAGAAATTACAGTTACGTTTATGAATGGAGAAGAACAGCTTGGTACGGCATCAGCAAAAGCAGGAGAGCTTTTGGCAGAAACTGATTATACACAGTATGAAAATATTGACGATGCTGAATTTCAGGGATGATTTGAAACACCAAGCTTTTTGGAGAGCAGCAGAAAGGATTTGAAAACAACAGCTTTTGATGAAGATACTACATTATATGGAAGCTTCAAGTCTACAAGTGTTGAAGCAGATACAAGAGCATGGTATATTGCGGGAACATCTTCTAAGGGAATACTGCAGGATAGTAATTGGGCAAATGCCAGTGTAGAAGAAGCAGCAAGAGACCAGTTCCGTTTACAGGAAACAGGAAAGGTTCAGAATGAATTTGAGATAACAATTGACCTTTATGCAGGTGACCAGTTCCAGATTATTCATGATTGGACATGGGATGGTCAGAGAGGCTTTGGCTGCTTTACATCCATAGATGAAACGCAGATGGAAAATGGCGGTGGACTTGGCGGTACTTCGAGTACTTCTAATGTTAATGTTATTATGGATGGAAACTATACCATCACACTTACAACAGACCCGAGTAATGAAGCAATGGACACCTTAGTCGTAACACGAAATGGCGATACAGTCAATGCACCGGTAGAGGTGAAGGAAGATGAGGCTTATGTTGTTTCTGATTCAACACAGCTTATGATAAAGGGCAGCTGGGTGGCTGACTGGTCTGATGTTAGGGAACTCACAAGAGAGGAAGGAACCAATATCTTTACGATAACCATGGAACTTGAGGCAGATACAGAGGTATGCTTTATGGTATATGACAATGGCGAGAATACAGATATTGTGTTGAAAGAAGGAGATGTAATAGAGGAAACTTCTTTGGCACTCATGAAGTCAAATGGCAACAATATTCAGGTTGCAGAAGCTGGTAATTATACCTTTACGGTTGATGCAGACAACATGAGTGTTACATTGACAAAATAAGCGTGGAGAAAAGGAAAGGCAGGTTACATAATGAACAGGCATGCAATGCAGCACATAGTCGATTCTTCTTATTGTTTCCCAGTATCAGAGAAAGAAATCGTACTCAGGCTTAGAACGGCAAGAGATGATATAAAGGCTGTGCAGGTCATCTATGAAAGCAAATATCTATTTGGAATGCAGCAGCAAAGGGCTTACATGACAAAATCGCATACAAGTGAGCTTTATGATTTCTATAGCATTCAATTAAAGCTTGAGGATACAAGACTTGCTTATGTTTTTCTGGTAGATGACGGAGAAAAGAGTTATTTCTTCTCAGAGGACGGTATTTCAGAGAGTTATGATTATACACTCGGATATTATAATTTTTTCCAGTATCCATATATTAATAAAGTGGATATTATGAAGCGGGTTGACTGGATGAAGGACGCCGTTTTCTATCAGATATTTGTGGATCGTTTTTGTATGGGAGATACAACAAAGGATACTTCTTATATCAACTGCAACTGGGGAGATATTCCCAATCCTAAAACCTTTGCAGGCGGAGACTTAAAGGGAATTACAAGTAAGCTGGATTATATTAGGGCAACGGGATGCAACGCAATCTATCTGACACCGGTATTCCAATCCATATCCAATCATAAATATGATATAAGCGACTATTACCGTGTTGACGAGCACTTTGGCAGTAATGAAGATCTGAAGGAGTTAGTCGAAGAGGCGCATAAACGTGGTATGAAGCTAGTTATGGATGCAGTTTTTAATCATTGCAGTGACAGAATGATACAGTTTCAGGATGTTCTGGAAAAGGGAAAAGATTCTCCATATTTTGACTGGTTCTTTATTGATGGGGAAAAACCAAATCAGGAGACAGTTAACTATGAAACCTTTGCAGCCTGTGATTATATGCCAAAGCTGAATACCTCGAATCCTGAGGTTCAAAAGTTTCTGATTGATATCGGATGCTATTATTTGAAAGAATATGGTATTGACGGTTGGCGTCTTGATGTGTCGGATGAAGTCAGCCATGACTTCTGGAGAAACTTCCGTAAGGCCGTTAAGGGATATAAGAAGGATGCAGTCATTATTGGTGAGAACTGGCATGATGCTTATTCTAACCTAAGAGGTGATCAGTATGACAGTATTATGAATTACGCATTTACCAAGGCTTGTCTTGATTACTTTGCAAGTGAGTGTATGGATGCCCAGGGACTTGCATGGAAACTGAATGATTTACTTATGCGTAACAGCGATACGGTTAATTCCATGATGCTCAATCTATTAGATAGTCACGATACACATCGTTTTTATAGCGAAGTGGGAGAAAATCGATTTAAGATGAAAGCAGCTCTTTGTCTGTTGTATCTCTTTCCTGGAACACCGTGCATCTTCTATGGAACTGAGATTTTGATTCCGGGTGGTTATGATCCGGACTGCAGAAGATGCATGGATTGGGAAAAAGCTAATATCTATGGTGAGTTCTCTGATATCTATGAATTGCTTAACAGGCTTTCCAGTATCAGGAAAAAGTATATAATAACAGAAGGAACGTATCGGATTTATGCATGTAACTATGAAGGTACTGAATAGTTATGCGAAATGACAAGCTGATGACTTATGCGGAGGATAAGCATATCCTTCCATTGACGATAGAGGATTTTGAATGCTATGAATGTGTTCCGAAAGAGGCATGGGATTATTTTTATTATCACTTCCATTTTCTCACTTCTGGTTTATGTGAGAAGTTCAGCTTATAAAAAGGAGGATACCTTCCGATGAATCGAAGCAGACATATAAACAAAAATAGATTGATTGATGCGGTTTTGACGCATATTGTGCTGATTGCGGTATGTATTTTCTTCTTTTTCCCTGTACTTTGGCTGATCATGGCATCCTTTTCAAAAAGCGATTCCATTTATGATTTGGATGGATTTTTTCCTAAGAGCTTTAGCTTTGCAGGATATCAAAAGCTTTTTACTGACACGACGATGTATGATTATCCAAATTGGTTAAAGAATACGCTGTTTGTAGCTGTTTTCTCAAGTCTGATTGGTACTGTGCTTATTATTCTGACTGCGTACACGATTAGTCGTTTTCAGTTCCGCAGTAAGAAGATGCTGATGAAATCAACGCTGGTTTTAAGTATGTTTCCAAGCTTTATGGGTATGACAGCAGTATATCTTCTGATGGTGAATTTTAACCTGATCAACCAGTTATGGAGTCTTGTCTTTATCTATGCAGCAGGTGCCCCGATGGGATACCTGGTACAGAAGGGATATTTTGATACGATATCAAATTCCATTTACGAGGCAGCGCGAATTGACGGAGCAACGAATTTCAAGATATTCTGGAAAATAACATTGCCGCTTTCGCAGCCGATTATCGTTTATACGGCATTGACACAATTTGCATGGCCATGGAGCGATTTCATTCTCCCAAATCTCTTATTAAAGAATAAGGATTTGTGGACAGTAGCAGTTGGACTGATGCATCTGGATGAAACACAGTTTACCAGATTTGCAGCAGGTTCTATCTTTATCGCAGTTCCAATTGTTGCGTTATACTTTGCACTTTCAAAATTCCTCGTTGCAGGCGTTTCCGCCGGTGCAGTGAAGGAATAGAGTTTTATGGAAAGCTGTTCACGATATGTGTGTGAACAGCGGTGGCAGAGACAGCCCGTCTTGTACATCGCTGTGAAGCAAAAGGCTATCCCTGCCATTTAATAGAGAATGCAAATCACTCCCTGGAGACAGGGGAGGTACATAAAGATATCGAAAACATGGCCTATATTATGGAACTTACTGATGCATACATTAAGAGCATAAGTATATAGGAAAATATATTTATGCTTCGATTTCCCGTATCAGATTTACCATTTCAATGGCACCAAGAGCACAGTCATAGCCCTTATTTCCAGCCTTTGTGCTGGCACGTTCAATAGCCTGTTCAATATTTTCAGTCGTGACTACACCAAACATGACAGGAATGTCACTATTCATGGATACCGTAGCAATTCCCTTTGATACTTCGTTGCATACATAGTCGTAATGGCTTGTGGCTCCGCGAATCACAGCGCCGAGGCAGATTACGGCGTCATACTTGCCACTCTTTGCCATTTTAGAAGCGATGAGTGGAATTTCGAATGCGCCCGGAACCCAGGCAACGTGAATATCCTCTTCTCTTACATCATGTCGCAGCAATCCATCCATGGCACCGCCGAGCAGCTTTGAGGTAATAAATTCGTTAAAACGGGCAACAACAATTCCCACTTTGATGTTATTAGCTACAAGATTTCCTTCATATGTTTTCATTTTTCCTATTCCTTTCGTGATTATGTATTTTGTTTTGGATTAATAATTT
>JALEWA010000220.1 GCA_022788085.1 Lachnospiraceae bacterium
GGAGTCAGGTCAGCCAGATTGACCGTGGCTTCTTTTTGTTTGGCTAAGGGATTGTCAGCAGGAATGATGGCCACCCACGGCTCCTGATAGACAGGAATGGATTCCACACCTTCCGCATTATGAGGCTCCATGATAATAGCAAGGTCGCATAATCCATTCATGACACGGTTTACCACATCATCAGAGTTACCATTCCAAAGGTTGTACTGTACATGAGGATGAAGGGAATGGAAAGCTGCAATCCACTCAGCATAAAGCCTTGGTGCATGGCCTTCTACAGAGGCAAGATAAAGTGTACCCTGCAGACCACGTTTCATTTCACGGATATCTTCTGTGGATTTGTTTACAAGATCAAGCACCTGGGTAGCGTATTGCTTAAAAAGTGCTCCTTCTTCGGTAAGCTGCAAAGCGTGTGGTTTACGTTCAAATAATTTTACACCTAATTCCTCTTCCAAATCCTGAATCTGACGGCTGAGAGGTGGCTGCGCAATGCATAGCTTCTGGGCTGCACGTGTGAAATTCAACTCTGTTGCGACAGCAAGAAAATAACGGATATGTCTAAGTTCCATGGCTTCATCATCTCCTTTTTATAATACCTACAAGGTATCGTTATGCTATTATTATATATATTTCACATAGTAAGGTCAATGTGATAAAGTATAGTTAACAAAAGAAAACCAAGTAACAAATCTCAAAGGTACTCACTGAAATCCATATATAAAAGATTCTGAGAGTACATTCCATTAAAAGGAGGTAACGATTATGAAGGTATTGGCAATGTTAAAGGAAATGTTTGAAGAATATTATGTAAGCTTTAGAGTAGGATATACAAGATAGGAAAACAAAAATGCAGGAGCTGTTAAAAAAGCTCCTGCATTAAATATTGATAGATTTTCTGATTTTTCTTCTGCCAGCTGTCACAGATGGAAACTGCCATTTCGGCAGTCGGGACGGAGAGCTTGATATTTACCAGTTCAACATCCTTTTCCCGTGCGATAAGCTGTGCTTCATATTCTCCGGTCGTGGATTTGTAATAATCAGCCGTAATGGAGGCTTCATTTTTCAATTCCAGATGCTTCTCATCAAGGTAGTTGTCGATATCCTGCTTGATCGCGTCGCCGATGCGGTTCCCGAAATAAGATAACGTATTGCGTCCTTCTTCTGTAATCGAAAAATAGGTACGGTTCATCAAGGTATCGGGTTTGATCAGTTCGGTATCCTGCAAGTCAGAAATAACCTCTTGTAATGTAAGGAAGTTGGTATATTCCTTTTCCAGAATAAATTCACTAATCTGCGCATAGGTCAGCTTAAATTTTACCTTATTTAACATGTAAAGAACGATTAATTTATATAGAGTAGATGGATCCTGTGTCATCAGATTTTCACTTCTTTCTGTATCATGAATCTGCCGGAAATGGCATACTTAGGTTAGATATCAGGAATAAATAATCTTCCCTGAAAGGTTTCTCTTAACCTTAATTCCTTATGAAGTGTGTTAAGGACATTTCGTTTATTCAGACTCCATAATGGTGCGATTAACAAGTCCTTTGGCCCATCACCGGTTACACGGTGAATTACAATATCGGGCGAAAGCACCTCAAGACAAGAGATAACAATATCAATATACTCCATAAGGTCAAGAATTTCAAAAGTTTTCTTTGAAAAGTCAGCAGCAAGGTCTGTGTTTTTCAGGACGTGGAGTAGTTGCAGTTTTATGCCAAATATGTTTTTATGACTAAGATAGCGGCAGGTAGAAAGCATCATTTCTTTATTTTCCCCCGGAAGTCCTAAGATCATATGAACAATGACAGGAATGTCAGCTTTTTGCAAACGGTTTAATGTATCTTCAAATACAGAGAGCGGATAGCCACGACGGATATATTGTGCAGTCTTCTCATGAATGGTCTGTAAGCCAAGCTCAATCCAGATAAATTTGTCAGGAAACTGTTGTTTTAGTTTCGTTAAGAGGTTTACCACAGGTCTCTCTACACAATCCGGTCTGGTTGCAATGGAAATGCCGACAACATCAGGCTCTGAAAGTGCTTCCGTAAAAAGAATCTCTAATCGTTCCGGCTCTGCATAGGTGTTCGTGAAGGACTGAAAATAGGCGATAAAACGATTACCGGTCTTTTTTTCATGAAAGAGCGCTTTGCCATTTTCTAATTGTTCGTGAATGGAGATACCGCAACTGGCAAAATCACCACTTCCACCGGCGCTACAAAAAATACAGCCGCGTGTATCAAGCCTGCCATCGCGGTTTGGACAGGTCATACCGGCATCAAGGGCAATTTTATATATTTTTTCTCCATATTGTTTCTTCAAATAATGATCAAGAGAATAATAAGGTTTGTCACCCCAGTCATGCTTTATGCTTTCATAATCAGATAGCCGCCCTTGGAAGGCGGCTATGCTGGAATTGTGCTTTTTTATCATAGGTAATTAACGCTTGATATGGGATTTTACAGCTTCGGCAACTAATTCGGCAACCTTTGGATTGAATGCTTCCGGCATGATGTTGTCCTCATTTAGCTCATTTTCAGGAACAAGACCTGCAATGGCATTTGCAGCTGCAAGCTTCATTTCCTCTGTAATCTGTGTAGCACGTCCTTCCAGGGCACCCTTGAAGATACCGGGGAATGCTACGACGTTATTTACCTGATTTGGGAAATCGCTTCTTCCAGTACCAACAACCCTTGCACCGGCAGCCTTTGCAACATCAGGCATGATTTCAGGAACAGGGTTTGCCATAGCAAAGAGAATGGAATCCTTAGCCATGGAAGAAACCATTTCAGGAGTAACGATATTAGGAGCAGATACGCCAACAAAGATGTCTGCACCCTTTAGGGCATCTGCAAGTGTTCCTGTTTCATGGTTTGGATTTGTGATTTTTGCCATTTTCTCCTGCATCCAGTTAAGTCCTTCTGTGGATGCATCAATGATACCAACCTTATCACACATGATGACATTGGTAAATCCATATGTTAAGAGAAGCTTTGTAATAGCCACACCGGCGCTTCCGGCACCGTTCACAACGACCTTACAGTCCTCTTTCTTCTTATTCACAACCTTAAGTGCATTGATGATACCGGCAAGAACAACGATAGCAGTACCATGCTGGTCATCATGGAATACTGGAATATCCAAAGTAGCCTTTAATCTTTCTTCAATTTCAAAGCAGCGGGGAGCACTGATATCTTCCAGATTGATTCCACCATATGCAGGAGCAAGCCAGGTAACGGCTTTGATGATTTCCTCGGTGTCCTGTGTATCAAGACAGATAGGAACTGCATTCACACCGCCAAATTCCTTGAATAAAACAGCTTTTCCTTCCATAACAGGCATAGCAGCGTATGGTCCGATGTTGCCAAGACCAAGTACGGCACTTCCGTCAGAAACAACGGCTACTGTGTTTGCTTTCATTGTATATTTATATGCGGCTTCCTTATCCTCTGCAATTACCTTACAAGGCTCTGCAACACCGGGAGTATAGGCAAGAGAAAGAGCTTCTCTTGATTTTACGGGTGTTTTTGATACTGTTTCCAGTTTTCCATTCCATTCTTCGTGAAGCGCTAATGCTTTTTCCTGAATTGTCATAAGTGTAATCTCCGTTCTATTTCTTCTATATTACGTTTTCTCATGGACTTAGCAGTAAAAGCTAAGTCCTGTTTGTACAGTAACATCATATCTCATTTAATATTGATTCGCAATAAATTCTTCTTCCTATTTTAAAAAAAATAAGTTATAATGTATTCACTACATATCTAAAACGATTCAAAAAGCAGAGCAGGGAAATGAGTTCACCCACCTGCTGTTACCCCGGAAAGAATATTAGAAAGAGTAAGAATTGTTCAATTACTTTACTATGAAATATATATGGAGGATAAGAATGAGGGAAAAGTATGAATCTCTTGCGCTTGCAGATTTGCGTGCAATTGCTAAAACAAGAGGAATTAAGGGCACTACCGGATTAAAGAAGGCAGAGCTTATTGAACTGATGCTTGCAGAGGATGAGAAGGATAAAGCAGCAGGGAAGGATGTTGCACCAAAGCCTGTGCTTCGTAATCCCGGAGAACCAAAGGAAGAAAAGCAGGAAGAGAAGTTTCCGACTGAACTGGACAGTGGAATTACTGCAAATGGTATCCTGGAGGTCATGCCGGATGGCTTCGGCTTTATCCGTTGTGAGAACTTTCTTCCCGGAGAAAATGACGTATACGTTGCACCAAGCCAGATTCGCCGTTTTAACCTGAAAACAGGTGATATTATTGAAGGAAATACCAGAATTAAGACGCAGAATGAAAAATTCAGTGCATTATTATATGTAAAAAAGGTAAATGGCTATCCACCTGAAATTGCAAGCAGAAGACGCAATTTTGAGGATATGACACCAATTTTTCCAAATAAAAGAATCAGTCTTGAAACACCGGGAGCAAGTGTTGCCATGCGTGTTATGGATTTAGTCAGTCCGGTAGGTAAGGGACAAAGAGGTATGATCGTATCTCCGCCTAAGGCAGGAAAAACAACCTTGTTGAAGGAAGTAGCACAGTCCATAAAGAAGAATTCACCGGAAATGCATTTGATTATTCTGTTAATCGATGAACGTCCGGAAGAAGTTACCGATATCAGGGAAGCCATCGAGGGACCAAATGTAGAAGTTATTTACTCTACCTTTGATGAACTGCCGGATCATCATAAGAGAGTTTCGGAGATGGTAATTGAAAGGGCAAAGAGACTTGTTGAACATAAGAAGGATGTATGTATCCTGTTAGACAGTATTACAAGATTGACAAGGGCATATAACCTTACCGTTCCACCAAGTGGAAGAACTCTTTCCGGTGGTCTTGATCCGGCAGCTTTATACATGCCAAAGCGTTTCTTTGGTGCGGCAAGAAATATGAGAGAGGGTGGAAGTCTTACCATCCTTGCAACAGCACTGGTGGATACCGGTTCCAAAATGGATGATGTTGTATATGAGGAATTCAAGGGAACAGGTAACATGGAAATGGTACTCGACAGAAAGCTTTCTGAGAAAAGAATCTTCCCTGCGATTGATATTCCAAAATCCGGTACCAGAAGAGAGGATTTGCTTCTTTCCGCAGATGAACTTGAAGCAATCAATATCATGAGAAGAGCCTTAAATGGATTAAAGCCTGAGGAAGCGGTAGATAAGATTCTTGATCTCTTTGCAAAGACGAAGGATAATGCAGAATTCGTTCAAACAGTGAAGAAGATGAAGTTTATCTAATAACAGGATATTATTTTTGACGGCTTTTGACAAGAAGTAGGAAAAAAAGTGCTTGCATATCATGAGTCACTGTGATATACTAAGGGAGCTGTTTATGGAAAAACATATGTATAATAATTCTGATTTTATTATAGAGAGGTGAAAATCATGAGAGAAGGAATCCATCCAAATTATTATCAGGCAACAGTTACCTGTAACTGCGGTAACACATTCGTAACAGGATCTACAAAGCCTGAAATCCACGTTGAAGTTTGTTCTAAGTGCCATTCATTCTACACAGGACAGCAGAAGGCTGCAGCAGCTCGTGGACGTATTGATAAGTTCAACAAGAAGTACGGCGTAGAAAGCAAATAAGTAACGTAGAAGAGGGTTGAGGTAAATATTTATCTCAACCTATTTTTATACCGATTAAGGGGAGAAGAAATTCATGTCCAAAAAGAAACAAACCAGATATTCCGGAATTGGCGGTCAGGCAGTTCTTGAAGGTGTCATGATGAAGAACAAGGACAAGTATGCAGTAGCAGTCAGAAAGCCAAACGGGGAGATTGATGTAGAGGTAGAAGAATATAAAGGCATTGCTGGTGAAAGCAGGATTGCAAGGCTTCCTTTTATCAGAGGTGTATTTTCATTTATAGATTCATTAGTACTTGGTATGAAAGTGACTATGCATTCAGCTTCTTTTTATGAGGAAGAGGAAGAGGAGCCGAGTAAGACAGAACAAAGACTTTCCAAAATACTGGGAGATAAAGCGGATGATATCATGATGGGCTTTACAGTAGTGCTGTCTGTTATTATTGCGGTTGCATTATTTATGCTGTTACCGTTTTTTATCTCTGATTTTCTCGGAAGATATATTCGTAACGCAAGTATAATCGCGATTATTGAGGGTGTTGTCAGAATCCTTATTTTTCTTGGATATATTCTGGCAATTACCATGATGAAGGATATTAAGAGGTTATATATGTATCATGGTGCAGAGCATAAATGTATCAACTGCATTGAAAAGGGAAGACCTTTGACGGTAAAGGATGTCAAGAGATGTTCCAGGCAGCATAAACGTTGTGGAACAAGCTTTTTATTATTTGTTGTATTAGTCAGCGTTGTTGTCTTTTTCTTTATCAGGGTTGACAATCTGGCACTAAAGCTGGTGCTTCGTCTGGCACTTGTACCTGTAATTGCGGGTATTTCCTATGAGCTTATTCGTCTGGCAGGAAGAAGTGACAATGCGATTGTAAATCTGATTTCCAAGCCGGGACTCTGGATGCAGAAGCTGACGACAAAAGAGCCGGATGAAGATATGATCGAGGTTGCGATTGCATCTGTTGAGGCGGTATTTGACTGGAAGGCATATTTAAAGGAAAACTTTGGCTATGATGTGGATGATTCATGGTTAGAGGATAAACAGGAAGAAGAGGAGCCTTAGGCTATGACATACAGACAATTGTATGAATACGGAGTAAAGAAGCTGGAGGAAGCCGGTGTTGAGGAAGCAAAGCTTGACGCAAGGCTCTTATTGGAATATATCTGTCATACAGACAGGAATACGCTGCTGGTTCATGGTGACAGTGAACGTAATGCGATGGAAGAGCAGTTCTATCATATGTGTATCGAAAAACGTGCGTCAAGGATTCCCTTGCAGCATATTACAGGAGAGCAGGAATTCATGGGGCTTACCTTTCGGGTAAATGAGCATACCCTGATTCCAAGACAGGATACAGAGATTCTTGTGGAGGAAGGCATGCGTCACATGTTTGATGGAATGCGCATTCTTGATATGTGTGCCGGTTCCGGGTGCATTTTATTGAGTCTCTTAAAATACAGTAACGAATGCGAAGGAACAGGTGTCGACATTTCAAAAGAGGCACTCAAGGTTGCAGAGGAAAATGCAGAAAGACTGGGATTAAAGGCTGAATTTATTCAGGGAGATTTATTTGAAAATCTGCCTGATATGAAATATGATATGATTATATCGAATCCACCGTACATTGAAACGGCTGTGATTGAGACTCTGATGCCGGAGGTGCGCGAGCATGAGCCTATACAGGCACTTGATGGCATGGAGGATGGTCTCTTTTTCTATCAAAGAATTGTGGAAAAAGCGGGCGGATTTCTGACAAAAGGTGGATGGCTTCTTTTTGAAATCGGTTATAATCAGGGAGAAGCAGTAAGAGAACTTATGAAAAAGCAGGGATTTCAGAATATTGAAATCGTTAAGGACTATGCAGGACTTGACCGGGTTGTGCTGGGACAGTTTATTTGATAAATATGAGGAGGAAAAATAGAGATGTTTGATAAGTTAGAAGCTTTACTGGCTCGTTATGAAGAGATTATGAATGAATTACATGAGCCGACGGTAGCCGACAATCAGGCAAGATTCAGAGCTTTGATGAAGGAACAGAGTGATTTGACACCATTAGTAGAGGCATATACAGAATATAAAAAGTGCAAGGAAACGGTAGAGGATTCTCTTTCTTTATTAGAGTCTGAAAATGATGAAGAAATGCGAGAAATGCTTAAGGAAGAGCTGAATGATGCAAAGAAACGCATTGAGGAGCTTGAAACGCAGCTTAAGATTCTTCTGCTTCCAAAGGATCCAAATGATGACAAGAACGTTATCGTGGAAATCAGAGCAGGTGCAGGTGGAGATGAGGCTGCTTTATTTGCTGCAGAAATCTATCGTATGTATGTGCATTATGCGGAAAGCAGACGTTGGAAGGTTGAAACCATGGAATGCGAAGAAATCGGTATTGGAGGTATGAAGAGTGTGACCTTCATGATTACAGGACAGGGTGCATATTCCGTTATGAAGTATGAGTCAGGTGTTCACCGTGTACAGCGTGTACCGGAAACAGAGTCCGGTGGACGTATCCACACTTCAACCATCAGTGTTGCCGTAATGCCAGAGGTAGATGAGGATATTGATATCGTAATCGAAGACAAGGATATCCGAATTGACGTTATGAGAGCTTCCGGTAACGGTGGTCAGTGTGTCAACACAACAGACTCAGCAGTTCGTTTGACACATTATCCAACCGGTATTGTTGTATACAGCCAGACAGAGAAATCACAGCTTCAGAACAAGGCAAAAGCTTTTGCATTATTGAAGGCAAAGCTGTACGATATGGAGCAGCAGCAAAGGCACGATGCCGAAGCAGAGATGCGTCGCAGCCAGATTGGTACAGGAGATCGTTCTGAGAAGATCAGAACCTACAACTTCCCACAGGGTCGTGTAACTGACCATAGAATCAACCTGACAATTTACAAGCTGGATAAGGTTATGAACGGAGATATCCAGGAGATTATTGATGCTTGTATTGCAGCGGACCAGACAGCGAAGCTGGCGAAGATGAACGAATAAGGTTCATTTGCTTGATTTTACGGTGCTAGTTTTACATTAGTCATTGAAAGAAAATTAAAAAATATATGAAAAAGACGGACTTTGACGCATGTCTCTGCCCGTCTTTTCTTTTTGTTATAGTTATGATGCACTGTACACCCCTATTTTGGTGACTTTGATGCATGTATCGCCCTCATTCGTTGCGGACAAAGAAAATCGAGAAAAATAAATAGTTTGTATCAGGAATGAGATCCATTTATAATATAATAAATCATCAGGCGAAGCAGTACAATATTACGGATTTAATAGTGCCTTTAAGTGTATATAAGTATTTTCCATATGAAAAAATACATGAAAAAGATAATATCAACAAATCATATAAATTGGATGAGAAGCGAGGTGTATAAATGTAAGCACGAGATTACATTTATATAGTAGTTTCAATAATTTCTTTGTTTTTTTCATTTGCAAGTCTTTTATTTACTTTTTTTTACTTTAGAAGAAATGCTACCAAATTGAAAATACAACAGATATATATGCGACCGAATCCATTTGAAGTTAATGCTAGACCGAATATATTGTATTTAGATAGTAGTCAAAGTCCAGATTTATGGACGGTAATACCAATGTTACATTTAATTATATATTTAAAAATTGCAAAATGCATATAATTATGTTAGAATAATGTACAAAGAAAGTGAGGTGTACTTTATGCCACAGATTAGACCAATTACGGATTTAAGAAATACAAATGATATATCAGATGCATGTCATGCTGTTAAAGAGCCTATTTTTATTACCAAGAATGGATATGGTGATTTAGTTGTTATGAGTATAGAAACCTATGAACAAATAGTGGAAACACAGGCTATTGATAATGCAATTTCAGAAGCCGAAGAGGAATATGAAGCAACAGGTATATTACTTGATGCGAAAGAAACATTAGCATCACTTAGGAGAAAACACTTTGGTTAAATATACAATAAAAATGTTGCAGCGTGCATCAGATGATCTTGAGAATATTTATAATCATATAGCAGATGATTTCAAAGAAATAGGTACTGCTGAGAAAATGGCAGATGTTTTAGAAGATGCGATTTTAAGTCTGGATGAAATGCCTTATCGTGGGTCTATCAGAAGAACAGGGGCTTTTGCTAATCGGGGATACCGTCAAATTTTTGTAAAGAATTTTACAATTGTTTATCGTATTGATGAAGCG
>JALEWA010000234.1 GCA_022788085.1 Lachnospiraceae bacterium
GCTGACTTGAAATTGTAAATTCCAGTGCAGATTTAAATTCCACACCTCCTTTTAAAATTATAAATTTTAGAGGATTTTTTGAGCAAACATGGTAAAAATCTGTTATAATAAGCACAACTTCTCACAAAAAACTCTGTTTTACTGCATACTAAATGGACCGCTGGAGAGTAGTGTGTTAGACTAAATTCCACCGATCAGGTTAAAAAAATGTGAAAAGTTTAGTTCCAGTCCGACAGCAGATTTTGTTTGAGATTGTTAGGTTAATTAGTGATTAAAGCGGATCAGCTTAGGCGTCAGATTGACCTTATCAGGGTCAATGCGCTTAAGCTGAAATGCTTTCATCATGTCTTCTCCAAAAGATTCCAGTGCCATATCGTAGGGTGTCTTTCCACCAATGCATTCACGAGGTGTAGAATTGATGTGATTCACAATCAGATTTACGTCCCATTGTGTAAGAAATTCAAAACTTGTTCCTTTGGGCAGAATCATTCTTAACAGGGTATGTGCCTGTTCTATGCCACCTTTCTGACCACTGCGCATGGGGTCACAGTAGTAAATACTTGTCCTCTGTATCCCCTCAATGCCAGTTTCGATTGACTCAGGATCACCAAATTCAGAACCACGGTCAGTCAGGATATATTCAAACATAGAAATGAAGTTATATGTGCCCATTTTCTTTTCCAAACGGTCAAAGACCAGACGTACAGCACCTTCCGTGTTACGGTTCATCAGGAATGCCAGAAAGAGTTTTTCTCTTGTGAAGAAGAGCGTCAGAAGTGTTTTCTTGGATTCACGCGATGAGTGAACGGTATCCATTTCAACAAAGTGTGGAAGATTCAGGCTGCTGAAATCCTCATAAGTACGTTTTTCGAACACTGACCGATTGGTTATCTGTGTCTTATGACATTTTCTGGGTTTGAACTTTGTCTTCCGCTTTAAATCTATATTTCTTGCAGTAAGGATGCCCTGATCAAGGTAGGTATAGAGTGTTCTTACAGACATATCGAGTTCAGGGTGATTAGTTAATATCTGATAAGGAGACTGTCCCTGGGCTATCAGGGGTGAAATCAGCTGGTTCTTTTTACTGAGTTCAGATTTTGTCATGTTAATACCACTTCGGGAGTCCTTTAATACTTCCCGATATTTGCGGTCAGCGAAAGCTGGATCATAGGTATATTTACGGGCAATGGTACAGTGATTTATCTTCTTGTTGCATCCATTACATACGTAAGGGGCGTGGTCCAGACGGTTACAGCGCTCCCTTTCAAAGTCGGGACAGGTCTGGTTACAGGTTGGACAGGAGGTACATTTAATACCACAGACAATGATCTTTCCACAGGCATTTGTTTTCTTACAATGATACCGGTGAATGCAGAAGTTCTTGGCATTATAAAAGGTACCCTTGTGATACCAGTCCGATAAGCGGTGCGCTTTTACCTCTTTCGAGATGGTAGTAGGGTCTTTGCATAGAAAACGGGCTATATCCTTAAAAGATGTTCCCTTATTCAGTTCATCACGGATATAAATGCGGTCTTCAAGTGTAAGGTGTTTCTGGTTACCAGGAATATATTTGCTCATATGTATGCTCCTTCTACTGCTGTCAGAAGGAGATATCAGCATACCATCTCAGTATGAAACAGTAAACCTTAACTTTGCAGAAGTAAATTCCACTCCCCTTTGAAGAAGTGGAATTTAAAATTTCATTTTAGGTCGGGATATTTTTTACAAATTTCGTTTGCAGTTATACCCGATAGGGTGTATCATATATTTATGAATATTATTGGAAACTATATAAAAGAAGAAAGAAAAAAAGCCGGACTAACGCAGGAAGAATTTGCAATGCGCTCAGGGTTGGGATTACGCTTTGTCAGAGAGTTGGAGCAAGGAAAGGAGACTGTGCGACTCGATAAAGTAAACCAAGCACTTGCAATGTTCGGAATGATAGCCGTTCCAGGTAGGGTTAAGGAATAATTGAAGTTATCAGTTAACAAAAATTCTTTCATTCTTGAAAATGCTCCTATGTGTGATATAATGAATCTGTATGCAGAGGTCAAAAGGACTTCTAACGAGAGGAGAACCTGAAAATGGATCATTTAATCATACCAAAAGACTACCACTCAGCGTTAGACTTGCATGATACACAGTATGCAATCAAGACGGTAAAGGATTTCTTCCAGAATCTTCTTGCACAGCGTCTGAATCTGACTCGTGTATCCGCACCGCTTTTCGTTGAGCCCAAATCCGGTCTGAACGATAACCTGAATGGGATTGAGCGTCCTGTTACCTTCGATATCAAGGAACAGAATGGTAAGGAAGCAGAAGTAGTACAGTCTCTTGCAAAATGGAAGAGATATGCTTTAAAGAAATATGGTTTTTCATATGACGAAGGTATCTACACAGATATGAATGCGATTCGTCGTGACGAAGTTGCTGATAATATCCATTCTATTTTTGTAGACCAGTGGGATTGGGAGAAGGTCATCAGCAAGGATGAGCGTAATCTTGAAACCTTAAAAGATACCGTAAAAGACGTATATAAATGTCTTCGAAAGACAGAAAAATATTTGGCGATTCAATATGATTACATAGAAGAAATCCTGCCACATGATATTTTCTTCGTTACTACAGAAGAGTTGGCAGAAATCTTCCCTGATAATACTCCAAAGGAAAGAGAATATTATATTGCAAAGGCAAAAGGCGCTGTCTGCATCATGCAGATTGGTGACAAGCTTGAAAACGGTAAGCCTCATGATGGTCGTGCGCCGGACTATGACGATTGGGCACTGAATGCAGATATCATAGTATATTATCCGGTTCTTGATATTGCTCTTGAGCTTTCCTCTATGGGAATCCGTGTTGATAAGGATGCCCTTCTGTCACAGCTTGAAAAAGCAGGCTGCCCTGAGCGTGCCGAGCTTCCTTTCCAGAAGTCAATCATCAATGAAGAGCTTCCATATACCATCGGTGGCGGCATCGGCCAGTCACGTATCTGTATGTTCTTCTTAAGGAAAGCCCATATCGGAGAGGTTCAGTCTTCTATCTGGCCTGATGAAATGGTTAAGGAATGCGAAGCAAAAGGTATTCAGTTATTATAAGCAAAGCAAGACTCACAGTACTAAAAACTGTGAGTCTTTTTCTGTTCTTTATTCAATACTCTTTAATGCCTCAACCGGATCAATATGGTCAAGTGTCCTGTCTGTCAGGGAATCAACAAAAAACGCAAATCCGATAGACAATGCCACTGTAATCAGATAGCTGATTGGATGCAGCTTTACCGCAAAATAGATAGAAGGCATGTTCAAGGCATTTGTAAGACATCCACCAAGAAAACGCCCAATCGGCAAACCTAATAGAATGCCAATACCCGTAAGGATTAAGGTTTCTTTATTGACATATAAATGTACCTCTGTGTCATAGAAACCAAGTACCTTTATTGTTGCAAGCTCTCTTTCACGTTCTGATATGTTTGTTGTTGCAAGCGTAAATAATACAACTAATGCAAGTCCTGCTGCCATTATGATTATGATATATACCACAACATTAATCAGATAAAAAGCAACAGCAAATTGTTCTCTTCTGTCCTCAACGCTGTCCGAAGTAAGAATCCCTTCCTTACCACCAAGCTCTTCTGCTATGATAATTGCATTCTCACAGGAATCATCCAGATTCAAAAGCACTCCATTTGGCTCATATTCACCAAACAATTCCTCATATACCGCTTGCGTCATATATACATTATTTCCAAGATAGTTCGTAATAAGTCCTGATACCTTAACCTCCTTCTGTACCAGTTTTAGATTTTGCAGATATACAGTATCACCCACATCAAATTCCAGAATATTGGCTGCATTCTGCGTTACCAGAATTCCCTCTTCTGCCAAAGGAACTATCTCCCCCGAAGCATTTTCCAAGTGGATATAACCCTCTAAGGATGCCCCGTTTGGTACAACAAATAGTTGTACGGACTCTTCCTTGCCCACTTCATTCTTTACTTTTATGGAATCAATCTTCAAGCTACAGTACTCCTCCACCTCCGGAATCTCTGTTAAATATCCGACAAGTGTGTCATATTCTTTTTCCGCAGCTACTGCCATAATATCATATTCATAGAGTCTGGTATATTGGCCTTTTAGAAGCTCGGATACAGAGTCCTTGATTACGAAACCACACAGCAGTAATGCTGTACATCCCATAATTCCGCCGATTGTCATAAACAGACGTTTTTTATAGCGGAACAGATTTCTTGCTGTAACCTTATTTAAAAAGGATAGTCTCGACCAAACCGGAGTTATCCGCTCCATGAATACACGTGAACCGGCCTTTGGTGCCTTCGGTCGCATTAATGTTGCCGGCATATGATGAAGCTCGGCTTCACAGGCAATCCAGGTTGCACCGATAATGCCTCCTGCAAACAAGACAACACCGCCAATACCGTAAGCAAAGTCAAAGGTATATGTGTACTCCGGCAATTCATATAAGACAGCAAAGATTACAAAAATAATCTTTGGTAAGACCAAAAATCCACAGATATCACCGATTATTCCTCCGGCTAAGCTTGCACCTGCCGCATAAATCAAATACTTTCTGCGAATTTCCTTGTCTGAAAATCCAAGTGCTTTATAGGTTCCAATAAGACCTCTTTCCTCTTCTACCATTCTGGTAACGGTAGTAAGTCCGATTAAAATGGCAACAATGAAAAAGATAACAGGGAATGCTCTTCCTACCGATTCAATACAGGCAGCATCGCTCTCTACATTCGCATAGCCACTCAAAGAGCTTCTATCCTGTATATACCAGGTAGTCATTTCAATATCCTGAATATCATCCTCGGCATCTGCAATTTTCTGATAAGCATCCTTTCGTTCCTTTTCAAGCTTTTCTTCATTCTCCTTAAGTTCCGCTTCACCTTCCAGTAATTCTGCCTCGCCCTCTGACAGCTTGGCTTCGTTTTCTGTAAGCTTAGCCTCATTTTCTGCCAGTTGTGCTTCTCCCTTTGCTAATTCATCCTCTCCCTTTAAAAGCTTCTCCCTGTTTGCATCCAGTTGGGCCTGTGCTTCATCAAGCTGTGCCTTACCAGCCTCCAGCTGTTGCTGCATTGCACTGATATCCATTCCGGGCATTTGAGCGAGCATGGAAAGCTCATTTTCCGATTGTATCAGCTTTTCCTTCTCCTGATCCAGTTCTGCCTGACCTGCTTCAAGCTTCTTCCAACCATCCTCAAGCTCTGCTTTTGCCTTCTCCATTTCCGCTTTGGCATCTGCAAGTTCAGCCTTTCCGTTTTCTATCTCCTGCCTGCCCTCTTCAAGCTCCGTTCTTGCAGTTGCAAGCTCTTTTATTGCATCTGCCATTTCCTTGTCTGCCTTTGCAAACTCTTCATCAGCCTCAGTCTTCGCATCGGCAAGCTCTTCTAAGGCATCTCCTATAACCTCATCATAACGTGCCTGTTCACGTTCTTCCTTCAATCCTGCATTTATGGTATCAACAACACTTTGTATTCTATCTTCATAAGTATCACTATAGCATTGCAGTTCCTTCGTATCCTTTACCGTAAGATAAACTGCAGTATATATATATCACTTTCCACTGCCTCCGGTAATACGAAGAATGTATAATCTGTATTGGAATTTGAACGGAAGGACATCATTTCCTGCTGGCTGTTTACATTTGTCGCATCAAGCACAATACCGGTAATGGTATACTCTGTATGCTTAAAATTTGGTTCTTCTGCTTCTTCTGAATCCTCGTCTTCCTCTTTTTCTTCATCTATGACAACCGTGTCACCTAACTGCTTACCGGTGGCAAGAAGAAAATTCCTTGTAACAGCAATCTCATCCTCCTTCTCCGGAAGCCTGCCCTCCTGTATATAAGGAGTATTGATTCCTTCCCGGCTGATAAGCTTAATCTCTGCACTTTTGTTCTGTTCTCCTATCCAGACCTTGACATTTTCGCTATAGGTTCCCTCTTTCTTTTCAATTTCCTCTAAAGCAGCAAGTGCTTCTACATCCTCATCTGTCAGTCCCATCGTAGAAATGACACAAATGTCAAAAAGATTCTGCTCATCATAGAAGGAATCTGCTGTGTGCCTTAAGTCTCGGCAAGCTGCCCTAAGGCCACTTAACATTGTCACACCAAGAATCGTAATCAGCATCATGGAGAAGAATCTTTTCTTGTTATGCTTAATAGCACGCCATATATCCTTGTAATATGCTTTCATACCCTGCTCCTATCTTTCCCACATTTACCATTCTATTTCGGAAATGGGTGTCGGTTTTGGATTCCGGCTCATTTGTATTACCTTACCACTCTTAAACCGGATTAATCTGTCTGCCATTGGTGCCAATGCTGAATTGTGTGTAATCAGTATTACCGTAATACCTTCTTTTCTACAGGTATCCTGCAGCAATTGTAAAATCTGTTTCCCGGTATTGTAGTCCAGAGCACCGGTAGGCTCATCACACAATAGAAGCTTTGGATTCTTTGCTAAGGCTCTTGCAATAGATACCCGCTGCTGCTCACCGCCGGATAATTGTGCCGGGAAGTTATTCTTTCTCTCTCCAAGTCCTACCTTCTCCAGGGTTTCACCGGCATCCAGTGAATTCTTACATACCTGTGCTGCAAGCTCAACATTTTCGAGTGCTGTCAGATTCGGTACCAGATTGTAAAATTGAAATACAAAACCGATATCTGTTCTGCGATAACCTACCAGCTGTTTCTTGTTATATTTCGTAATGTCATTTCCATCAACCAAAATCTGCCCTGAGGTTGGAATATCCATTCCTCCAAGGATATTCAAAGCTGTCGTTTTGCCAGCTCCCGAAGACCCAAGGATAACGGCAAGCTCTCCCTTTTCCACCTGAAAGCTTGCCTCCTCTAATGCCCTGATTCGCGTTTCCCCACTTTTATACTCCTTTGTAATCTGGTTAAACTCTATATATGCCATATAATACCTTACCTTTCTCATCATGGAACATATACTTTTTGTACTTTCTCCTATCGTGTCAATTTTTGTCGAATTATTTTAATTATATCGCATTATAAAGTTTCACTTCAATAATTACATTGGATTTCACAGTTTTTTCACAGTTGTTCCTATCTTTTCCACAAAAGTTTTATCATGCTCTACTAAGAGCATTGTCGGCTTAAATTCCAGAATCAGCTTTTCAATCTGTATACGTGAAAAGATATCAATATAATTAAGCGGTTCATCCCAAATATAAAGATGTGCCTTTGTACAAAGGCTTCCTGCTATCAATACCTTCTTCTTCTGTCCCTGACTGTAATCCTCCATTCTCTTCTCAAACTGTCCTCTGGAAAAATCAAGCTTTCGAAGCAGAGCAAGAAACAACGTATAATCCAAGTCCTGTTCCCTGGCATATTCCTCCAATGTTCCATGCAGATGTGAGGTATCCTGTGAAATATATGATACCTTCAGACCACTTGCTGTTTCTATACTTCCTGCATATAAGATATCTGTTTCTCCTGCAAGGTGCTGCAGCAAAACCTTGATAATACTCGACTTGCCACAACCATTCGCTCCCTGTAATACCACGCGATCACCATTGCGGATTTCAAGACTTACAGGCGGCAGGCTTTTTGTATCATATTGTATTTGCAGTTCTTCAATCTTCACTAAGGTATCCTTATAATGCAGCAAGGGAAAAAGCTTTAAGTTCTCTGCTTCTTCAATGTTTTTCAGTAAGGATGACTTTTCTTCAATTGCCCGTTCCTGTCTTCTCTCCAGATTCTTGCGGCGCATCTGCATACGTCTTGACTTCTCTCCCACATAGGCACGTGTATCAATACATTTCTCATATTTCTCGGACTTTTTACCGATTTTTGTAGATTCCACATTGTCTGCCCATTGATGTGCCTGTCTGGAAGCCTCCTGTAAACGACCAATTTCTTTTTTCAGCTTTGCATTCTCAGCACGTTCAAAGTCATCCTGTCTTTGCTTGTTTTCCCACCATGTTGTAAAATTTCCCTGGTAAACCTCAATATTTGTCTTATTAATGACAAGCACATGGTCAATACACTGGTCAAGGAAATCTCTGTCGTGTGATACCAGAATAAAGCCCTTTTTCTGCTTTAAATAATCTCTTACCAGCTCTCTCGTTGGCGCATCCAGGTGATTCGTAGGCTCATCAATCAGCAAAAAATGCTCATCCATGGAAAAAAGCACCGCAAGTATGACTTTTGTCTGTTCTCCATTGCTTAATGTTTCAAATGGGCGGTAAAATACCTCTGCATCTACCTGTAAAAGCGTTAATTCCCTGCATATTTTCCAGAATTCATATTCCGGATACATTTTTTCCACAATATCTATGGTGTTTTCTGCAGGATTATCCACGGAAAAAGGAAAATAATCAAATACCTCTGATGTGGAAATACTGCCGCGATATTCTTCCTTTCCCAAAAGTAATTTTAAAAAGGTTGTCTTACCACGCCCGTTTCTTGCAATAAAGCCCAGCTTCCAATCCGTATCAATCTGAAAGGAAACATCTTCAAAAATATTATCTGCACTACCTTCGTAATAAAAAGTTAGATGATTTACACTAATCTGAGACATAAAATCCCTCCTCTAAGGCGTGTCAATACCCGGAAGCATTCCTCTAAGAATCACAGTATAAAATGTGCTCGCATAGGCTGATGATTTCCTTGGGCATTCGTGCACAGAAAAAGGATGCAGAAAAATTCTGCATCCTGAATAAACC
Source organism: Lachnospiraceae bacterium (assembly GCA_022788085.1). Lineage (GTDB taxonomy): Bacteria > Bacillota > Clostridia > Lachnospirales > Lachnospiraceae > COE1. The sequence goes on from JALEWA010000234.1 coordinate 8,712, forward strand.
TTTTCCATGTATAGCAAATAAAGCTATATCAAACAAAATCTATTTTCTTTTCATGATGTTAGAATGATTCCTTGCCAGGCATGACAACGCATACAAATAAAACCCTTCGGTTTCACGTTACCATGTTATTAAGTTACTCTTAATTAGCAAGTAAAAATTATCATTCTAATACCTCCGTTTTTCTAAATCTTTTATAAGTATAGTGCTATTGATGGCAATTTGTCAATTATTTATTTTCCTTAATCCACCTTCAGGATTAGCTCCAATACTCTTCTTGCACAAATTTCCATGTCCTTGCGTGTAAGTATTCCTTTCTCCATAGCTTCCAGCAAACGCTCCGGGAAACCTGTTGCCATCTTTACATCATTTCCTGCCTTGACTTCCTTATAATGCTCACCATTGGTCCACCAATCAGTCGTTACCATGCCATCAAAGCCCCACTCACCGCGAAGAATATCCTCCAGAAGTTCTCTGTTTTCAGAGGCTCTGTAGCCATTTACGATGTTATAGGCGGACATAATTGCCCACGGCTTTGCTTCCTTTACAATGATTTCAAATGCCTTTAGATAGATTTCCCTGACTGCACGTTCAGAAGCTCTGGAATCACTGTTCTTCCGGTTGGTTTCCTTATTATTCAGGGCAAAATGCTTAACGGTTGCACCAACATGGTTACTCTGAATACCACGAACCATTGCTGCCGCCAGCTTACCCGTAAGAAATGGGTCTTCGGAATAATATTCGAAGTTTCTTCCGCAAAGAGGGCTTCTGTGGATATTAACTGCAGGAGTCAGCCATACTGCTATGTTATTTTCCTTAACCTCGGCACCTCCTGCTTCACCAACTCTTTCTACCAGATCTTCATTCCATGAGCATGCAAGCTGTGTTGTGCAAGGCCATGCAGTTGTATACACACAGCACTCCGGGGCGATTCGTAACCCGGCGGGTCCATCCGCTGTCATAATATTAGGGACTCCAAAATCCGGTAAATTTCCCCATCCGAACGTATTGGCAACACCGGTATTAGGCTGTCCGCCAAGTAGATTGGCAAGGTCTTCATCCGATAACTGTTCCATAAACTCATCTAAGGAAAGACTTCCCTGGGCAACCTCTTTCAAAAAGTGATGCTGCTGTGCCGGTGTATTCACCCACAAATGATAGCGTTTTCTTGCTCTTACTGCTGGTGCAAAGCCATCTGCCTCCTTGATCGGCAACGGGACAAGCTCATTGGCATCTGTTTCAACCGGTGTCTTAATTGGCAGTTCTTCATAGCTTCCGTCTGCCAGCATTCTCTTCTTGAGACTTGTCGGTGCACATTTTGAAGAAAGCTGCTGTACTACCGTATCCTCCTGTACTTCATAATGATAAGACAGTTCTGCAACATCTCGCACAGACACTCCAACAAAGAAGTGATATTCTCCCTTTTCCAGAACATAAGCGGATTTCTTTATCTTTCCAAGGTCATCATATGATGCCATATCATGAATGCTCCATGACAATACCAGTCTCTGGCTCTCTCCTGCCTGTAATAGTCTT
>JALEWA010000250.1 GCA_022788085.1 Lachnospiraceae bacterium
AAAGTGTGATATAAGATAAGAAAAGTGAGGTAAGAGTATGGCATCAGTTGATTATGCAGCATTAAAAAAAGGCGGCTTTATGAGACAGAAGCAGAAGGGATATTTTTCTCTTCGTCTGGCTGTAGTAGGAGGAAATCTGACAGCAGAGAACATTAAGACAGTTGCTGAGGTGGCAGAGAAATACGGGAAAGGCTATGTACATATGACATCAAGGCAGGGGATTGAGATTCCTTTCATTTCCTTTGAGGATATTGAAGAGGTAAAGGCAGAGCTTGCCAAGGGCGGTGTAAGGCCCGGTGTGTGTGGCCCAAGAGTCAGAACCGTAACAGCATGTCAGGGCTCTGAAATCTGTCCAAGCGGATGCATTGATACCCTTGCGATAGCAAAGGAATTGGATGAAAGATACTTTGGCAGGGAGCTTCCGCATAAGTTTAAGTTCGGTGTGACCGGATGTCAGAATAACTGTCTTAAGGCAGAAGAAAATGATCTTGGCATTAAGGGCGGAATGGTAGTCAATTGTGATAAGAGTGCCTGTATCAATTGTGGAGTCTGCGTGAAAGCCTGTAGGGAAGGAGCACTTACTGCCACGGAGGATGGCATTGCAATTGATAGGGAAAAATGTAATTATTGCGGGCGTTGTGTGAAATCCTGTCCAACTGATGCATGGAAGGGCGAAAGCGGATATATCGTTTCCTTTGGTGGATTGTTTGGAAATAAGATTTATAAAGGTGAAAACATTGTCCCGATTATCAAGGATAAAGAAACTCTGTTTCGTGTTGCGGATGCTGCAATCAAGTTTTTTGAGGATCATGCAAATCCGGGAGAACGTTTCCGCTATACGCTGCAGCGTTTAGGCGAAGAAGAATTTAAAAAAGCAATACAGGAGGCATATCATGGCTGAAATACAATTTGATGAACAGGTAGACATTACGGATAAGGTGTGTCCGTTGACCTTTGTAAAGGCAAAGGTATCATTAGATGAACTCGATGACGGACAGATTCTTGCTATCCGCATGAATGATGGTGAACCGGTGCAGAATGTACCAAGAAGTATTAAGGAAGAAGGACATCAGATACTTAAGCTGGTAGACAATGAGGATGGAACTTATACATTATTTGTCAGAAAGGTAGAGGATTAATGGCACAAAGGATAGGACAGACAGATTTTGAAGAAAAAGTATTACAGGAAAAACTTCCTGTATTAGTGGATTTTTATTCTGATTCTTGTGTACCCTGTAAGCAGCTATCTCCTGTTCTTGGAGATCTGGAAGAGGAATATGAGGAAAAAATCAGGGTTTACAAGGTAAATGTAAATTATGAAGAAGCCCTGACAGCAGAATATCAGGTTATGGGAGCGCCAACATTGATACTGTTTCAGGATGGTAAGGTAAAGGGAAAGAGAAGCGGCTTTGTAAAAAAGGCAGACTTAATAGAATGGATTGAAGGTCTTTTGGCATAGGTAAAGTTAGAAATAAAAAGCGTAGCAAGAAGCGCAGAAAGAGGTTTATATGTTTATCACAGTAGCAGGAGAAAAAAAGAGGTAAAGGACGGACTTACTTTACCGGAATTGATTGAGCAGGAGAAGGTAGAGACACCGGAATATGTGACTGTGTCTATTAATGAAGAATTTGTAGAAAGTGACAAGAAAGAAAGCACAGTTTTAAAGGATGGTGACGTTGTAGAATTTTTATATTTCATGGGTGGAGGACAGTAATTATATGGCACTTACAGATGAACAAATCGAAAGATATTCCCGACACATCATTCTCAAAGAGGTTGGTGCAAAGGGACAAAAGAAACTGCTGGAAGCAAAAGTATTGATTATCGGCGCCGGAGGTCTTGGTGCACCTGTAGCAATGTATCTTGCAGCAGCAGGAGTAGGAACCATTGGTATTGCGGATGCGGATGAGGTAGACTTATCCAATCTGCAAAGACAGATTATTCATGGAACTGCAGATGTAGGAAAGGCAAAGGTAAAGTCGGCGGCAGAGACAATCGCACAGATGAATCCGGATGTCAAGGTGAATACCTACCGTACCTTTGTGTCCTCAGAAAACATCAGGGAATTAATCAGAGACTATGATTTTATTATTGATGGAACAGATAATTTCCCGGCAAAATTCTTAATCAATGATGCCTGCGTTATGGAGAAAAAGCCATTTTGCCACGCCGGAATCATTCGTTTTAAGGGTCAGATTATGACCTATGTTCCGGGAGAAGGACCATGCTATCGTTGTGTATTCAAGAATCCACCACCCAAGGATGCTGTTCCTACCTGTAAGCAGGCAGGTGTAATCGGAGCCATGGGTGGTGTCATTGGAAGTCTACAGGCTATGGAGGCAATCAAATACATTATCGGAAAGGGTGAGCTTCTGACAGGAAAGCTTCTGACCTATGATGCACTGACTATGGAATTCCATACGATTAAGCTGCCAAAGGATACACATAACTGTGCTGTGTGTGGTGATCATCCAACGATTACAGAGTTGATTGATTATGAACAGGCAGAATGTGATATGAAGAAATAAAGTGGAGATAGAATATGCTACAGTTAAAAAAGAGCGATTATGATAAGATTCTCTCCCATGCTGTGCAGGGACTTCCAAATGAAGCATGCGGATTGATAGCCGGTGTAGTAGAGAATGATATAAAGAAGATTGAAGAGGTTTATCTTCTTACAAATATAGATAACAGTAATGAACATTTCAGTATGGATCCCAAAGAGCAGCTGGCAGCAGTCAAGGATATGCGTGCAAAGGGTCTTACTTTACTGGGAAATTGGCATTCCCATCCGGAATCTCCTTCAAGACCTTCCGAAGAGGATAAGAGACTTGCACATGATTCTACAGTGGATTATCTGATTCTGTCTTTGCAGGACAGGGAAAATCCGGTACTGAATGCATTTTTAGTACAGAATCATACAGAAGTAACAAAGGAAGAGATACAGATAATATAATAATCCAAACAGCATCTCTTTATCCATGTAGATAATTCATTGACAAATAGGAAAGAATCTTATATTTTATAGATTATAGAAAGTCACATGATTTGTTGACCGATTTACATTAAGGAGGAGATAAGCGTGAAGTTGAAATTTGGGATTAAAGAGGTTGTAGCAATTGGTATCGGAACAGCACTCTTTGTTGCATTAACGGAGGTACAGATTCCACTAGGTTTTATTCCAAATACAGCACTTCAGCCACGAGCTGCACTGTTGGCATTTTTAGCTGCTGTTTTTGGACCTATAGTAGGAGGTGCAGTCGGATTAATTGGACATGCACTTGGTGATGCATTATTTTATGGTAGTGTATGGTGGAGCTGGGTATTTCCGGATGCGGTATTTGGCATTTTAGTAGGGCTTTTTGCAGCTAAGTATGCGATTAAGGATGGCGGATTTGATAAGAAAGCAATTGTTCTGTTTAACGTTGTACAGGTAATTGCCAACGCTATTGCATGGATTGTCGTAGCACCGCTTTTGGATATTGTTATTTATGCAGAGCCTGCAAATAAGGTATTTGCACAAGGCTTCTGGGCTTTCCTTGGCAATATTATTATTATTGCTATTTTAGGAACACTTTTAGGAGTAGGATATTCCAAGATTGGAGCAAAGTCCTCCAGTTTATCAAAGGAAGACTAAGGAGAACAAGGTTGGAGCCAATTATTGAATTTAAGAATTTTTCTTTTAAATATCGTTCCCAGGTTGAACCTACATTAATAGATATTAATTTCTCTATATATCCCGGAGAGAAGGTATTAATTGTAGGTCCTTCCGGTTCGGGAAAATCCACACTTGCCCATTGTATCAATGGGCTTGTTCCTTTTTCATATACGGGAGAAATAACAGGTGAATACAGAATCGGCGGGAAGGATCCTAAAAATTTAGGAATTTTTGAACTTTCCAAAATGGTGGGAACGGTGTTACAGGACACGGATGGACAGTTTATTGGGTTAACTGTGGCAGAGGATATTGCTTTTGCATTAGAGAACGATAATGTGCTACAGGAGGAAATGAAACAGCGTGTGGAAGAAGTAGCACAAATGGTTGAAATTAAAAAGCTTCTCGAGCATTCACCAAGAGAACTGTCAGGAGGACAGAAACAGAGGGTGTCAATGGCCGGTGTTATGGTAGATGATGTAGACATCCTTCTTTTTGATGAACCACTTGCAAATCTTGATCCTGCAACGGGTAAGAAAGCAATTAATCTGATTGACCATATTACAAAGGACAAAAAGGTTACGACAATCATTATTGAACACCGTCTTGAAGACGTGCTTTATCGTGATGTGGACAGGATTATCGTGATAGGAGAAGGAAGGATTGTAGCAGATACAACTCCGGACAAACTTCTTTCCAGTGATGTATTAATCAGTCAGGGAATCAGGGAACCATTATATCTTACAGCTTTAAAACATGCAGGATGCAAAATTACAGAGAAGTCCAGACCACAGCATATAGAGAGCATGGAATTGTCTGAATATCAGGAAAAGTTAAGGGAGTGGTATCAGTCAGGAAGTATCATGCAAAAGAAGATTTCTGATGAAAAGATATTGGAAATAAAAGACTTAAGCTTTTCCTATGTAAGTGGAAAGCCAATACTGCAGCATATCAATTTTCAGGTAAGAAAGGGGGAGATTCTTGCAATTGCCGGTAAGAATGGCGCAGGAAAATCTACGCTTTCCAATGTTATCTGTGGTTTTTTGAAACCTGAAAGTGGCAATATATTATTGCAGGGCGAAGATATTTCAGGACTTTCCATTAAGGAAAGAGGAGAAAAAATAGGACTCGTTATGCAGAATCCAAATCAGATGATTAGTAAAGCCATGATATACGATGAGGTTGCTTTAGGACTTCAGGTAAGAGGTGTTGCAGAGGAGGAAGTTAGGGAAAGAGTATATGATACACTGAAGATATGTGGGCTTTATCCATTTCGTAATTGGCCTGTTTCTGCGTTAAGCTTTGGACAGAAAAAGCGAGTTACGATTGCATCTATTCTTGTTATGAACCCTAAACTCCTGATTTTGGATGAGCCGACTGCCGGTCAGGATTACAGGCACTATACAGAAATTATGGAATTTTTAAAAGAAATTAATGAGAAATATGCAATTACTATTATTATGATCACTCATGATATGCATCTTATGCTTGAATATGCAGACAGAGCAGTGGTAATAGCAGACGGTCAGCTATTGGCAGATGATACTCCGGCAAGGGTTCTGACAAATGAAAAAATAGCAGGTAAAGCATATTTAAAGAAGACATCACTTTATGATTTGGCATTGCGCTGCAAGATTGATGATCCTGCAGATTTTGTTGAGTTCTTTATCCGCTATGAGAGAATGTTAAGAGAAAGGGAGGAGTAGCTATGTCAAGGGTATTAAGCTACGAAGAAAAAGATACCTGGATTCATAGGTTAAGTGGTGTGACTAAGCTGGTTTTCTTCTTACTGTGGTCCTTTACCAGCATGTTGTCTTATGATACCAGAGTTCTTTTGGTTATGCTGGTATGCAGCCTGATTATTTTTGCCGTTTCCAAAACAGAATGGAGGCAGGTTGGCACGGTATTTAAGTTTATTATGCTGTTTCTTAGCATCAATTTACTGGCTATTTTTCTCTTTTCACCAAATCAGGGTACTAAAATTTATGGAACGCAGACAGTACTTGCTCACATAGCCGGACCATATGTGGTAACAAAAGAACAGTTATTTTATGAGTTTAATGTTATGATTAAATATCTGACTGTTATACCTGCAGTGTTTATGTTCATCGTAACAACGAATCCAAGTGAATTCGCAGCTTCTCTAAATAAGGTCGGAATAAGCTATAATATTGGATATGCAGTTGCGCTTGCACTACGCTATATCCCGGATGTGCAGGATGACTATAAAAAGATTAAGAATGCACAGGAGGCGAGGGGAATTGAAATGTCCTCTAAGGCAGCACTAATGGATAGAATAAAGAGCATGGCGGCCATTATTTTTCCACTGATATTCACCAGTATGGACAGAATCGATACAGTTAGTAATGCTATGGAGCTTAGAGGCTTTGGAAAGCATAGGAAGCGTACATGGTATTCGGCAAAGAAATTGGAAAAGAATGATTATCTCGTCTTAATCGTGACCATTTTATTTGCTGCTGTGGCTCTCATGATTACTTTTTGGGATGGAAGCAGATTCTATAATCCGTTCATCATAAATAGATAAGCTAATAAAAGAATAAAAAGCACTAATAGGTTTTTCCTTTGCAAAGAAAAACACTATTGGTGCTTTTTTTGAGGCTATGTCTACTAAAACAAAGAGACGGAAAAAACAATTTAGATAAAAAATAAAAAAGTGGTTGACAAATACAAAAGAAAGTAATAATATAACATCAACAAGAAAACATAGTAATCCTACTAATAAATAGGGAATTAAAAACTGACCAGAAAACTGGAGGTTTTAGAGAAACAACAGCAAGGATGATAGCCTTGTGCGAAGTATGTACTCTAAAGCCTCCTTTTGTGTTTTCTTGAAGAGTTATAAATAAAAGAATGAAAGAAGAGGAGAATGAAAAATGGGAAGATTATTTACATCAGAATCAGTAACAGAAGGACATCCGGACAAAATAGCAGATCAGATCTCAGATGCAATCTTAGATGCACTGCTTGAACAGGATCCATATTCAAGAGTAGCAGCAGAGACAACCGTAGCTACCGGATTAGCATTAGTCGTAGGAGAGATTACCACAAAGGCTTATGTGGATATATCGAAGGTCGCAAGGGACACCATTCGTGAAATCGGGTATGCACATATTCTTTTTTCCTGTTGACATTCCCTACAAAATGTATTACCATTACATCAGTAATTACATACTAAACCTACCTGATAAGTAGTAAATAAAACAGAATAAAAGTGAATCATAAATGTACTCTCGGAAATCCATATACAAAAGATTCCAAGAGTACATATAAAAGAAATGGGAGGAAAAGAATATGAGTAAAGCAAATCAAAGTGCATTGGAACTGGTTGGAAACACACCACTGTTACAGTTGAACCGATATGTGAAGAAGGCAGGAGTTGATAAGGCAACTATTTTTGCAAAGCTAGAGTATTTTAATCCGGCAGGTTCTGTAAAGGACAGAATTGCACTGGCCATGATTGAAGACGCAGAAGCAAGAGGAGAATTAAAGCCTGGGGCAACCATAATCGAGCCGACATCAGGAAACACCGGAATTGGTATTGCAGCAATTGCGGCAGCTAAGGGATATAAGGCTATCTTTACATTGCCGGATACTATGAGTATTGAGAGAAGAAAATTATTAAAGGCATATGGGGCACGACTTGAGCTGACAGAAGGCTTCAAGGGAATGAAGGGTGCAATCGAAAAGGCAAATGAACTAAAGGAATCCATTCCCGGCTCTATTATTTTAGGACAGTTTGTGAATTCGGCTAATCCGGCTGTGCATAAGGCAACAACAGGACCTGAAATCTGGGATCAGACGGAAGGAAAGGTGGATATCTTCGTTGCCGGAGTAGGTACAGGTGGAACTATTACAGGTGTTGGAGAATATTTAAAGGAACAGAACCCGAATGTTAAGATTGTAGCAGTAGAACCTGCAGGAAGCCCTGTACTTTCCAAGGGAACACCGGGAGCGCATAAGATTCAGGGTATTGGCGCCGGATTTGTACCTGACGTATTGAATACGACAATTTATGATGAAATCATTCCGATAGAAAATGATGATGCATTTGCTGAGGCAAGGGCATTTGCGGTAAGCGAAGGAATATTGGTAGGTATTTCTTCCGGTGCGGCATTAAAAGCTGCTACGATACTGGCAAACAGAGCAGAAAATGAAGGTAAAAATATTGTTGCTCTTCTGCCGGATTCCGGAGACAGATATCTTTCTACTGCATTATTTAGTGGAGAATAAGGAATGGAAATTACAGTAAAGGATTTAAGTCTGTTAGAGAAGGATAGCTATCAGCTTATTGATATCAGAAGTGAAGTGGAGATTGCACATGGAATGATTCCCGGTGCAATTTCTGTTTCTGCAGAAAAGATAGAGGAGAGTCAGGAGATTGATTCTTCTAAGAAACTGGTAATCTGCTGTACCAGAGGGCAATTCAGCAAGGAAGCAGCACAAAGGCTTACACAGAAAGGCTTTGATGCAGTCAGCCTTTCGGGAGGCTATACAGCGTGGCTGCTTAATCAGATGCAGGAGGAGAAGGAAAGCGACATCAGTAAAGATGTGGAGCAGAGCCTGCGAAAGAAATTCCGTAAGAATATTTGGTGTCGTTTTACAAAGGCAATCAATCAATATGAACTGGTAAAGGAAGGGGATTGTAATGGTTTGCATTTTATCCAGTGTGCCTGCATATTTACAGATACCTGTACTACCTGCAGTAATGAGGAAAATCGATCTAAGCGTGTAGAAATCAAAGAACTGATCAAGGAAATGAAGAAAACAAATCCCTTTGTGGAGGGCAATATCTTTAAGAGTGTAGAGAATGTCAATCTTGATACAGTAATAGCATATAAAACAGAGGGAGTACGTTACAACTTTTTAGACCAATATGACAGTGTATAAGGGAAGATAAGAGCGAAAATAAGTAGAAAAATATGGTTTTTCAAAAACTGTCCTCTCAAAAATGTTAAAAATTGGCACTTTTTTAAATGTCAATCTCCATTATAATATCCTTATTAGTATACTAAGAAAAGAATTCAAATAGGGATAATAGGAAATGGAGAACAGTTTCATGGCAAACAATAGATATGAATTGAATAAGGAATTAGCACAGATGTTAAAAGGTGGAGTTATCATGGATGTAACAACACCGGAGCAGGCAAGAATCGCAGAGGAAGCAGGTGCATGCGCTGTCATGGCATTGGAGAGAATACCTGCAGATATCAGAGCAGCAGGCGGCGTATCCAGAATGAGCGACCCGAAGATGATTAAGGGAATACAGGAAGCAGTTTCTATCCCGGTTATGGCAAAGTGCAGAATCGGTCATTTCACAGAGGCACAGATTCTCGAAGCAATTGAAATCGATTATATTGATGAAAGTGAAGTTCTTTCCCCGGCAGATGATGTTTACCACATTGATAAGACAAAGTTCAAGGTACCATTTGTATGTGGTGCAAAGGATTTAGGGGAAGCACTTAGAAGAATCAGCGAAGGCGCATCCATGATCCGTACCAAGGGAGAGCCGGGAACAGGTGATGTCGTTCAGGCAGTAAGGCATATGCGTAAGATGAACCAGGAAATCGCAAGACTGACCTCCATGCGTGAGGATGAAATGTTTCAGGCTGCCAAGGAGCTTCAGGTTCCTTATGAGCTGGTACAGTATGTACATACAAATGGCAAGCTTCCGGTTGTCAATTTCGCAGCAGGTGGTGTAGCAACACCGGCAGATGCAGCACTTATGATGCAATTAGGTGCTGAAGGTGTCTTTGTAGGCTCCGGTATTTTCAAATCAGGTGATCCGAAGAAGCGTGCAGCTGCAATCGTTAAGGCTGTAACGAACTATAACGATGCTAAGCTTTTGGCAGAGCTGTCAGAGGACTTAGGAGAGGCTATGGTAGGTATCAATGAGCAGGAGATTCAGCTTCTTATGGCAGAACGTGGAAAATAAGGAGGAAATGGCTTATGAGAATTGGAGTACTTGCTGTACAGGGAGCTTTTATCGAACATGAAAAAATGCTAAGGGCACTTGGCGTGGAAGCCTTTGAGATACGTCAGAAAAGAGACCTGGAACAGGAAATGGATGGTTTGATTCTGCCGGGCGGCGAAAGTACGGTAATCGGAAAGCTGTTACGGGAATTAGACATGTTTGAGCTTCTGAAGCATAAGATAGAAGAAGGGCTTCCTGTTTTGGGAACCTGTGCAGGCCTGATTCTTCTGGCAGAGAAGCTTTCCAATGATGAGCATACTTATTTTGGAACGTTGCCGGTAACGGTAAAGAGAAATGCGTATGGAAGACAGCTGGGAAGCTTTTATATCGAAGAAGAGGTAAAAGGTGTTGGTAAAATCCCTATGGCATTTATCAGGGCACCGTATATAGAAGAAGTCCAAAAGGGTGTTCAGATTATTGCAAAGGTGAATGGAAATATCGTTGGTGTACAGTATGGAAACCAACTGGGAATATCCTTTCACCCGGAAGTGACGGATAACACAGAGTTCCATGCGTACTTTTTGGAGCTTTGCAGGAAATATAAAGAGAAGGCTGTTGCATAACAGACCTTCTCATCTATTTATCATATAGAAGAAAGAGGAACTTATGAAAAAGAGACACTTAAGAATATTAGCAGCAATGATATGCCTGATAGCAGGACTATGTGGATGTGGCAAGCAGGAAAGTAACAAAGCAGAGGAAGGATATACCTTTCAGGATGATTTGAACCGTACAGTAACTGTTCAGTCATCGGAAAGAGTAATTACTATGATTGGAAGCTTTACAGATACCTGGATTCTTGCCGGAGGAAATGTAGTTGGAGCGGCAAGAGATTCCTGGACCAGCTTTGACCTGAATTTGGGAGAGGATGTAGTCAATATTGGAAGCCACCTTGAGCCTGATGTAGAGCAGCTTCTTGCTGCAAATCCGGATTTTGTAATCGCAAGTGCCAATACGGATGCTAATGTGGAGCTGGAAGAAATCCTGAATCAGGCAGGAATTCCGGTAGCTTATTTTGCAGTATCCAATTTTGACGATTATCTTCATATGCTTGATATTTGTACTGATATCACAGGTAGAAAAGACCTATATCAGAAGAACGGTCTTGAGGTACAGACTAAGATAGAAGAAGTGAAGGCACGTGCAGATGAAAGTCATCCGACTATTTTATTCTTAAGAGCCTCTTCTACGAGTGTGAAGGCAAAGGGAAGTGAGGATAACGTTGGTGGTGAGATTCTGGCAGATTTAGGATGTATCAATATAGCAGACAGTGATGGAAGCTTATTGGATGACTTAAGTATGGAGGCTATTATTGCTGCAGATCCGGAGTATATATTTGTGACCACACAGGGGACGGATCTGGACGCAGCCATGAAGAACGTGGAGGAGCTGTTATGCAACAATCCGGCATGGAATTCACTTTCAGCGGTTCAAAATGGTAACTATTATGTCCTGGATAAGAGTCTTTATAATCTGAAGCCGAATGCCAGATGGGGTGAGGCTTATGAACAGTTGGCAGATATTTTATATCCTGATGGCACATCTGTACAATAGGAGGACATAATGGGATACTTTCCTTTTTTTATCGATATTAAGAACCAGAAGGGGCTGCTTGTAGGCGGAGGAAAGGTTGCTGTACATAAAGTAGAAAAGCTTCTTCCTTTTGAACCTATACTGACCGTTATTGCGCCAAAAATAGATGAAAGACTGCTTGAGAATCAGAAATTATCCTGCTTCCAAAGAGAGTTTCAGGATGAGGATATAGAGGGAGCAGCCTTTGTGATCGCTGCTTCCAATCAGGAAGAACTGAATAAACACATTAGTGAGTTATGCCATCAAAAGGGAATTCTGGTAAATGTTGTGGATGATAAGGAAAGATGTGGTTTCCTTTTTCCGGCATTAGTCAGGGAAGGGGCATTGACGGTTGGAATATCCACAGAAGGAGCAAGCCCGCAAGTGGCAGCCAATATCCGTAGTGAGATTGCAGCCAGAGTGCCTAACCGGATCGAAGAGATTCTTGATTATCTGGCGCAGCTTCGAATTCTTGCCAAGGCAAAAATACAGAGCAGTGAGATAAGAGCCGCTTTCTTAAAGGAGACGGCAGATTTTTGCATGGAACAAAATTGCGTTTTGACAGAGGAAGAGACGTTAGAACGTATCAGGCAATACCAGTGTAAGGAACAGGCGGAAAAGAACGTGGCAGGAGTTACGCTTGTGGGTGCAGGCTGTGGTGCATACGATCTGATTACGGTTCGTGGGATGCAGGCACTTCGACATGCCCAGATACTTATTTATGATGATTTGATCGATGAAAGACTGTTAAGCTATGTGTCAGAAAGCTGTGAAAAGATTTATGTAGGGAAGAGAAATGGAAAACACAGCATGAAGCAGGAAGAAATCAATGCTTTGCTGGTAGAGAAAGCCAAGACGGGAAAACGTGTTGTAAGACTAAAGGGTGGAGACCCGTTTGTATTCGGACGGGGAGGAGAAGAGATGCTTGCCTTGAAACAGGAGAAGATTCCTGTGAAGGAAGTGCCCGGAATTACATCTTCTATTGCAGTACCGGCGGCAGCAGGCATTCCGGTCACACATAGAAGGCTTAGCCAGAACTTTCACGTTATAACAGGTCATACCGTGGTGACGGAAGACGGACTTCCAAAGGATATAGAAGCATTGGCAGCACTACAGGGAACCTTGATTTTTCTGATGGGATTTACACATTTAAGGACAATAACGGAGCGGCTACTGGCATGTGGAAAGTCTCCTGACACACCTGCCGCTGTTGTGCATGGAATGTTTCAAAAAGAAGTGATAGAAAAAGGAGTAGCGAAGTATCCGGAGGCTGTTGCTGTTCGGGGAACACTTGCAGACATCGTACAGAAGGTAGAGAATACAGCAATTCCTATGCCTGCCGTTATTGTAATCGGTGAAACAGCAGGAATGGAATTATTGGAAGAATAGAATTTATTCATAACTATGAAGGTACTGAATAGCTACATTTATTCGAAGAAATAGAAGGATTGCCCTTCATCCTGAAAGCATTTGCAGCTTACATCAAAGACATCTTCTAAAATATGCTGTTGCAGGCATTCTGACGGAGTGCCCGCAGCAGCTATTTTTCTATCTTTCATAATGACAAGTCTGTCAGAAATACGCAATGCCTGATTCAAATCGTGAAGTACCACAATGACTGTTTTTCCCTGATTACGAAGCGTAGATAAAAGCTTTAGGAATTCACGCTGACCGGGCAAATCAAGATAGGTAGATGGCTCATCTAAAACAATATAATCACAGTCCTGAGCCAGTACCATGGCTAAGAAGGCCCGCTGTCTGATACCGCCTGAAAGGGTATCAACATATTGCTCAGCAAATTGTTCAATGTGGGTAAATTCCATAGCCTGCTCTACCATTTGTGTATCAAGAGCACTTTTTCTGCGCAGGAAGCCAAGATAGGGAAACCTGCCATGTTCCACAAGTGTCTTTACCGGAAGCGCCGGAATAATTGTGCGTACCTGTGGTAAAAAGGCTAATTTGGTAGCTCTCTCCTGTAAGGAAAGACTAAGGTAATCAATATCATCCAGATAGATTTCTCCGGAGGTGACTTTAGAGGAACCGTTTAATACCTGAAGTAAAGTGGTCTTTCCACAGCCATTTGGTCCTACGACAGTAGTGATTTGTCCCTTTGGAAAGCTTACACTGATATTGGAAAGCAGGGAAGTATGCTGTACGGCAACGGAGACATTATGAAATTCAAGCATGGACTCTGCGTCCTCCTTTCCTGCGAAGTAGTAAATATAGGAAAAATGGTCCTCCGATAAAGGACATCAGAATACCTACCGGAAGTTCAAAAGGAGAGAACAATACACGACCAAGTAAATCACAAAGAAGGACAAAGCTGCTGCCGAGCAAGGCACTGCAAGGAAGAAGAAACCTTGCATCATTTCCGAATAGCTGGCGGCATATATGCGGGACAATCAAACCGATGAATCCTAACATACCGGCAAAGCTTACGACGCATCCTGCAAGAACGCTGGAAATTACCAGTAGCAGAAAGCGGGTAAGACCGACACGGAGTCCGAGTGAGCGTGCAATATCATCGCCAAGTTCCAGAACATTTAAGAATCTGCCTAGAAAACAAGCCAGAACGAATGCTGCCAGAATACAGAACCCGGGGAGTACAAGACGGCTTAGCGTAAGACCTGATAAGGAACCGATCATAAAGGAAGTCAGATTCACGGTTATATCAGTATCCAATAGTTTTATGGTATTAATACCGGCGCTTAGAAAGCTTGATACAGTAATACCGGCAAGAACAATTGTAATTCTTGAGCTGTCAGCCATGTAGGCCAGCAAAAAGATAAGGAGCGTAGTACATAATGCTCCTAAAAAGGCAAACAGCGGTATAACAGAGGTATAGCCCGGAAACAGCAGCATGGCAAGCATGACTGCAAAGCCTGCACCTGAATTAACACCAATGGTATTGGGGCTTGCAAGTGAATTGTTCATGACACCCTGTAGAATCGTACCGGAGACGGAAAGACCGATACCTGAAAGAACACCTCCACACATTCTCGGAATACGGACAGTAGTGATTAGCAGATAAGCAGTGGAAGAAGTATCATTTCCGATGAGTACTTCCAGAATATCATGCAGATGTAAGGAAACACTACCACAAAGAATGCTTAATAGGATGGAAGCAAGCAAAAGAAGAAACAGAAGAAGAATGATAAAAGTCTTATGGTTCGTAATAGTATTCTCCTTTTTCATGAAAACCTCCTAATTGTATCAATTCCTATAATTTCTATATGAAATATAAAAATAAATATAGCATAGGAAATGGAAAAGTGCAAGCAGTAGAATATTGAATTTGAAAAGTTTATTGTTTATACTTTCTATGCAGGAATATATGATAAGGAGGCTGGAAGCGACAGAGCAACTGTACGTTTTATAGTGAT
>JALEWA010000042.1 GCA_022788085.1 Lachnospiraceae bacterium
GCCACTAACTTTTATATCACTAGGTTTCAATAAAAGTCCGTTCGACTTGCATGTGTTAAGCACGCCGCCAGCGTTCATCCTGAGCCAGGATCAAACTCTCATGTTTAAAAGTTTCATACTAGCACCAGTTAAACTGGCTAATATCCGTTGCAATTTACATTGCTGTTTATAAAGGATTTGTTCTCTGAATATTCATTGAAGGAGTTCCTTTTGAACTCTTTTCT
Source organism: Lachnospiraceae bacterium (assembly GCA_022788085.1). Classification (GTDB taxonomy): domain Bacteria; phylum Bacillota; class Clostridia; order Lachnospirales; family Lachnospiraceae; genus COE1. The sequence goes on from JALEWA010000042.1 coordinate 225, forward strand.
CATTAGAATTTTCAGGGTTGCATTACTGTTTATTTGTCAATGTTCTGCTTGTTTTCTTTGTTGCTGTTTTATCAGACACAGCTCTAATAGATTATCATAAGCTGTCATATTTTGTCAAGAACATTTTTATTTTTCTTTTGAAAGAATAATCCGTTTTCTTGACTGCCTGTCCGTTTTCCTCAGCGACGAAGATTATCTTACCACTCTGCTTTTCATCTGTCAACAAGAAATTGTTTCTTTTTTTATTTCTTTTTTTATTTCATGGTAACAGTTCGTTACTGTTCAGACAGGACTTAGCATTTACTGCTAAGTCCGTAAGAAAACGTTTAATAGGTAGGTAAAAATCCATTTGCGAAGCAAATTTTGCATGGATTTACATATCAATTCATCATCCCAACGCTACATCAAGACTCATCATAATCGTAAACCCTACTGCGAAGAAAATAGTTCCTATATTGGAATGATCTCCTTCTGCCATTTCCGGTACAAGTTCTTCTACAACAACATAAATCATTGCTCCTGCAGCAAAGCTTAAAAGGTACGGTAAAGCAGGCTCTATAAATCTTGCCGCCAAAATTGTGAGTATTGCACCAATCGGCTCTACCACCCCTGACAATACACCATATAAAAATGCCTTTCCCTTTTTCATACCTGTAGTACGAAGCGGCATAGAAATAATTGCTCCTTCTGGAAAATTCTGAATAGCAATACCAATTGATAATGCCAATGCCCCCGTGATTGTAATCTGTGCATTCCCAGATAATAATCCGGCATAGACAACGCCTACCGCCATTCCTTCCGGAATATTATGCAAAGCTACTGTCAACACAAGCATTGTCGTTTTTTTCAATTGACTTTTAGGTCCCTCTGCTTTCTCACTATTTACGTGAAGATGTGGAATGACATGGTCAAGCAATAGCAGAAAAAAAATACCAATCCAAAAGCCCACTACTGCGGGTACAAAGGCAAACCTTCCCATTTTTTCTGCCTGATTCATTGCCGGAACAAGAAGACTCCAGATAGATGCAGCCACCATAACGCCTGCTGCAAATCCTGTTAATGCCTTTTGTACGTTTAGATTCATCTTCTTTTTCATAAAGAAGACTCCTGCAGCTCCAAACGTAGTACCAATAAACGGTATCAAAAGTCCTTTTACTATCTCTAATGTCATTTCTATCACCATACCTATATTTATTTACTATATATGCAACTTATTTAACAAATGTACCAATGACTCTGCCTGTGCTTTCTGCTCTTCACTGATTGCTGCTGTTTCCTGTGCAATTGCCGAATTGTTGTCGACAACACCTGCCACAGCTGCGATGCTCTCCTGTATCTGTTCTATGCTTTGCATCTGAGCTTGGAGATTTCCTACTATATTATTGATTCTATCTGTTGTTTCCTCTGCTCCAACAAGTACATCTTCCATATTAGCAGATGTTTCCGCAGTAATAAATAATCCCTTTTCTATCACCATATTTATTTTCTGTAATAACTCATCGGCTCCATTTGCAATCAATATCTCATTAAGCTGCATCATGGCATCCGTAATTTGTTCCATAAGCTCCTTAAGTTCCTTAAGATTTGTATTACTGATTTCAAGCACAGAATGCGATGTTTTTGAAATTTTCCCAGCTTCTTCTGCATCCTTTTCATTACTGCTTATACTCTGCTCAAGGAAATCTATCAACATCATTAAATCTGATACCTGTGTTGCCTGTGAAGTACAGGAATTTGCCAAATCTTCTGCCGCATCAGCAAGCTGTCATGAACCATTATCCAGTTCTTTCGATGCTTCCTGTATTGTCCTTACTGTTTCCTTCATTTCAGCAGCAATACGCAGCAAAGACTCTTTAATCTGAATGAATTCTCCTACATACTGCTGACTTATTGTAACATTATAGTTACCTGCTCCCATCTGTTCAAGAATAAATGAGATTTCGTCTATTATATTTACCAGATTCAGCTTCATGCTATCAATTGCTGATACCATTTGTCCTATCTCACTGTCATCTTGCTTCAAATCCAGCTTTGTATGCAGATTTCCCTTTGACATGATTATCATTTGTTCAGATACCTTCAAAATAGGATTTAAAAGCTCTTTGACTGAAAATTTCAGTGTTTTTAAGATTTGAAGCATTAACTGAGTAAATCCGACCAAAAAAGAAATTGCCAAAATAACCTGTATAACTATAATTATCTGCTTCTCTTTATCCATTCTCGCCTGAATCTCTAAAATAGTTTTATCGGTTAAATCATTGATTCTTTGTATTGTATTTCCATACTCCGTTCCAAATACAAATGTGGTCGCTGTATCCATATCACCATTCAAAACTGCTTCCATGGCTTCTTCTTCCAGTGGTACAAGTCCGTTAGACATATCTGCAATTTCCTGAAGAGCTTCCCATTCCTTCTCTTTTATATTATTCTTTCTTAATCCGTCCCATGCCTTATCACGATTCCTATCCACATTCAGTTCTTTTATATAGTCATCATAATATTTTCTGTCACCGGTTACAGCATATGCCTGTACTGCATAGGTCAATGTCTTTGACCCAAGTCGATACTGATTCAGATACATGGTATTTTCCAGTTGTTTATCCGATACCCACTTAACAGCAACAGTTTCCAAAATAAGCATGATTAGCAGTATGACACCAGCAACCATCGATACATGAGAATTTTTAATCATTTTTCTTAGCCTGTATGCCTGACTATTGTTAGTCGTTTCTTCCCCTTTTGCTCCTAACATTCTCCCGACCTGACCTTTCCTTAGGTTTAATTTCAATTTCTCTTTGTTTACAGGTACATTAATTCAAGGTAGTAAGATGATAGCCATTTTTGCCTGATTCCTTAGTAATATATAATGCATTATCTGCCTTATCAAATAACTTGTCTATTTCTACTTCTTCTTTACTGTATACTGCACCAAGACTGATAGATATCCCTACTTTATTCTCCTGATATCGAACTTCTCGATCCATACTCTGAACCAGCAGTTCCAAACGTTCCTTACATTCTTCTTCCGTGATACCCATAATGGCTACTACAAACTCATCTCCACCATACCTTCCTATTACTGCCGTATCTCCCATCGTACCAATCAGCTGTCTGGAAAGAAGCATCAGACAATAGTCTCCTCCTGTATGGTCAAGGGTATCATTTATTAATTTGAAGTTATCAATATCTACCACCGCAAACAGTACTTCTGATGATTTTTCCGGCAATTTTTTATGAAAGCCGTCTCTATTATAAAGCTGTGTTAACGGATCTCTTTCTGCCTTATTTTTAAAGCTTTGCATCTCTTCCATTTCCTTTTGTACATTCATCAGCTTTCCAACAAGATGACCTGTTTTTCCATCTTTTCCAGCAATTTCAGATGTAATAAGACGGTACCATGCCTTTTCCCCGTTTTCCTTTTCCATGCAAAAGGCTCTTACCGATTCTTCATCATGCTTTATACTCTTATCTAACTGCTCTAAAAACTGTGTTAATGCCGGATTTGTATTTCTTTTTTCATTTCTATTTATAGTTCCACCAAACCCAAATGTTGTCACAAATTTTTTGTCAAATATAACCTGATTTTTTGAGAAGTCATACTCAAATATGTATTCATCCGCCAATGATGCCAGCAGTTCATATTTCTTTACATCAAGGGTATGCTTCTTATTACTTTTATCCTTTTCAATCATAACAATTACAACCGCTGCAAAAATGATGAGGAAAAATACAAAAAGTATGCAAAAACACAATAACGTATTTGTTTTAATAAAACGTTTTATTGTAACCTTTTGAGGTGATGGATCCATATATTTAATCAAGGCAATCTCCATATCACCATTTTCAACACTATAAATACATTTATTGCAGATTGCGATTAATGTAGCATCGGCATTAACCGGAAATCCAAGGCATATGGCTCCTGTGCTGGCATAAGGTAGAATGGATACATCCTCACAGTCACGCTCCCGCACATAATAATTCGCACTATAATGATTGGTAATCGTATAATCTGCTCTCAAATTTTGAACGGCATCAATACAATCTCCGATATTACCATATGTCGCTTTTTTATCGATATTACCCCAATAAGTATTTTTTTCTCCATAGGGGATGGCTGCTGTCTTTCCGGTAAGATTATCTGCTTCCACTGTCTCATTTTCTATAAGTACATTGTAATAATCAAGATAGTTTTTTGAATACTTTATTATTTCTTCATATTCCACCGTTTTCTCAAGTCCGGCTGCCATATCTACCTCACCTCTAAGAAGAGCCTGCACAAGTTCTTCCGTATTCTTATATCCATAATAAGAGAGACTCTGATTTGTATTCTCTGCAACTATATTACACATCTCATATGCTGCACCACAGAAATAACCTTGCATTTCATAAGAAAGTGGTGCCATATTCTGTAAGAATCCAACCTTAAGCTCAGAATGCTCTGCTAAATATTTCTTCTCAGCTTCTGAAAACTGAACACTGGAATTATCAAAAAATGCTTCTCCTGATATTTCCTCTCCTCCACTACTACCCACCGAAGAAGACTCTGGTCTGTTTTTCTCCCATCGCCTATTCCAGTCATCCATGATATCATCAAAGCTTTCATTCCTTTTGCCACTTGCTGCATCAATGATTCTTCTAATTTCTTCACTAGAGGATAAATCCAAATCCTTTTGCAATTCTGATAGTAGTTGATAGCTTTGTTGATTTGCAATATTATTACTCAAAATAACGATATTATCATTTAACTCATACGTATCGGGATAAGGATCCGTTTTTACAATAGAAAGATTTTCATGTTCCAATGCAAAGCCTGATTCCTCCAGCATAAATTCAATATATGCCTTTGCTGCTTCTTTATTTTTCGTATTTTTACTAATGGCATAACAGTAATCTGTCATGACTGTCATATATTGTTTACCATCTATGCTATTAGGAAATGGCATAAAGGCAATATTATCTTCATTTGGTCCTGCATCTTTAAACTGTGATACTGCCCAAGATCCGATTACAACACACCCTATTTTCCCTTCGTTTAACATTTTCTTTGATTCATTCCAGTTGCATGATGCCGGATTTCTCTCTGTATAGCCTAGCTCTACCATATCATACAATAAGCGGTATACCTTATAATGCGTTGTACCCTTGCGATACGGATTCCTATCATTCAAGTATCCTCCTGAGAGATATCCTGCATCACCTGTCATATCTATGAATGGAAAAACCTCCCACTGCTGCAGGGTAAAGTCCGCATTATAATTTGTATAAAATGGAATTGCATCTGTATGAAGCTTTATCAGCTTCATTGCTTCCACAAAGCTTGGAAAAGGGAGCACGTCTCCATAATCCCCAGTTTCCATCCTTTTCTTAACTTCTTCTTCATAATTCTGGTAATATGTACATTTTACAATCACATTGGGATATTTCTTTTCAAATTCATCTAAATACGGACGCATCTCGTATTCACTAAGTGTCATTAATACTTCAATTTTTCCACTTGGTTCATCTGCATAAACAATTTGTCCTTTTATGAACGTACAACATATGAATACTGCTGCTATAATCACCATTATTCTCTTTCGTATATGATTCATTCCATATCTCCTTTTGTTTCCCCTACATTCTATTATATCTTTCCTTTCATACTTATGGCAATCATATTTTATATTTCCAAGAAGAAAAAGACTCTGAAAAGCCTAATACAAAACTAGACTTTCAGAGTCTTATGAATCAATCGTTATTAGAATTATAAACCAGCCTGTGCTGCTACTTCTGCTGCGAAGTCATCAACTTTTTTCTCGATTCCTTCACCTGTCTCAAAACGAACAAACTTCTTAAGAGTAATTGCTGTATTGTTAGCCTTAGCAACGGATTCCAAATACTGCTTAACAGTCTGCTTTCCATCTTCGGCCTTAACATATGCCTGCTCAAGCAAACATACTTCCTTTAATTCCTTATTAAGACGTCCGTTTACTGCACCCTCAATAACCTTTTCAGGCTTTCCTGCCATCTTAGGATCATTCTTAATCTGCTCTGTAAGAATTTCTTTCTCATGAGCCTTATACTCTTCAGAAACCTCTTCAGTAGAAACATACTTAGGACTTAAAGCTGCAACCTGCATTGCAACATTGGTAAGAGCTTCCTTGACAGCATCGTTAACAGTATCTGTTTCTGCTTCAACGATAACACCAATTCTTCCACCGCCATGCGTATATGTTACAACACATCCATTTTCAGCAACAACCTTTTCAAATCTTCTGATAGATAAGTTCTCACCAATAACTGAAATCTTCTCTACTAATGCTTCCTTTACAGTCTTAGAAGTATCAGCCTTCCAGCTTTCAGCTAAGAATGCATCAATATCAGTTGCAGATGTTGTTAACGCCTGCTCTGCTACTGCTGTAACATATGCCTGGAAATCTGCATTCTTGGCAACGAAGTCTGTCTCAGAGTTAACTTCAACGACTGCTGCTGTCTTATCTCCATCTACAAGAACCTTACAAAGTCCTTCAGCTGCAATTCTTCCAGCCTTCTTCTCAGCCTTTGCCTGTCCGTTCTTTCTTAAATATTCGATTGCTTCATCCATGTTACCGTTAGTCTCGTTAAGAGCCTTCTTGCAGTCCATCATACCTGCACCGGTCATTTCTCTTAATTCTTTTACCATTGCTGCTGTGATAGCCATTTTATTATCCTCCAATAATCAACTTAGAACTTATGCTTCTACTGCTTCTTCCTCTACAGCTTCTTCTGCTACATCTGTCATAACTTCGCCCTGCTTAGCTTCGATAACTGCATCAGCCATAGCAGAAACGATTAACTTAACTGCTCTGATTGCATCATCGTTACCAGGAATTACATAATCAAGTTCTTCCGGATCACAGTTTGTATCTGCAATACCAATTAAAGGAATACCAAGTGTATGAGCTTCCTGTACACAGATTCTTTCCTTCTTAGGATCAACAACGAAGATAGCATCAGGAATCTTAGTCATATTCTTGATACCGCCAAGATTCTTCTCTAACTTCTCCCATTCCTTCTTAATCTGGATAACTTCCTTCTTAGGAAGAACATCAAATGTACCATCTTCTGCCATTGTTTCAATTGCCTTTAATCTTGCGATTCTGCTTCTGATGGTCTTGAAGTTTGTAAGCATACCACCTAACCATCTCTCATTTACATAGAACATTCCGCAACGCTCAGCTTCTGTCTGAACTGCATCCTGTGCCTGCTTCTTTGTACCAACAAAAAGAATAGTACCTCCCTGAGCAGCGATATCAGCTACTGCCTTGTATGCCTCATCAACCTTACCTACAGACTTCTGTAAGTCGATGATATAAATACCATTTCTCTCTGTAAAGATATAAGGAGCCATCTTAGGGTTCCATCTTCTTGTCTGATGTCCAAAATGAACACCTGCCTCTAATAACTGCTTCATTGAAATAACGCTCATGTCTTTACCTCCATTTTCTGCGGTCAAGCCGCCTCTTCCGTCTGCATCATCTTTATGTGCCACCCCGAACGTATAGGGCAATGGGCCATAAATCAACAAACGTGAATCATTGATATACTTTCGTTGTAACAGTTTATAATTTGAACATAGCCACAACATTTGCATTCTAACACAAAAAAAGTCCCTCTGCAAGAGACTTTTTAAAATTTCTGTTGATATTTTTCTATTTTCTACCAGATATCTTTTCTGCAATTTCAAGCCATGAAGACCCCTTTGCAATATATACTGTTCCAACAGAAATCTTTTTATCATATCCATGCTGCATCAGATAGGCATCATACTCGCTTGCATTATCTACAAGTCCTGCAATCTGCAGCTTACGTGCAACTGTTCCCGAATCATCCCCACTGACAATCTTTATCTCTACAGCATTTGAATCAACTTCTTTTTCTGTAGATTCTTCTTCCGTTGACACTTCCGCATTCGACGTTTCTACCATCGATGTTTCCTCTTCCGACACAACTTCTTCTGTCGACAATGACTCTGAATCTTCTGAAACTGTTTCTGCCTCTACCACGCTTTCTTCCATATCAGATGTTTCCTGTATTTCTGTTACCTGCATTTCACTTGTTTCTGTCTCGGTTGTCTCCCTTACTTCTGATGTTCCCGGCGTTTCCGTAGTGCTTATGTCTTCTGCTGTTTCTTTGTCTGTACTTGCCATTACCATAGTGTCTGTATTCTTCACTGAAGCCTTCTCATCGTCAGAAGTTCCCATAAGAAGCGCTGCTGCTATGATAATTCCAATTCCCAGTCCTCTTAACTGATACTTTAACCTCATATGTAACACTCCTCCATCATGCGCCTTTGAATAGGTTGATTACAAGCTTAACTTCACCTACTCCAAGTCCTAATTCCTTTGCTATGTCTACATTCGACATGCCCTCCTTATACAGACGAAGGATTTTATCATTATTATTCTCTACAACCACAGCGTCCACTGCCTCTTTTGCCTTTGCTGCTTCATTTGCTTCCTGCTGTTTCATCGCCGTAATAGAATCCTCAAGCTTTGCAGCTTGTGCTTCTTTTTTAACAGGACGTTCCACATGCGGAGCCTGTTCCACAAATGAATACACCTCAACCGTCTTGTTTTCCGAAATATTCTTCGCCTGATTCCGTTCTACCTCATCCTTCTGTGCCGGAACGGCTTTTACTTCCGAAACTACAGCTTCCGTCGGAACACTATCCCCGAATATTTTGTCCAAAGTAATTCGCTCAATTGGCTTATTCTCTATTGGTACGAATTCATCAGGCTCTGTCTTGTTGGTTTCAACCTTCTTTGCTTCTTCCTTAGCTAATTCGACTGCCTGAGTAGTAAGCTGTACCTGTTTTTCCAATAAAGCACTTGCCTCTTCCTTAGCTGCCAGTGCCGTTGCCGCAGCATTGGCTTTTTCTTCTGCCTCTTTTGCCTGTTTATCAACCTGTTTTACTGTTTCTTTCAAATTCTCATGCTTATCATTAAGCATATCATATAAGAACATGATTTCCTGATGTGTCTTATTCATATCAGCAAGTACTGTTTCCGCATACTCACTAATTGCCATGATCTTCTCATTTGAAATTCGTTCTGATGCACGTTCTGTTTTTTCTACAGCATATTCTAAGGTCTCATCTACAACCTCTTTCACCCTTTCTTTTGCTGCTTCTATTTCCTTTTCAATTAGCTGTCTGATTACCTCAGAATCAATTTCCTGTGCATTTTCATTATTCTTCTTTTCCGGGATGATAAAGCTTGCCACGAATGCTCCAATACCCAAAATTAGTAATGCTGCTTCCATCCAATTCATCTTTTCTTCTTAACCCTCCATATTAGTATCCTTATTTTGTATCTATATTTTGATATCAAAACCACCTTCCGGCTTTGTAACCACTCTGCCATCTTCAGACTGACGTTTCCTGTTTCTGCCACCATCCCCCTGATAGCTTCCGTTTCCCTTTTCTTTTGCATCAAATCGTTCTTCTTTTAAAATGGCCTGATCAGAACGGACTACCTGACGTGCATTTTGATATTCCTTCTTTACTTCCCGGGCATAGATATTTCCCTGGTCGACCATACCTTTTTCTGCCTGACGTGTCTGATTCTGCAAAACCTCATTTGTCTGTTGTATTGTTCCATTTAACAAAATTGGACTAATAGCCATATATACTCCTCCCAACTATATAGCAAAATAGCCGTATATCACTTATAAATTTGTTGATGCCACATCTGCTGCCTTATTAATCAGACGACAGAAAGTGTACTCATCTTTAATCGTTTTTGCTGCTCCTGATATGGACACGATTACTCCCTGATACATGGTTCCACGCACATCAATATGTGCACTATCATCAAACTGTAATGCTTCATCTAACAGTTGTAGCTCCTGCATTTCTTCTGCCAGCTTCTTTTGCTGCTCCGGAAGAGTCTTCTGGATTACCTGAAGATTCTTTACCTGATCTGCTGTAAGCTTAGCGCCTGCTTTTATCTTATCTGAAGTAGACTTGAGTACTGACTGCATCTGATTAATGGATTTTGATTTTTCTGCAACAGATTTTTGAAGTTCCGCATGGCGTTTCTTCAGTTCCGGATCATTTCCCACTTCAATAATAGTAGATGCACCCATAGGTGAGCCGGCATTTTTCACATTTACTTCTTTTCTTGCCATAATCTTGCCACCCGTGATTAATCCCTTACCGGCTTCAGCATGTACCTCTTTTGCTGAAACTTTAGAATTCAGAATCTGTTCTGCTTCAACAAATCCTTTCGCCTGAACATTTGCTGCTGACAGGAACTTCGCAATAATATTGCCTCCGGCTATCAGTTTGCCCTTATTCTGCCCATGCATTCCCCTGGCAATGACAATATTTCCTCCGGCTTCTATTTCTGCGCCTTCTACAACACCGTTAACGAATACATCACCATCTGTCTTGACCTTAAAATTCTCACATACATTCCCTTTCACTTCAACATTGCCGTTATATTCAATATTACCGGTTGAAGTATCTACATTCTCCACTGAATAAATATCTGACACAAAAACGGCACCATCTGTAAGAGAAGCATGTCCATCTACCATACTTAAAAGCTTTAACCCGTCCTCTGATATCTCCAGATTCCGTCCATGATCGAATTTCGCCTTTTTGACTTCTCTTGCCTTTGTTACCGTACCAAAGACATCAATTCCATCCTCACCACGTTCTTCAGGTATAATTTCAGCAAGCACCTGCCCTTTGGTACAATGATGAAGCATATTTAATTTAAAGAAATCAACCGTTCCGTCTTCTTTGATTTCAGGTCGTGCCTTATTATTCGTATCAAAATAATAATTTATTTTAGCATCCCTTCCGGCTGTTGGCAACTTTCCTTTTGCAAGAATTATATCTGTACAGTAACTTTTTATGTCAAGTGCTCTTTCTATTTCATTCTGATCAATGCCATATTTTATCTTGGCATGTTCAAGTTCTTCCATAATATGTGCTTTCGATAAAGGTATTCCTCCCTCGCTTGGTGGAAAGAATCTGGCTATTACTGTCATTTTGTCAGCACTAACCAAAATATCACATTTCTCATCAACCGGTGGGATTTTCATTGGACTTAAAAAAAAGACAATCTTCTCTTCCCCCAAATTGTATAAGGCAGAGTTGATTGCCATAGAATCATAGGGAATACCTATTCTATCAAGATATTCCTTCAATTCATTAACACGAATTTTTTCTCCGCCATCGCTTGGCGGAACTAAGGCAATACTTACCCCTTTTGCATCGATTATAATTTGAAAATATCCGTTCATAATTCTCCTTTCCTATTGATGCAGAATACCTATATATGTACCCATCTTTGTTTTCATTTTTTGTAATGCCTTCGTATGCAACTGAGAAATTCTGGACTCAGATACTTCCAACACACGGCTGATTTCCTTCAAAGTCAGTTCTTCATAATAGTAAAGTAAAACAACCTTTTTCTCTTTCTCAGTAAGAAGCTCAAGTGCTTCTTCCAACATTTCCTTGAGTTCACTCTTTTCAATCACTGCTTCCGGTGATTCAAATCCACCTGTCACATTCTTATCAGATGGAATATCGCTTCCCTGTTCAACATATTCATTCAGGGAAACAATATTATTAACCTTCATCTGAGACTGCCACTCCAGAAATTCATCTTCACTTATACCAAGTTTAGCCGCTATCTCTTCATCAGTAGCTTCTCTTCCTGTACTCTGTTCAATCTCCTTCATGGCTGCATCAATCTGTTTCTGACGTTGTCTGATGGTTCTTGGAATCCAATCCATCTTTCTAATCTGATCCAAAATAGCGCCTCTGATACGCAGACTTGCATATGTTTCAAACTTTACTTCTTTTGTCATGTCGAACTTATCAATCGCATCAATCAAGCCAAAAACGCCATAGCTCACCATATCTTCATACTCTACGCTATAACCAAGATACATACTAAGGCGTCCTGCTACTACCTTTACCAATGGTGCATATTCCAGAATAATTTTTTCTCTCAATTCCGGTGTCTTTAGTCTGCTGTAGTCTTCCCAAAGTTTTTTGCGTACTGCCTCGTTCATTATTTACCCCCGTCTATCACATCTCGTCAAGATTCTCATCCGTATATTCTTCCACAGGCTCATCATCCAAGTCGTTATCCCTTAACATATCCGCCTCTGATTCTGCTTCTTCATCCTCAGCTATCTCTTCATCTTCTGCCTCTGATTCTTCATCCGTTTCCATTTCAACAACTTCGTTTTTTATAGAATCCAGCATTTCGTCAAGATGATCTGTCGGTATAATATTTGGTCGTACCGATTCATAAAGATAGCGGACTATATCACCTATAATATAAAATACAACCAGAACGATCAGCAAAACCCATAACATTTTATAAAAATCATATTTTCTGATATACATGATAATAGATGCTAATGCACCTGCAAAAAGCATCAATAATGGTGTAATAAGTCTTACCTTACTATTTTGCATTTTGCTTTTCCCCTTTTACACAGATGCTACGTTTTGTCAGTAGCTTAAATTGTTTTTTCAGGTTTTCCCGCCGAGCGTATTACAAAAGCTCCCGTTTCCGGATAAAAAATAACAGTCCGACCATAATTTAAACCTGTGTCCTGAGCCTTAAGCGGTATCCCCAGTTCTTTCAGTTTCTTCTTACTTGCCTCCACATTACGTTCTCCAACACGAACCATATCCGATTTATTCTGAAATGAGAACATCTGTGCTCCGCCTGCAATTTTCGCTTCAAATCTAGATTTATTTCCTCCTAAGGCAACTATCTTCTTCACCAACTCTTCAATGCCTGTATCGGCAAATTTGAACTTATTGGAATTATTTTCTATCTGCGTGCTGTCCGGCAACATGACATGTGCTAATCCACCTACCTTTGCCACCGGGTCTCTGATTGCGATTCCAACACAGGAACCTAACCCAAGCGTTGTAATCCCATCAGGACTCTTGCACACATTCAAATCAGCCATACCTACCTTAATAATATTACTCATGGCACCATGCCTCTTTCTATGCGTGTTTATATACTCAATCCTAATGCAGATAGAATTTTTGTATAAGATTCTAAATCCGGCAGCAAAATAAAATAACCATTCAAGTCAACATCATCTGTGAATCTTGTCTGAATCAACAGAATCTGATCCCCCATGATGCCAAATTCAATAGCTGGTACGCTTAAAATAGCATTCAGCATATCAATATTCAAATCCGGTACTGAAGGCAGCATTTTAAGGTTTGTCAACTGTGATAGAGAATTCAGATAAGCGCCGGTAATAATGTTACCGATTTCCTTCATGGCTGAAATCTCCATCTCATTAAATTCACCTTCTGATGCCGGCATTCCCATAAGCTTTGATACGAGAGCCTTGCCTGCATTCTGTTCTAATATAAACATAATGCTTCCGGTAATATCACCTTCTACTGCAAGATAGATGCCGACTACAATCTGTTCCTCGCCACCCATTACTTCGCCAACTTCACTAAAGTTTAAAAGGCGTACCTGTGGAACCTGCATGTCCACTTTACATTGAAGCATCTGGGCAAGCGCTGTAGTCGCATTGCCTGCCCCGATGTTTCCTAATTCCTTTAATACATCATAATATTCTGCTGTAACCTTCTGAAAGCTTATCTTCTCTGCCATATCACCATATCCTCTACTTATGGTTCACTCTCTGCTAATACTGCATTAATCTCCAAAAGTGAAATCAACTTTTCATCATACTTACCTACACCACTAAGGAATTTTGCTTTATCATCCTTATCATAGGAAACCTTCTCAACATGTTCTTCATCTAAAGTAACCACTTCTTTTACTTCATCAACAAGTACACCGATAGATTCATGCTGCTCCAGAGTCAGAATGATAATTCTTGTTTTCTTGGTAATTTCATCATCTGAGAGCCCCATCTTTAATCTCAAACTGATTACCGGTATTACTTCACCACGAAGATTAATAACACCTCTGATATACGGAGATACTTTTGGTACTCTGGTAATCTTCTGCATTCTTACAATGTTAGAAATCAGCTTAATATCAATACCATACTGTTCCTCTCCTAATTGTGTAACGATATACTGGGTTGTATCATATTCTATAGGACGATTCAGACTCTCTGCACGCTTCTGTTCATCCATAACCTTTACTTCATCCATGTTATCCCTCCATTCACACTAAATCAATGCATTTGCATCTAAGATTAATGCTACTTCGCCATTACCTAAGATAGTTGCACCACTGATAATTTTAGGCACTTTAATAAATTTGCCCATGGACTTGATAACAATTTCCTGTTGTCCAATCAATTCGTCAACTACAAGACCTGCCTGCTTGTCACCTTTCTTAACAATGATTACTGTCATTCTGCCGTTTTCATCGTTCTTTTCAGATTCGATATCCAGTATCTTATTAAGACGGATAATAGGAATAACAGTTCCTCGGATATGAATTACTTCCTTTGCCTGAACCAACTTGACATCTTCCGGTGAAATATCTTCTATAGTCTGGATAGATCCTAAGGAAATAGCATATTTTTCATTTCCAATCACTACCATCAGAGCCTGAATAATAGCAAGTGTCAAAGGTAATCTGATTGTAAAGGTAGAACCCTCACCAAGCTTTGTCTTAACCTCAACCTCGCCGCTAAGAGCTTCAATCTTGGACTTAACAACATCAAGCCCAACACCTCGTCCTGATACATCAGTAACCTGTTTTGCTGTTGAAAAGCTGGGAAGGAATAACAAGTCTATGATTTCCTTCTCAGACATGTTCTCTGCCTGTTCCGGTGTTATTGTTCCTCTCTCAATCGCCTTATTCTTAACAGCTTCTGTATTGATTCCTGCGCCATCATCCCTAACTTCAATAACAACATTATTACCATCCTGATATGCATCCAGGAAAATAGATCCAACCTCTGGTTTTCCGTTTGCGACTCTGACATCATTTGGTTCCAGTCCATGGTCAGCAGAGTTTCTTAACATATGCATCAGAGGGTCGCCAATTTCATCGACTACTGTTCTGTCAAGCTCTGTGTCCTCACCTGTCATATACAGTTCCATCTTCTTGTCAAGCTTCTTAGACAAATCTCGAATCATTCGTGGGAACTTTGCTACAACACTCTCAATTGGTACCATTCGAACCTTCATAACAGATTCATGAAGATTTGTTGTTACACTTTCCAGATATTCTATCTGTTCATTAACGCCTGCGCCCTCACCATTGCTTTGTGAGGCAGTCGCTGCTGATACCAAAGAGTTCTTTGCAATAATAAGTTCACTAACCAGATTCATCAAGCCATCCAGTTTTTCAATATCCACTCTGACAGTTCTGTTTACAACAGGTTTTGATACTGCCTTCTTTGCATCCGGTTTTGCTACCGGTGCAGGAGCGCTGCTCTTTGCTGCAGGTGCTGCTTCCTTTGTTTCTGTAGATTCACTTACTTTCTTTGTTTCACTCTCTGCCTTTTTTTCTGTTTCAGGAAGTACAAATTCATCACAATATACTTCAGCAATTTCAGACACGCTCTTTACTGCTGCCACAACCTCATCCTTCGTATTCCCTGAGATAAAAACAAGGCTAAAGGTAAGGTCAAACTTTTCATCTTCTATGTCCTGTGCCGTTGGCTGAGACACAATAATCTCCCCCAGCTTTTCCAGTGCCTTAAACACCAAAAAGGCTCTTGCGGCTTTCAATACACATGCTTCATCAACATACACGGTAATGCCATATACCTTTAAACTATCCTGATATGCTTTCTCTACGAGCATTCTTTCCGTATCATTAATCTTAATCTGTCTCCATTTTTCCTTCTCGTTATTTTCAGTAGATTTTTCTGCTGCTTTAGGTTCTTCTTTTACCTGCGCCGGCGCTGCTGTTCCACCCTTTTCATTATTGAGAATATCATTCAACACTTTAATCAGATCGGCATTATCATTTGTTCCCTCATCTGTTGTTTGCTGAATATTAGCAAGATATTCCTCTAGTGCATCGAGACACTTAAACAGTGTATCAATCATTTCCGGCTGTACCTTAATGGTACCATTTCTTACTTCTGAAAACACATTCTCCATATCATGAGTTAATGTCTGCATACGCTTGTAACCCATCGTACCAGCCATACCCTTCAATGAATGAGCAGCTCTGAATATTTCATTGATTGTATCCATATTATCAGGTTCCTGCTCTAAGTCCAAAATCTGAGTATTCAGGTTCTGTAAATGCTCCTTTGTTTCATCAAGGAAAATTTCAAGATATTGACTTGTATCCATGCTACTTGACCCCCACATTCATTATTATTTCCTGGGCCACGTCATCCAAACTGACGACTTGATTCACTAATCCCGTAGCTGCTATACTTTTCGGCATTCCATAAACGGTAGAAGTTGCTTCATCCTGAGCAATGACGTGTACTTTTTTTGCGGTTTCCAAATTCACGATTCCCTTTGTCCCATCTGCTCCCATTCCCGTGAGTACTACACATACGACTTGAGAATAATTACTATTTTTCAAAGATTCATACATATAATTTGCGCAAGGCTTAACACCCTCTCTTGGTGGTTCATCAGAATAACTGATAACGGCTCTTCCACCCTTCATGGCAACATTCATGTGTCTGCCGCCCTGAGCAATATAGACTTTGCCGTTTTCTACCGGTTCTCCATCTACCGCTTCCTTCACTTCCAGTTTGCTTAGTGAATTCAAACGCTCTGCTAATGATTGGGTAAAGCCTTTCGGCATATGCTGAACTATCAGAACAGGTGCTGCCAGCTCCGCCGGAAGTCTTGGCACTACACTTTGTAATGCCTTTGGACCGCCTGTAGAACTCGCAATAGCCACAATCTTTTGTCCACCTACAGCCGGTTGGCTTCTTCTTACGATGTCGACAAGCTTTCTGGTACTCTCCTCCTGCTTCTGCTTTGGAATTAAGCTTTCCTTTTGGATATTCGTCTGACGGCTGGTAGTAACCGCCAGCAATATATCCAGGAATTTCGTTTTAAAATCATCACCCTTAAGGTAACTTAGATTCGCCGGTTTTTCTATAAAATCAATGGCTCCAAGTTCCAGTGCCTCAATAGTAACAGAAGCTCCCTCCCTTGTATCTGTACTTGCCATCATGATTCTTGCACGAATCTTATCCTTTTGCAGCATTCGTAAGAGTTGAATTCCATTTAGCTTTGGCATATTTACATCCAATACAACACCATCGTATTGATTTGTTTTTAATAATTCGTATGCCTTCTCTCCATCAAACGCCAAGTCAACAACCTGGAATCGTTCATCTGAATTGATTATATCACACATAAGTCTTCTCATGAGTGCAGAGTCATCAACTATCAATATTTTTTTCTTACTTCTTACGAATGTAGAGTTAATTGTCATACTTTTTTCATCTACCTTTTTCCATTTTTTCTATTTTTGCGTTCTTCATCAAAAATATATTTGATAATTTCTTCGCGTGTCGTGTTATCCATGTATAGGAATTTTACACGATTTTCATATTCATTCTGACGTTTTTCAATTTCTTTAGAACTGATCACTTTTGCAGCTAAACGAAACTCTTTTTCCTGGTCATTGATTGAAAGCCTGAATCTAAGATATAGTACATTTCCTTCCGTAAAGGACTTTCTTGATACAAACCGAAGCCCTCCACCACTAATATCGACAATCACACCACGCTCCATATCATTCTCAGCCACAAGATAACCAAGCTTTTTTCCAAATGCATCTGATTCTGCCTTATTAAGCTCCCTGGTCATCATTTCAACAATACAATTAAATCGATAATATTCTCTTCTCTGGAACTTATGCAGATTTGTTATCATCTCTGATACTAATACATATGTATTATTGATTTTCTGTCGATCAACAATTCTGATATTTGCATTATACATGCCTCCATGTGAGAAGAAACAAACCTCATACTCCGACTCTGTTGGAAGCAGAACCAGTTTTGTTTTCTCCATTGGCATGACAATTTCTATTTTTCCATCATCAAGTACATCATAAACTGTAGTTTTATACAGCTTGACTTCTTCTGCAGCATCTGTTGAATTATCTTCCTGTATAGCTTTCATCTCAAGCTTATCGCCCGGCGAAATGAATTTTTCAATCATAGAAGCCTCCTGCTCTATTTTTTTTGCTAAGACACTCATTTTATCCTCTCCTTATCCCATTTTCTTATTTCCGGCAACAATGTGTGAGAAAAAGGCTGCCATTCCACGTTTGGAAAGGGATTTGTCATATTCCTTGTCCATCAGTGTATATGCCATTCTCTCAAATGCCTTAGCTGACTTAGAATTCGGACTTTGCATACTTACAGGCATTTGCTGCATCACCGCATTCTCAAGATGAGAGTCCTGTGGTATTGCTCCAAGATAGGAAACAGGAAGCTTCAGATATCTGCTTACTACAGAATTCAGCTTATTGTACATAACTTCTCCTTCCTCGATAGAACCCACCTTATTTGCAATGACTTTAATCTTGGAATCTTCTCTGGAAAATCTTGGATGGCTATTCAATGCTTTCAGCAAGGAATAGGAATCCGTAATTGATGTCGGCTCCGGTGTTGCCACTACAAGAATCTCTCCACTTGCAACAAGAAAATCAAGTACTGCATCTGAGATTCCGGCTCCGGTGTCTATAATAATAATATCGGCAATGGCGTCCAGTCTCGCAAGATTCTGAATAATATAATTCAGATAATCGCGGCTTAAATTAGATAATCCTGTAATTCCGGAACCTCCTGAGATGAAGCCGATATCCATAGGTCCCCATGTAATGATGTCTGTGATGCTCTTTCCCTGATAAATCAAATCACATAAATTATGCTTAGGCACTGTTCCAAACATAATCTCTATATTTGCCAGTCCAAAATCAGCATCCAGTATAATAACTCTTTGCCCCATTTTCTTAAACTGACAAGCCAGATTAATCGAGGTATTGGATTTTCCAACACCACCCTTACCACTGGTAACAGTTATCACTCTTGCAAGTGGTCTCGGCATTGGATTCATTTTAATGACATTTCGTAATTGTTCTGCCTGATCCATATAAATACACCCCTTTCCCATTTATTTTCTTCCACCAAGAAGCTGCTTTACCGTTGCTTGTGGATTAAAGTATTCTATATCATCGGGAACATTCTGACCGCATGTAACATAAGATAAGGAAGCACCCGTATACATCTTCAGATTATAAATGTTACCTAATGTTGATGTCTCATCAAGTTTTGTAAAAATGAGCTTATAATCAGCAATCTCCTTATAAGTATCAGCAATTTTCATTAAATCCCTATACTTCGTAGAAGCAGACAATACCAGAAATACTTCTTTTCTGGCAGTTGTTTCTACAGAATTAATCAGTTCACTCATGCCCTCCCTTTGTGCCTCATTGTTTGGTGAATGTCCTGTTGTATCTACAAGGATGTAATCATATTCCTTAAAGTCATTAATTGCATTTGTTATTTCCTGTGCTGTATAAACAACCCTGAATGGTACCTCCAGAATATTTGCGTAGGTTCTAAGCTGTTCAGCCGCCGCTATTCTATAAGTATCTGCTGTTAAAAGTGCAACCTTTTTCTTTTGTTCTACTCTGAAAGAGGATGCTATCTTAGCTATGGTAGTTGTCTTTCCAACGCCGGTTGGTCCTACGAAAAAGAGTACCTTTGGCCCCTTCTCCTCTTCCTCTATCATATATGGTTTTCCAAGCTTCAGAATCATTCTCTGATAAATGTCTGAAAGCATATAATCCATGGTCACATCCTGTTTGCAGTTCTTTTCTATTTCATCAATAATTTCATTTGCATATTTTTCATTTACTTCATTATCAATCATCTTATTATACAGAAGCCTAAGGAAATTTACTCTTGTCCGGTTCTCTTCTTCCTTTTTCTGTGCCTCCAGTGCAGCTTCCTTTTCTGCTTCTTCGGCAGCTGCCTTCTCTTCCTGTTGTGACAGTTGCTTCTCCAGGAGATTTTGCAGATTATCAAGCTTTTCCTCCAGTATTCTACCCTTAGAACTTTCAGAATCTTCTACCGTTTTTCTGCTTTCAGACTGTTTGGAAGAGGTTTCCACCTTGTCTGTTACCGTTTTTTTCATTGCCTGTGGAAAGGCAGCCAGTACATCTGCTACCGTCTCTCCCATAGCTCTTGCATCCTCCATGACATTTTCTGTTCCCTGCCCTGACGCAAGCTTTGCAGGTTGCTTCATCGGTATGATTTTTCCGGCACTAAGGCTTACGGATACCCCATTTTCTACTTCCTTTTCCCTGGGAACCTTATTGGAAGATATTCCGTATTTCTCACTTTCTTCTTCCTTTGCTACGGTTACTTCAACTCTTGTTCCCTTGAAGATGCCAAGCAATCCCTTTGCTTTTACTGTTTTGACATTCATTTCTACAATGCCTTCGCCAAGCTCCTTCTTTGCGCACTCCAGTGCTTCTTCTTTTGTTTTTCCTTGAAATTTCTTAATAATCATTATGCTGTCACCATTCCTACTGATTGTAATTCTACACTTGTGTCAATCTCGTTGTATGAAACTACTACTAAATCTTTGTAATAATCCTCTGTCAATCGTTTGAAGTACATTCTGACAATTGGTGAGGTTACTACAATCGGGTTCTTGCCAAGCTTTTCCAGCTTGCCGACCTCCGTTTCAACAGATGCCATAATAGACTTTGTCTTGTCCGGATCAAGAGTTAAATATGCGCCCTGCTCTGTCTGCTTCACGCTTCCCATAATCTCCTGTTCCAGCTTCGGATCCAGTGTTACCACACTGGTTGTCTCATTAACAGGGAAATATTTATTGGATATAGCTCTCTTTAGGCTCTGTCGAACATATTCCGTAAGGATATCCGTATCTCTCGTTGTTGCTGCATGATCTGCCAGGGTTTCAAATATCGTTACAAGATCTCTTACTGAAATACCTTCCCTTAACAAATTCTGTAATACCTTTTGGATATCACCAAGTCCAAGCAGCTTCGGTACCAGTTCCTCCACAAGTGACGGATTGGATTCCTTTACATTATTAACAAGGTTCTGTACATCCTGTCTTGTAAGCAGATCTGCCAGATACTGTCTGATTATCTCCGTCAAATGAGTTGCAATAATGGAAGGTGGATCTACTACTGTATATCCAACGCTCTCTGCACGCTCTCTCTGGCTTTCTGTAATCCATATCGCAGGTAAATGGAAGGATGGTTCAAAAGTCGGAATACCGGATATCTCTTCTTCTACGAATCCGGGATTCATTGCCATATAATGGTCAAAAAGAATTTCACCTTCGCTCACCTGTATACCTTTAATCTTAATAATATACTGATTTGGATTTAGCTGTATATTATCTCTCAAACGAATAATAGGAACTACCGTACCAAGCTCTAATGCAATCTGCCTTCGTATCATGACAACTCGGTCTAAGAGGTCACCACCCTGATTCACATCAGCAAGAGGAATGATACCATAGCCAAATTCCAGTTCGATTGGATCGACCTGAAGGAGAGAATTGACATTTTCCGGTCTTCTGATTTCTTCTGCCGATTCCTCCTCTGTGTCGGTCTGAGCTTCAATCTGGGCTGTTTCAATCGTATTGGCAATCATTCTGCCACATACAATGAAAATCGCACCAAATGGAATGAAAATCAGATTACTCAGTGGTGTTATGATACCAAGTATCATCATAACAGCGCCTACCATATAAAGTACTTTAGGAAGTCCGAAAAGCTGTCCTACCAGTACAGAACCGAAATCCGCTTCCTTGGAGCCTTTTGTTACCAGAATACCTGTTGATAAAGAAATCAATAAGGAGGGAATCTGGCTTACAAGTCCATCACCAATGGTAAGGATAACGTATTTGTCCATGGCCGCACCAAAATCCATCTTTTGTCTAAGCACACCCATGCAGATACCGCCAATGATATTTACACCTGTAATAATCAGGCCGGCTGTTGCATCTCCCTTTACATACTTAACGGCACCATCCATAGAACCGAAGAAGCTTGCTTCATCCTGAAGCTTCTGACGTCTTTCCTTTGCCTGTGCATCTGTAATGGCTCCTGTATTAAGGTCTGCATCAATTGCCATCTGCTTACCTGGCATCGCATCCAGAGTAAATCTTGCTGTTACTTCAGCAACTCGTTCAGAACCTTTATTGATAACAATAAACTGAACAAGAATCAAAATAATAAATACAACAATACCAATAACAAGATCACCGCCACCTACGAATCCTCCGAAGGTTGCAACGACATTTCCCGGATTTCCGGTAGATAGAATTAAACGTGTGGAAGATACGTTCAATGCAATTCGGAAAATGGTAGTGAACAATAATATGGTTGGATAATAAGACATATCCAGTACTTCCTTAGCGAACATCGTGCTAAATAGAATCGTGAATGCAAGTGCTATGTTAAATGCAAGCAGTACATCCAGAAGCGTGCTGCTGATTGGTACAATCAACATAACAAACGCTGCAAGTATGTACAATGCTACTCCTAAGTCCTGCTTCTTCATTTGCTGTCTCCCCTTTTTCATCCTTCTTCGAAGCTTTTAAAGAACGCCTCCATGCGCTCCTTACAGTTTTCCCTGCATCTTATATACGAAAGCAAGCACTTCCGCTACCGCCTGATACAGCTCCGGCGGTACCTCCTGACCTACCTCAACATTCGCAAACAACATTCTTGCGAGTGGTTTATTCTCTACAATTTCAATGTTGTTTTCTCTGGCTGCCGCCTTAATTTTCTGGGCCAGATAATCTGCACCTTTAGCTACAACGATTGGTGCTGCATGCTCCTCCGGTGCATATTTGATTGCGACTGCAAAGTGAGTCGGATTAGTAATTACTACGTCCGCCTGTTTCAAATCCTGCATCATTCTTCTTTGCGATACCTCTCGCATCTTCTGCCTGATTTTTCCTTTTATCTGCGGATCCCCTTCTGCATTTTTATACTCATCCTTTACTTCCTGTTTTGTCATCTTGATATCCTTGTTGAACTTATACTTCTGATAAGCCAAGTCTGCAAAAGCAATAACCAGAAAGAAAAGTGAAATTTTCAGTCCTAAATTAATAACAATACTTCCAATAAGTTCAATCGCCTGATTTAATGGCATTTCATATAGTTTAAAAAGATATACCCAGTCATCCTTTATCGTACTATAAACAAGATAAGAAATTAAAATAACTTTTAAAACAGATTTCAGTAATTCCATCAGCTTTTCTGCTGAGAAAAGGCGTTTCATTCCAGATACCGGATTCAGTTTGTTAAACTTCGGTTTTAACGGTTTTGTTGAAACCTTGAACTTAAACTGCATCATATTTACTATGATGGAAATAGCAATACCGATAGCGAAAAACGGTAATAATATTTTAAGTACATCCAGATATATAGCTTTAAATAAAATATGATAATCTCTTCTTACAATACTACCTTCCCAGTAAGTTGTATACTCAGGAAATTTTTCATATATTCTATCAAACAAACTCATAAACTGTGTTCCCATATTACCAACCCAGAACTTCAATATGAGAAACAATGCAATAAGCTCTACACCGCTGGACAACTCCTTACTCTTTGCCACCTTACCATCTTTACGGGTGTCTTCTTTCTTTTTGGCGGTAGGTTCTTCTGTTTTCTCACCGCCGGGTCCTTCTGCTGCGAAGAACTGTAGATTTAATTTCAGCATTACATCATGCCCTCCACAATTGCTACCATCATCTGCTGCATCTGTGTAGAAATGAAATTACAGATATTCGGTAGCATTCCAATTGTTAAGAATAATACGCTAAGTCCTGCCAATAATTTCAATTGGATACCTACAGAGAACATATTCATCTGTGGTGCAAGCTTGGCCAGAAGACCAAGCACAATATTCATCAGTGTGATACATGCAAATACCGGTAAACAAATTCGAAAACCTATAATGATATAATCACTTAAGAATTCTACTACCGTTGCCAGCAGTTCTTCTGTATGGAACACTGCACCGTTAATCGGAATCAAAGTAAATGTTTCCATTAAAGCCTTTAACAAATATCTGTGTAATCCTGTTGTGTATAAAATCAACATTACTCCATACTGCAGCAGTACTCCTGTTATAGAAGACTGTTGATTTGTTGTAGGATCAAATACATTTGCCATGGATAAACCAATCTCCATATCAATGATTCTTCCTGCAAACAAAACAATGGAAGTACACAGTTGTGCTCCTGCTCCTAAGAACAGCCCTACTGCTACTTCCTTCATAATAATAACACTATAACCAAATACGCTGCTGTATTCCGGATATACGTGTGGTTGAATGAAAGCATACATCACATAGGCTATGAACACACTTAATCCAATTTTAACGGTATTGGGAACTCCCTTCTGACTAAAGAAAGGAGCTGCAAAAACAAATGTTGCGATTCTTGCAAATACAAGCAAGAAATACTCTAACTCCTGTACCGGAAAAGATAAGTCTACCATGAAGCCTCATAAGCTCCTTTCCGATTATTATCGAATGTATATAGAAAAGTTCCTCCAAAGCTCTTCCATGAAGGTTGTCATTTCATTTAACATCCAATGGCCTATTAGCATCAAGGTAAGAAACATTCCTACCATTTTAGGTACAAAGGTCAATGTCTGTTCCTGAATGGAGGTTACTGTCTGAAACACACTGACAATCAAACCAATTACCAGAGATACGATCAATGGCGGTGCCGCAGTCTTCAATACCAGAAACAGTGCATCACGCATCATATCAGTTACTAATTCTACACTCATCTGCTACCACCCCTCTAATAAAACGTTCGTACCAGATTTACAATTACCAGATTCCATCCATCCGCAAGAACAAACAACAGTATCTTAAACGGCATGGATATCGTTGTTGGTGGAAGCATCATCATACCCATACTCATAAGTACGCTTGCCACTACCATATCAATTACGATAAATGGTATGTAAATCAGGAATCCAATAATAAATGCTGTTCTCAGCTCACTAATGATAAAGCTTGGTATCAGAACTGAGGTAGGCACTTCGCTCCAGTCTGTTCCATCCCATGCAATATCAGCAATCTGCATGAATGCATCAACATCCTTTACCTGTGTATGAGATGCCATAAACTCTCTCATTGGTACCATTGCCACTTCCATTGCTTCCTTTGTTTCAAGCTCTCCGGCCTCAAACGGAATAATCGCCTCTTCATAAATTTCCGTGAAAGTCGGCTGCATAATAAAGAAAGTCAGGAACAACGAAATCGCAATTAAAATCTGATTTGGTGGTGCCGATGTAGTATTCAGCGCCTGCCTTGTGAAATGTAATACAATCAGGATTCTGGTAAAAGATGTCATGGTTACCAGAAGAATCGGTGCTAATGAAATCAATGTAAGCATCAGCATGATTCTTAATGTTCCTGATAACTCCCCATTTCCATTATCATAAGTAATCGTAAGATTATTGGCTATATTTAATTCTTTCAAATCGTCTCCTGTTTCTGCCGATCCAGGTTCATTGATATTTGTCCGATTCTCATCTATCGGTTCATTTGACAGGATGGAATCTGCAATTACATCATCACTGGTTGCATTTGCTATCATGGTATCTGCTCCCCAAAGAGCAAACACCATGCAAAGCATATACAGGAAAACTTTTATCTTGTCACGAGTTATTTGTTTTTTCATAAATTTCGCCTACTTCTTTTGTTTCATACTTTTTGCCTTTTCCAAAATTTCTTTAAAACTCATAGTCGTTCCAAGCTGTGATTCAGGTATGTTGATTTCCTCCTTTGAAACCTCTCCTAACAAGGTAACAGTATCTTTACAAACCACAATGGAATAGTATTTTTCGCCAACTCTTACAATCTGTATATATTTGTTCTGTGCGATCCGGAAAGCTTCTATAAGCTCCATATTCGGGCTTAACATTCTTCCTTTTTGGATTCCGGCCGTAAGCTTTGTTGTAAAATAAGTTACTGCAAGAACAAATATAAAAATGAGTATTACGGTAATAAATTGAACGATTGAGTCAAGCCTGTTAGATGTCATTGATAAAAGCATAAATTATTAACCTACTACCTTCTTAACTGCCTCTAATACTCTTTCTGCCTGGAAAGGTTTTACAATAAAATCCTTTGCTCCAGACTGAATTGCTTCGATAACCATTGCCTGCTGACCCATCGCAGAACACATGATAACATTTGCTGCCGGATCAACTGCCTTGATTCCCTTTAATGCCTGAATACCATCCAGCTCCGGCATCGTGATATCAAGTAATGTCAAATCCGGTGTTACTTCTTTATACTTCTCAATAGCAATTTTTCCATTTTCTGCTTCAGCAGCAATTTCATATCCATTTTTCGTAAGAATATCTTTAATCATCATTCTCATAAATGCTGCATCATCTACAATCAGAATTCTCTTGCCCATTTTCTATCCTCCATCTTCCGGTTAATCTGTTATTTGTATCTATTCAGTACCTTCATAGATACGATGCAAAAATGCATACATCGTTATTTTACAATTTCCATGATTCTTACACCAAAGCTTTCTTCGATTACTACTACCTCACCTTTTGCAACAAACTTGCCATTTACCAAAATATCTATTGGCTCACCTGCAATCTTGTCAAGTTCGATAATGGTACCCGGTGCAAACTCCAGAATGTCAGCTATCGATTTGCTTGTCCTTCCAAGTTCTACCGTAACCTCCAATGGAACATCCTTGATTAATCCAACGCTCTCTGCACTGACCATTTCAGTACCACCGGGTGCAAAATTTTGGAACTGTGCCGGCTGAATATTCACATTCGGCATACCATATGGCATGCTATAATTCATGTTATTCATTGGCATACCCATTTGTGGCATTCCCATCTGCGGCATGCCCATCTGTGGCATTCCCATTTGCGGCATGCCCATCTGTCCCATATCCATGCTCTGTTGTGGCATTGACATCTGTGGCTGTGGTGTTGGAGCTGGTGTAGGAGTTGGTGCTGCAGCTGAAGGAGTCGGAGCTGGTGTAGGAGCCGGTGTTGGCTCTGATGCCGATGTATCGGATCCACCCATCTGCTGCATCATAAATGTATCATAAATAGATTTTGCAAAATCCATCGGATATAACTGCATCAATGTGGAATCCACAAGATCTTCAATCTGCATATTAAAGGAAATCTTTACAAATTTATCACCAAGCAGAGGAGTTAATTCCTTTGGCTCTCTGGATTGTAAATCTACCAGACTTGCTTCTGGCGGGCTGATATCAATTGTCTTTCCAAGCATAGAAGAAAGTGATGTTGCCGAAGATCCCATCATCTGATTCATTGCTTCGGAAATCGCGCTTAAATGAAGTTCTGTAATTTCTCCATCTAAGTTTGTTCCATCACCGCCCATCATAAGGTCTGTAATTACTTTAACATCATGCTCTTTCAATATCAGAATATTGGTACCATTTAATCCTACTGTATATTTAATCTGTATAAATACACACGGTTTTTCATAATTGTTAACAACATCATCCCAAGTTGTTTCTTCAACTACAGGAGTTGTAATGTTAACCTTCTTATTAACTAATGAGTAGAGCGTTGTGGCTGAAGTTCCCATACTGATGTTGGCTACTTCGCCAATTGCATCCTTTTCTACTTCTGTCAGCTCTCCGCCTTCCATTGTTGCTGTTGCTGTACTTGTTTCCATACCACTGTCTGCCGATAAGTCTACGCCGTTCAGCAACGCATTTATTTCATCTTGAGATAACATACCATCCATTGTCTATTCCTCCTCCCTGTTAACTGATGTTACTCTCACTGCGTATGATTCCTTACTTGCTCCCGGCACTGCCGAGAACTTCTTAATATTACCAACATAGACGTCAAGTTCGTCGTCTACCTTTGAATCAAGTCGAATGATATCGCCTACCTGAATATTCACAAAATCTTGAACCGTTATCACGCTCTTACCAAGCACTGCCTTTACCGGAACATCTACCTTACGAATCATGACTTCAATGAATTGTTCATAATCTTCCTCGTCCATCTTCTGCATATTAGAGAACCAATACTTTGTATTGAGTCTGTCCATAACAGATTCCAACGTAAAAAACGGAAGACATACATTCATCAAACCTTCAACATCACCAATCTTTACATTCATGGTAACTAATGCAACCATATCACTTGGTGAGATGATTTGTGCGAACTGTGGATTTGTTTCAATTCTTTCCAGATAAGGATTGACCTCCGTTACGTTCTTCCATGGTTCTCTTAACAGTTGCATACAGATAACCATGACACGTTCAATAATACTCATCTCGATTTCAGAGAATTCTCTGGTTTTTTCCAGCGTTTCTCCTTTTCCACCCAGCATTCTGTCAATAATTGCATAACCAAGACCGGATGTAAGTTCCATTATGATACTTCCTTGTAATGGTGAAAAGTTGACAATTGTAAGCAGTACCGGATTCGACAAAGCGTTTGAAAATTCTGCAAAGGTTACTGTTTCCGAACTCGCTACGCTCACCTGCACATTCTTCCGCAAATATACTGGTAAATTAGTAGATAGTAATCTTCCATAATGTTCAAAAATCATGCCTAATGTTCTTAAATGTTCTTTTGAGAATTTGGCAGGACGGGAGAAATCATAGTTTTTCACCTGTCTTTCATCCTTTTCCTGCATTTCCTCTACATCCAGCTCGCCACTGCTTAACGCTGCGAGCAAGCTGTCAATCTCACTTTGAGATAATACCTCTCCCATGTTGCTAATCACCTCCTGTAGCTGTAATTAAGAGGTCTTTTTCGAATATTTATGAATACAGGAAGCTATAGGATACGCCAAAGATAAAGTCTGATCCAAACAGTTCCTGAATCTTTTCCAGAATTTCTGCTTTAATCTGATTTGAATTGGCTTTTGCCTCCTCCATTGTGTAATTTGCAAATACACTAAAAATAATATCCTTAATCAATCCTTCTCTGGTTGAGAAAGTTTCATAATAAGTAGCATAATCTTCATGTTTGGAATTCATAGATAAGGATACCTTTCCTACTGCATAATGAGCCTTTCCATCCTCACCATTTTTCAAAGGAATCGTCATCTCATCAGTCAGGTCATATACAGTTGTATCCGCTTGTGAAACAGCACCGACCACTCCGGTTTTCTCAACTCCGTCAATTTCGAGACCGATAATAGTAGATATGTCTGCCACTAATGCTGCTGTCTTTTTAGATGCACTTGTTACGCTAATCATCATAATTGCTGATAATACAATGTTAACTACTAACAGTGCCAGAATAATAATAGATAATAGATTCTTCTTCATTTCATGCACTCCCCCTTTTAATAGGCACTCAATGAGTTATAAATTTTAATTTCAACTCGTCTGTTTTTTGCTCTTCCCTCTGGTGTTGAATTATCTGCAATCGGTAAATATTCCCCTCTTCCCGAATGCTTCATAATGCCCGGATCAATCGCTGCATTTTCTTTCAGATAATTAAATACCGTTAAGGCTCTGTAGCTGCTTAATACGTCATTATTTTCATATCTGCCTCCATTTAAAGGAACAGAATCCGTATGACCTTCAATTTCAATTATGCTGTCTGCATATTTCGAAAGCAGTACGCCAATCTTATTTAATACCGGCTTTGCTTCTTCCTTTAGTTCTGCCTGACCGGAATCAAATAGGAACGCTCCGTTTAATGATAATATAACACAATTAGAATTAAATTCCACATCAATTTTATCTTCCATCATACTTTCTGACAAAGCTTCTTCCATTTTCTCTGCCATTTTTTCTGATAGCTTCATTTTTTCTTCTTCAAGCTCTGATATCGCTTTTTGAAGATCTTTCATTTCCTCTTCCGTAGCACCAAGCTTTTCTGTAAGTTCATCCATTCCCTGCGCATTCTCTTTGAACTCCAATTCATCAGAATCGCTTTCTGCCGTTTTACCGGTAGTATTGTAATACTCATCTAATTGATTTAGCTGGCTGACACCATTACTGATCAGTATTCCATCGCCGATTGCTTTCGCACCACCCTTAAATATACTGACAGTCTGCTGGAAGGACTGTGCTACTTCCTCAAACTTTGCAGCATCAATGCTTGACATAGAGAATAGCATTACGAAAAAGCACATCAGCAATGTCATCATATCCGAGAAAGTACCCATCCATTCGGCAAGGCCCTGTTTTACCTCTTCATTCTTTTTTTTCGCCATTAAGCTTCACCTCCACCACCTTCTTCAGCGGATACTGTTCTATCCTTCGGTGGCAGGAAAGATTTCAGTTTTTCTTCGATAACTCGGGGATTCTCACCTGCCTGTATAGATAGCAAGCCTTCAATCATAATTGCTTTTGCCTGGATTTCGATTCCATTATTTGCTTTTAGTTTATTTGCTACAGGAGTACAAATCCAGTTCGCAAGCATGGAACCATAAAACGTAGTAATCAATGCAACCGCCATGGATGGTCCAAGCGTTGACGGATCCGACATATGTTGCAGCATGATAACCAAACCAATCAGCGTACCGATCATACCCCATGCAGGTCCCATGGAAGCACATGTATCCCAAAATCCTATATTTTTCTTATGTCTTTCTTCAATACTGTCCAGTTCTGTTTCCAAAATGCTTCGTACCAGTTCTGGATCAGTACCATCAACAATCAGTAAAATTCCTTTTTTCATGAAATTGTCTTCCAAATCGCCTGCCGCTTCTTCCAAGGAAAGCAATCCTTCTTTTCTAGCCACATTAGATAAATCAATGATTTTCGTAATCATCTCCGGTATATTAACTGTAACCGGCTTAAAAATCAAAAGAATACTTTTTAGTCCTCCAATAAAATCCGACATTGACATAGAAGCCATGGTTGCACATATTGCACCGCCAAAGGTAATCAGTGCTGACGATCCACTCATAAAGAATCCTATTGCAGCCACACCGTCATCGCCACCAATAATACCAAATATAACAAGTGCCATACATACCACAAGGCCAATTATTGACGCTAAATCCACTTTTTTACACACCCCTTTTACTTGCCAAACATTTTTTGACATTTCTTATATATCTATAATACTGTAAGGTTACATAAATTGCAATAATTTTCTGAAAATTTTGCTGATTTTTATCAATTTTCCGTATGGAAATCCGAAAAAACGTCTTTTCTCGTTATTCTTACAAGCTCTTTTACCTCTTGCCTGCTCTCTTTCACAATCAATTTCTTACCAGAGGTTAACGTAATCATGGTGTCCGGTGTTTCTTCCACCGTTTCAATTAAACTTGTGTTTACAAGCATCTTGGTTCCATTCAGTCTTGTTACTTCAATCATACAAAATTCCTTTCCTATTCCATAAGTAAAGGGAGAATCACATAGTAATCCTCCCTTCTTATCTATTCTTTTGTCAAACTACGCTGTCATTTTATTTAATTGTTATCGTGTATCTATTCAGTACCTTCATAGATACGATGCAAAAATGCATCCTAAATTGCTTCGCAATGGCATTTTTGCTTCTTGAATCATGTTCTTACGGTCTCAGCAGCAAGTGCTTCGACCTATACTAAAAGTTACGTTATCGTTTCAAATTTACAAGTTCTTCGAGGAGTGTATCTGATACGGTAATGATACGGCTATTTGCCTGGAATCCTCTCTGCGTTGTGATCATGTCGGTAAATTCAGATGACAGGTCTACATTACTCATTTCGAGTACGCCTGTATTCATCTTATCACCATTCGTTGTAATATCAATACCAATTCCATCAAAATCACCAGAGTTCTGTGTTGCAGAATATAGATTTTCTCCCTCCTTCTGAAGACCGGATGGGTTTGCGAACTCTGCTACTGCGATCTGACCCAAGAGCTTCTGCTGACCATTACTGTAAGAAGCATAAATCATACCATTCGTCTGAATGGATACACCCTGAAGTGTTCCTAATGCACGTCCTGCCTGAAGTCCACTTGCATCTCCTTTTTCAATTCCAATGGTAGACTTTCCCTTATTATCAGATACAACTGTCTTAGAGAAATCAATATCAATCTTGGTAAAAGCATCACCTAATGCGGATAAATCAAGCGTTGTTGTATTGGCATCTGTACCACCACCGGCTCTTAAGAAAGAACCATCTTTACCGGAGAATTCAAGAATAGAACCATTGGTAATATTCTTCTCCGTTACATTCAAAGTTCCTGTCTTAGCATCAATAGTAGCGGCTGTAATAATAGTTGGAGAAATAGAAGTACCATACAGTTCCTGGAATATCTGTGCTGCAGTTGGTGCTGTTGCGCCATTTTGCCAATTAATCGTACCACCCGTTTCTGTTTGGAGTACAGCATTTGTATTCAAAGTACCATTATCATTAAATAGCGCTGTGTTCGCTGTTGAACCATTTGCATCCTTTAGCATTACTCTAACTGTTTCTTTTCCATTTGTAGCATCGCCATCCGTATCATAAGAGAAAGTTGCATATACAGGATATGTGGTAGTCCCACCTGTGGTTGTTCCCTCTACCTTACCATTGTTCACACCATATGTTTCATTTACGGTAATTCTGTCTGAAGAGGTTCCGTTACCAAATACAACAGCATTTTTCTTCGCATCTGTTGTTAAAATAGAATTACCTTCTGCATCTACGATATCATCCACCTGAACATAATAACTGTAGTTCTGGTCTACCGTTTCCGGTTTAGAACCATTATGTAAGCTGAACTTTACAGTATAGCTGTAACCAAGCTTATCATAAATCTGAAGGTTCATGGCACCTCCGGCTTTTTCACTCTGGTCATCATCGAACCAGTCCACGATACCGGATGCGGTTGCCTTCTGTGTCCACTCAGCCGGATATGTCTCATTATCCGGTCCCATGATAACAAGTGGCTGTACGGTATCCTTCTTGATATTCATTGTTTCAGGGTCTACTCCCCACCCCATAATATTGTAGCCTGTGCTTGACATGGCAAGGTTTCCTGATGCATCTACATAAAAGGAACCATCTCTTGTAAAGAAAGTATCCACACCGTTGCTGACAACGAAGAATTCATCACCGGAAATCTTAAGGTCAAAAGGATTACCGGTTGACTGTGTTGCACCTTCTTCTGTAATCTTGGTAGAAATGGCTGCTGTCTGTACACCAAGACCTATCTGCTTTGGATTCGTTCCAGCTGTTCCTGTTGTTGCATTTGGTCCTGTCGCAGCCTGTGTTGTCTGATACATCAAATCAGAAAAGTTAATTGACATAGATTTGTATGCAGTTGTATTAACGTTTGCTATATTGTTACCTATAACATCCATTCTTGTCTGGTGTGTTCTTAAACCTGATACACCAGAGAAAAGTGATCTCATCATAATGAATGACCTCCTAAATTCCTTGCCGCACTCTGCTTTCTCTGTCGTTCAAAAGCGATAGCCTCCTTAAAAGGTCCGGCTACTAAATAATTACGGCTCCATCAATATTTGTAAAAATATTTTCTTTTGTTTCCCCCTGAGTCAGGGCTGTTATTACAGTATTACTTCTGGTATTTACGATAAATGCAAGTTCATCAACCAGCACCAGGGATTCTCTGATACCCTTTTCACCTGCCATTTTCGTACCATCATTCAACCTTTCCAGTTGTTCTTCGGTAAGCTCAATATTCCTGTCATTCAGTCTGTTTGCTGCATGCTTTGAGAATTTAACTTCTCCCTCCTGTTGCGTTTTTTGAAGAATCTCTTCAAAGCTCAAGCTCTCTGATGTCTTTATATTGGGTTTACTCTTTTGTTGCGTTAAGAACTGATCTTGTAGCTGCTCAATGGAAAGGAATTGTTTGTTGCTTATATTCATCTGCATCTCTCCTTACCCTTGCCGGCTTTTGACTACACGTTTTCAGTATCCTTTGTCAGTTGATCCAGAACATCATCTGTCGCGCTTTCATCACCAGCGGATGTCTGCACACTGCCTGTCTCTTCTGCCGCCTGTATCACACTGCTGCTTTCTGTTTCGCTTCCTGACTGTGTACTGTCTGTCACGCCACTGCTTCCTGTTTCGCTTCCTGGCTGTGTACCGTCTGTCACATCACTGCTTCCCGTTTCATTTCCTGACTGTGTACTGTCTGTCACATCACTGCTTCCCGTTTCGCTTCCCGACTGTGTACTGTCCGTCACGTCACTGCTTCCTGTTTCGCTTCCTGACTGTGTATGATCGACTGCATTGTTCACTTCTGTGACACCGGGAGACTGATTACCTGAAGCATTGCTTTGAATATTGTTACTTAATGTAGTAATCTGGGTCATCAGTGCATCCATCTTCTTATTAAATGCTTCTAATACATCATCCAGAGTAGTTATTTCTTCTTCCGCTTCCGTAGTTTCTCCATAAGTAACTCCAAGCTGTTCCATCTTCTTTAAATAAGCTTTATATGATTCTACATAACCGGAAGCGTATTTATCGACATAATCCTTCTGATATTCTGTCAGACTGTTATACAGATCATATACCTTGCCAACTGTATTCTCATAAGACTTATCAAGCAGATTAA
This sequence comes from Lachnospiraceae bacterium, assembly GCA_022788085.1. Classification (GTDB taxonomy): domain Bacteria; phylum Bacillota; class Clostridia; order Lachnospirales; family Lachnospiraceae; genus COE1. The sequence continues at coordinate 34,693 of JALEWA010000042.1, forward strand.
GGCTTGGAAGCGCATCCAGCATACCCGTAAATTCTGTATATTTATCATACGCATCGAAGTACTCTTCACTTGCTACACTGTCAAGATCACTCATAGAGTATTTCTCTTCATCAATTACCAGGAATGCCTTTCCTTCTTCTACTGTAACATAATCTACTACACCACGCTTATAGCTTGTTTCTCCTGTGCTTTCGCTTGTTACCTTCATGACAACTTCTTTGCCGATCATGCTGTTAGCACGAAGCATGTCCATTGACTCTCCCATTTCGGTCATCTGCTCAACCTGTGTAAAGGTTGCATACTGAGATACCCATTCTGTATTACTGGTTGGTTCCAAAGGATCCTGATTCTGCATTTCTGCTACCAGCAAAGTAAGAAAAGTATCACTGTCTACTGTCGACTTATTGGAGGAGTTTTTCAGGGACTCTGATGAAGTTGTTGATGTTTGTAGCTTCCCGTCTACATATGGTGCTATTAAACTCATAATTTATTTCCCTTCTTCCTACGCAAGTAAATCCATTCTGTTGCCTCCAATTGCCATCATTTCCATAGCAATTCTTGTTGCATCATCTGCATCTGTAATATCTTCTATAAGTTCTTCCTCATTTTCATAGGAATTCAGATTGATGCTTGTTTTACGGATTTTATGAATTCCGTTTGCTTTATCTGTTTGTTCCTGGTTCTGCCGTTCTCCTGCATTCTGTTCCAGATTACGTTCCATCTGATGACTTGCAACAGATACTTCAATTGCTTCCACCTTGATTCCCTGTTCTTCAAGATTAAGCTTTAATTGTGAAACCTGAGATTCGATTGCATTCTTTACCACTTCATTTTCTGTTGTAAGCTGTGCTGTTACAACGCCGCCTTTTGTCGAAAGCATGACACGTACATTTCCAAGACTCGCCGGATGAAGCTGTAACTCCATTTCCGTCAATTCTTTACCATTTTGTATTTTCACAAAATCAGCAAGCTGTTTTAAAATGCTTTCCGTATTTGGAAGATTAGAGTCTTGTATTTTGCTTTCCTGAGCCAGTTCTGCAATCTCCTCATTCATGTTTTGAAAGCTCTGCATGTTCTGCTGTTGCTGAAATGATGATTCTTCTCTTTCACCGGCCTCCTTTTCGACATGTGTATCTTCTACCATGACTTCTGCTGTTTTCTCTGGTTTTTCCAGGTTTGGTGATTCCTGCACATTATTATCCGTATCATCTTTTATGATAACCGGTACCTTTCCTTCTTCCATTGGCTCTGCCATGTCTGAAAAAGGCTTTGGTTGTTCAAATGGCAGTATTTTTGCTTCCTGCATACCATTTTCTTCTCTTGATACCTGTTGTTCGATCAATAATTTCAACTGGTCAAGAACAGCTTCCAATTCTTCATCAGAAAGTCCAGTGCTGCTAAGAAGCTCCTGTGTTTTCTCATCTACCATTTGCATCAGATCCTGTAAAGTCTGATACATATCTTCATCCATCACAAGCTGTATGGTAGAATCTTCTCCTGTCAATGACGTCATTATCGATGCCATGTTATCCGGATTTAGTAAATCCATTGGCTGTAATCCGAGCTGTTGTATAACCTCCAGCAATTCTTCTTCACTAACCTCAAGTGTTTCTTCTACTTCCTGCATGACCTCTTTTACGATTTCTTTTACTGCTTCTTCTACTGCAGCCTCCAGTTCTTCATCGACTGGTTCAGCCTCTGATACATTTTGTTTCTCTGTTGTATCGCTTATAGGCTTTTTTTCACTGACTTCTTCTTTTGTTGCCGGTTTGTCCGTCTTAAGAGCTGCTTTGTTCTCCTGTCCCTGCATTTCTTTTTGCTCCGGAGCAGCTTTCTTTTCAGCCATCTGTTTATCTGACTGATGCACAGTCTGTTTTGTTTTGTCTTTAACCTGATTCATGATCTTACCAAAATCAAGTTCTCCTGACTGTGTACTTTCTGTATTCTTTGCAGCGCTTGTATTGGCTATGTTACCCATTCCATACACTGCATCTCTTACAGATGTGCTTGTCATACCATTTCCTCCTCTCTTTAATTATCAAGGTACAAAACGCGCTCGTGAAAGCGCGTTATGCTTACATAATATATATCGGTAATTCAGGTAATGTCATTAAGAGTTAGGATCCATTATTTTCGTAATTTTTGCAGCTACTACAGGATCCATAGCACCCATAATTGCTCCTCTGTTCGTTACGTCCAGGGATTCCAAAATCTGTGCTGCCAATTCAAGATTATCCGTCATGGAACCAAGGATTGCTGCTGCCTCCGAAGCCTGCATATTACTAAAGGTTGTTGCATACTCCTTCATCTTCTTATCTGCTGTTTCCGACTGAATAACCTGTTTATATAGTTTCTCAGCTGTTGCTGGATCCATTTCTTCATAATATTTCTGATATTCATCAGCCCCCGGGCCATTTTCTGCATATACAACCTCTTCATAGAACTCTTCTTTTATCTCCTGAAAAGCAACCTGATTCTCTTCAAAGGTCTTCAAGCGCTTTACTTCTGCCTTCAATGCTTCTATCTGCTCTGTATAGGTTGCATTTGTAGATTGTGCCTGGTCAAGCTGCAACTCTAACTTTTTAATCTGTTCTACTGCTTCCTTTAAGCTACTATATCCACCATAGGCTTCTTCCTTTTTCGCTGTTTCTGTTGTTGTTTCTGACGGTAGAAGCATATTTACTACCGGTACATCTTTAAAAATAGGTGTCAAAACATTAGAGCCAAAGCCACCTACATCCATCTTTATTAACAAAGCAAGAATTCCAAGCCAGATTACAATAATAAAAATGGTAACAATAACAACTGATACATTATTTCCATCAATCTGCTCATCAAGTTCCCGCTCCTGATTCTCCAGTTCCTTTGCACGTTGCCTGGCTTCTTTTTTTCTGTTCTTTTCTTCCTGTTTAAATTGTTTTTTAGATTCCTTTAGCTGCTGCATCTGCATTTCCGGTGCATCAGGACTTAAGTTTGCATTTTTACCTGCCATGTTCGTGTTCTCCCATCAGTTTCTGTCCATGTGTATATGTCGTCAATTGATCTATCTCTTTGCTTTCCTGATTCTGTTCTTCTTTCATGAACTCAGCAAAAGCATTTTCTTTCAATTTTTCATGAGCTTTACGTTCCTGTACAAGTTCCTGCAACACTGCTCTTGTTCTCTCCACTGCCCTGGCTGCCTGATTGATTTGAATCATCTGCTTACTAATGTATTCATCCATTTTCATGACAGCCAGTTTATTCTCTTTTATCTTTCTGACATCAATGCGTTCCATACGAAGATTTATTCCCTCTTCCAGGAAAGCCTCTTTTCTTGCCTGTAATGTAGCAAGCTTCTCTTTTTCTTCGGCAAGCCTTCTGTTTGCCTCCGCAAAATCCTGCTTGGCTCTTGTTTCCAGCTTTTCTTTTATATCCAAGATACCCTGCATCTTATAATGGAATCTTGCCATATCTTACTCCTATCCGGCTTATTAGAACAGTATTCCTGCACTATTCTATAAACAAGCCTTGCAGCTGTTCCAATGTCTCTTCGAAATCAAACTTATCCTCAGTAGACTGTAATAAAAATCCATTCACGGCATCAATCTTGTTAATTGCATTGTCAATATTTGGATTACTGCCTTTTTTGTATGCTCCTATATTAATCAAATCTTCTGCTTCATTATAGGTCGCCATGATGTTCTTTAACTTACCTGCTGCCTCCTTATGTTCTTTACTTGCAATCATCGACATACATCTTGAAATGCTCTGTAATACATCAATTGCCGGATAATGATTCTTATTAGCAAGCTTTCTCGTCAACATAATGTGCCCGTCCAGAATACTTCTTGCCGTATCCGTTATAGGTTCGTTAAAATCTTCTCCATCTACCAGTACTGTATACAGTCCTGTAATAGAGCCTTTTTCAGCGCATCCTGCACGCTCCAAAAGCTTTGGCATTTCTGAATATACACTTGGTGGATATCCTCGTGTTACCGGCGGTTCACCACTTGCAAGCCCTATCTCTCTTTGTGCCATGGAAAAACGTGTTAAAGAGTCCATCATCAATAGTACGTCTTTTCCCTGATCCCTGAAGTACTCTGCGATAGCGGTTGCTGTTTTTGCCGCCTTATTACGTTCCAATGCCGGTTTATCCGAGGTTGCCACAACAACAACCGAACGCTTCATTCCCTCTTCGCCAAGGTCTCTTTCTATAAATTCCTTTACCTCTCTGCCTCGTTCTCCAATGAGTGCGATTACGTTAATATCTGCCTTTGTATTTCTGGCAAACATACCCATCAATGTCGACTTTCCAACACCAGAACCTGCAAAAATACCTATTCTTTGTCCTTTTCCAACTGTAATCAGGCCATCTACTGCTTTTACTCCCAAAGAAAGCACTTCATTAATGATAGTACGGCTCATTGGATCCGGCGGCGGTGCTTCCAGCGGATATCTCTCGACACTTCTTGGATCCGGCTGATAACCATCAATGCTTCTTCCAAGTCCATCAAGAATTTTTCCAAGCAGCCAATCTCCTACCGGAACGCTTAATGGATAGTTCATATTTTCTACGATACACCCTAATCCAATTCCATCTGTCACCTCATATGGCATAAGTAATGTTTTTTTATCCTTAAAGCCTACAACCTCTGCCAGAATAAAGCTCTGCTTCTGAGCATCTGTATAGATTCTGCAAAGGTCTCCCAGCTTGGCGTCAGGTCCTGCCGATTCAATCGTAAGACCTACTACATTCTCTACCTTTCCAAGCTTTTTAAAATAGGTTTTATTCAATACTGACCGATACTTATCAAAGGAAATTCCTGCTTCCATATCTCACCCTTCTGTCTTTCGCGGTTCATATGATAATAATTTTAATTCTTCATTCAAAGCCTCTAGCTGAGTTCCAAGACTACAATCGAAAACACCATTTCCCGTTTCTATCATGCATTCACTTCTGCCAAGCGTTGCATCCTCTAAAATGTCAATAGCTTCCAGCGGAATTCCTGTTCCCTTAATCAATTCCTTCTTTTGCATGCTTACAAATGGATAATCCTCCTTCGAAACATGTACCAGATAGCCACTATTGCCTTCCAAATTACGCATTGTATTTGCAATGAGATAAACAACAAGGTCTCTCGAATTCTTTAAGCTTACATGGAATATATGCTCATAAATACCTGTCAATGTCTCAATGAACTGTGGTTCCAATTCATCCATTTTCTTTTGATATTCTTCATCCATTTGAGCTGTCCGAAGTGATATTTCCTGTAAGGCCTCTTCCCTCTCTTTGGCCACACTGTTAAGACCTTCTGCGTGTCCCCTGTCATAGCCTTCCTTTTTTCCCTGTGAAAAGCCTTCCTGATAGCCAGCCTTCTTTGCCTCCTCAATGATCTGTACTCTTGCCTCTTCTATTTCTGCAAGTGCCTGCGACCTCATATCTTCAATCTCCTGCATTGCCTGTTGAAGTGCAATCTCATGTTCTGAAGATTCGTTTATTGGTTCCTCCGGAATATTCTCTGTAGCTTCTCCAACAAGCTCTGCCACTTGTTCTGCTTTGATTCCCTGCACAAAGCCTTCTGTAAATCCGGCATCCCCATCTGTTTCTGCTGCCAGCTTAAAGGATAATTCCTTTAATTTGTTCTCAACCATCGCATTTGTATCAATTACTCTTGTTTGAGCCGGATTTATCATTACCCAGCCGGATTTTAATACGCCACCTTTAGACAACGATTTCGTCACCTCCACCTCTGGAAATAACAATTTCAGCAGAGTCTTCAAGTTTTCTTATAATATTAACAATCTTCTGTTGTGCTTCCTCTACATCCTTCATACGAACAGGTCCCATGAATTCCATATCTTCCTTAATCATTTCTGCAAGACGCTTAGACATATTACTGAAGATTGCATTCTGAACCTCCTCATTGGAACCTTTACATGCAATAGCAAGATCATTGTTGTCAACGTCTCTAAGCACTCTCTGGATTGCACGGTCATCAAGCAGCAGGATATCTTCGAATACGAACATCTTCTTTCTGATTTCGTCTGCAAGCTCTGGTTCTTCGATTTCCAGTGTTTCCATGATGTGCTTCTCTGTTCCTCTGTCTACTGTATTCAGGATATCTACAACGGCATCTACGCCGCCAATAATGGTGTAATCCTGATTTACCAGTGAAGAAAGCTTTGATTCCAACACTCTCTCGACTTCCTTGATGACATCCGGACTTGTTCTGTCCATCGTTGCAATTCTTCTTGCTACATCTGCCTGTTTCTCAGGGGTCAATGCAGCAAGTACTGCTGCTGCCTGTCCTGATGACAGATAAGAAAGAACCAAAGCAATTGTCTGTGGATGTTCATCCTGAATGAAGTTAAGCAGCTGTGAAGCATCTGTCTTTTTGATAAATTCGAAAGGTTTTACCTGTAAAGAAGCTGTCAGCTTTCCAATGACATCCAATGCTTTTTCTGAGCCAAGTGCTTTCTCCAGAAGTTCCTTTGCATAGCCAATACCGCCTTCTGCAATATACTGCTGTGCAAGGCACACTTCATAGAACTCATTAATAACCTGTTCCTTTAACTGTGATGTAACACTTTTTGTATTTGCTATTTCCAATGTAAGATCTTCAATTTCTTCTTCCTTTAAATGTTTAAAAATCATAGATGATTTTTCAGGACCGAGTGCAATCAATAGGATTGCCGCTTTCTGTATCCCTTTTAAGTCTTCCTTTTCAGCCATGTATGATTACCCCCAATCCTCATCTAACCAGTTACGTAGCAATGTAGCCACTGCTTCCGGATTTTCCTCTACGAAGTTTTCTATCAGTTTTCTTGCTTCTGACTTCTGTTCTAATTCAATATTTTCAAGTTCTTCCTGCTGTGTAGACTGTAATAAATCTTCCACTGAAATTTCTTCTTCCTCTTCTACCTCTTTCTTTGTTCTCAAGCTCATGAATACTACAAAGCCAAGCAATCCAAGGATAATGATAATTAAGACAATCTGAATAATGTCCTTATAAGATACTTCTTCCTCGGCTGCATCGATAAACTGCATTTCCTCATAAGCAACAAAGGTAACATTTTTAGAAGGAATTCCTGTAGCTGTTGCAACTACACTTACCAGGTCTTCATCAACTTCCAGTTTTGTTCTGACATCATTGGCAAGCTTATACTCTTCCCACGTAATGCCATCTAAAAGTCCCTGAATCTGTGCATCCTCTTCACGAAGGATCTTATATCTTACAGCTGCTACAGATACAGATGAATCATTGTATACGATTTTTCCGGTCGGCATCTTTGTTGTGGTAATCTTCTCATTTGGAAGGTAATCACTCTTGCGTTCATATGTACTGGAATCTGTACTTGTCGACGAATCTATCATGTAGTCTGTTTCTGAATTGGAATCTGTACCAGGGACTCCACCTGTTGTATCCTTTGCATTTGACTGATAAACCTCTTCATGTGAAAGTACGCCCTGCTCCTGCCCCTCAGCCGGTGTATAATTGTGTTCTGTGATTTCCGTTTGTGAGAAATCCATAGAAACATTTGTTGCAACTTCTATCTGTGTGAATTCATTTGTTCCAAGAAGAACCTTTCTTACCTCATTTTTAATAAGGCTCTCTGCCTCCTGCTTCAGCATCATCATGGTATCTGCCTTTTCGATGGAAGCATAAGTATCTTCTACCGGGAACCAGATGGTTCCGTTTACATCTGTAATCGTAACATTGTCTGTTGTGTCATTTCCTAATGCTGTTGCAACGAATCTTGCCATTGCTGCTGCACTTTCTTCTGTAAAGGATGCACCATCAACAATTTCCAGCAAGACACTCGCATATGTTTCAAGGTTCTGTGCAATTAATGTACCATTATCTTCCGGAATGGTAAGCTGTACGGTAGCCGTGCTTACCGCTGCATAGCTTTCAAGATCATCCTCCATCTGGCTTTCCAGATATAAGCGATATCTTTTCTGCTTATCTGCTTCCGTTGTCGAAAAACTTCCATCCAAAACATCGTCCAATGTGTATGCTGAAGTTGGGATGTTATTCGCACCAAGCAGCAAATTTGCATCTGAAACCTGTGTATTCAGAATCTGAAAAGAGAGTCCGTCGCTTGATACCTTATAATCAAGTCCTTCTCCTTCCAGCAGTTCCTTAATCTGTGATGCCTCTTTTGTAGACTCACATACTACCAGGCTTTCATACTGTTTTCTTGTCAACACTGCAATCAGAATACTGATTGCAATAACTACCCCTACTCCTACACATATGATGAGTGTTTTTTGTTTTGGTTGGAATTTATTCCACCATTCCTTTATCCTTTCGTAGAATTTTTTCCATATCTCCATCACCTTGTCAACCATCTCAAGTGTCTCCTTTTCAAGTCCCCTTAATCCTTAACGCGTCTTTACGTCTTATGCCCTTCTATATTGCAATTACAGACTCTTATTTATTCCCCTTAAATCTGAATCTGCATAATCTCGTTATATGCTGTAAGAAGTTTATCTCTCACTGCCAATGTATATTGAAGTGCTGTTTCCGCTTTCTGAATTGCAATAGAAAGATCATGTGTATTTTCACTGATTCCCATTGCAATTTTCAGTTCTTCATTCTCCTGGTCTGACAAATATCCATTTGTTTCATTGATGTTATTCATTGCTGCGTTCAGGAGTGTTCCAAACATATTTTGGTTTTCTTCTGTTTCCTGTGTACTTCCATACAAGGTGTTCTTCACTGCATCTGAACTTATATTATATAAGTCGCTAATGTCATTTGCTGCTGTTATTGTCATTTCCTATCTCCCCTTTTAGCTGTTCCCCTTTTATATTACTGGCTCATCTCAAGTCCTTTTAGTGCAATTGACTTACTCGCTTCAAATGCAGTTGCGTTCGCTTCGTATCCGCGACTTGCATCAATCAGATTTGTCATTTCTGTGATTGTGCTTACATTTGGATATGTTACATAGCCATTTTCATCTGCATCAGGATGTGAAGGATCATATACCATATTCGGTTCTGTCCATGTATCCTCATAAACTCCACCAATCTTTACGCCCTTTCCTGCACTCGTAAGCTCTGCCGAATTAATCTGACCGATTGGTCTTCCGCTCAAATTGCTAAATGCCGTATCAAGCATATGTGAGAATCTTCTGTTCTTCGTATCCTGTTTTTCCTCAAAAGTAACTACTTTTCTCACATAAGGAGTTCCATCTTCTGTTCTTGTTGTTTCTGCATTAGCCACATTCTGTGAGATAATATCCATACGATATCTTTCTGCTGACATTCCCGAAGCATTGATATCAAACGAATCAAACATTCCCATGGTTTATTCCCCCTTATTTCATAACCATTTTCAAATTAGAAAATTCTTTATTGATGCTATCCTGCAATCCATTATATTTAATCTGGTTTTTTGCAAGAATCGCATTTTCATTATCAATATCCACATTATTTCCATCATAACGGTAAGAAAGGTCTGCATAGTCTGTATATACTTCAGGTTCTAAAGCGTCCAAATCCAAGTGTCGTACCCTTGCATCTACAGTCTTCTTATCAGAGTTTACAAAAGCATGCTTTAATTCTGTTTCAAAACGAATATCCTTTCTCTTGTAGTTGGGCGTATTTACATTTGCTAAGTTATTCGAAATAATCTCATTCCTTGTTGCTGTAGCATCTAACGCCGTTCCTAATACGTTAACATAATCGTATACATTCGAACTAAACATCTGTGCTCCTCCTAATTGGTAAATAGAACTGTAAATTTACATAATATTATCTGTTTCTTATTCCATTATAAATTATTTTCAGAATATTTCAAGTGTATTTTTATTATTTTTTGAGATTATGTAAATCTAAAGCCATGCAATCAAAAAATTAAACACAAAATGGGTATTTATACACATTTTGTGTTTCGTTTTTTGATTATAGGGCGCAAGCCCACACCGAGATGTAGCGCAGCGGAATCGAGGTGGGCATGGCTTTCTTCACTGCCTTTCTGACTATACGCGCAAGCCCACACCGAGATGTAGCGTAGCGGAATCGAGGTGGGCATGGCTTTTAAGCAGCAAAAAAGATCCACCGTTACCGGCAGACCTTATATGCTCCATATACTATATGGTTCTACTATTTATTTAACTGGCGTTTTAAAGCTTCTACTTCTTCAAATACGACATCATTCAATACTTTAATATAAGTTCCCTTCATACCTGATGAACGTGATTCAATAACTCCGGCACTTTCAAACTTACGAAGTGCATTAACGATAACACTTCTTGTAATACCTACTCTATCAGCAATCTTACTTGCAACCAGAATACCCTCTGTGCCATTAAGTTCATCAAAGATATGTGTAATAGCTTCCATTTCTGAGAAAGATAATGTAGAAATTGCAGATTTTACAACTGCTACCTTTCTATTCTCTTCAGCACTTTCTTCACTAACCGCACGAAGCATTTCCAGTCCAACAACTGTTGTACCATACTCGCAAAGAATGATATCATCAATATCATACTGTTCATTACACTTGTAAATGAACAGAGTACCAAGACGCTCACCTGCAATTTCAATCGGAGTAATGATTGCCTGGAACTTACGTACATCTGTACTCTCAAAGCCCAATGTAGCAAGGTTTACATTTTCTTTTGTAGAAAGAATTGCTAACAATCTCTCATTTAACATAGGATCGATGAATCCACCTACATTATCCTCTACAAGTTCCTTTAATTCTTCTACCTTTTCACAATTACCAACACCTAAAACTTTTCCCTTTTTACTGATAACCAATACATTAGAATCTACGATATCACGCATTACCTTGCAGATATCATTAAATACTACTTTACTGGAATTATTATTGTGTAAAAGTTTACCAATCTTTCTCGTTTTGTCTAATAATTGTACGCTACTCATAACAAACCTCCAAGTTTTTCTACCGACCAGTCAAAATATTCCGCAATTATCTATATTGGGCATTTTAACATACGTTTACTCTTTTTTCAATAGTCCAAACTGATATTTCAAGATTACTCACACTTTTATCAGAATTGGATAATTTTTCATGGTTTTTAAGAAAATTGCACAAATATTTATTTGTTTTTTATATTACCACATTCTTCATTGGTACATACCAGCTTGTTACCTTTAATGAGCATCAGGCTGCCACATTTTTCACATTTTTCTTGTGCTGGTCTCTGCCATACCATGAAATCGCATTCCGGATTATTTTCACATCCGTAATACTTTCTTCCCTTTTTGGATTTACGCACAACGATGTCTTTACCGCATTTTGGACAAGCTACTCCTATTTTTTCAAAGTATGTCTTAGTATTACGGCATTCCGGGAATCCCGGACATGCAAGGAATTTTCCGTGAGGACCATATTTGATTACCATACGTCTTCCACACATATCACAGATTTCATCCGATTCTTCATCGGCAATTTTTATCTTCTCAAGTTTTTTCTCTGCATCATTTACGGCTTCATCCAAATCAGGATAAAAATTAGACACTACTGTCTTCCAGTCAATGGCACCTTCTCCTACCTTATCCAGCAATGCTTCCATATTTGCAGTAAAATTCACATCTACAATAGAAGGAAATGCTTCCTTCATCATGTTATTTACTGCCTCACCAAGCTCAGATACATATAAATTCTTATCTTCCTTGATTACATATCTTCTTGCCATGATTGTAGTAATGGTTGGTGCATACGTACTTGGGCGCCCGATTCCAAGCTCTTCCAAAGCACGTACAAGGGAAGCTTCCGTAAAATGTGCCGGTGGCTGTGTAAAATGCTGCTTCTTATCAAACTGCTCCAGCACAAGCTTCGTATCCTTAGTAATGTCTTTGACAATTGTATTTGCTTCTGTCTTATCATCTTCATCATCACGATAAACACTCATAAAACCATCAAACACAACCTTTGATGCTGCCACAGTAAATCTATGACTATCTGCACCTATTTTTACAGAGGTAGTCTCATATCTTGCACTTGTCATTCTGCTTGCAGCAAAACGCTTCCATATCAGCTGATATAAACGAAATTGATCCCTGCTTAAAGACTCCTTTATTTCAGCCGGTGTATTACGAATATCTGTAGGTCGGATTGCTTCATGCGCATCCTGAATCTTTGGTCCATTCTTTTTCTCAGTCGTTTCCTTTGCTGCATAGGACTCTCCATATACTTCTTCAATATATGTCTGTGCCATAGCCACAGCTTCTTCAGATACTCTTGTTGAATCTGTACGCAGATATGTTATGATACCTACTGTCCCCATCCCTTTAATCTCGATACCTTCATATAGCTGTTGTGCAAGACGCATCGTCTTCTGTGTAGAAAAATTCAATACTTTACTTGCTTCCTGCTGTAAGGTTGAAGTAGTAAATGGTAACGGGGCTTTTTTTACTCGTTCTCCCTTTTTAACATCTGTAACTTTATATTCTGCCTGTTCCAGTTCATTCAGAATCTTATTCAACTGTTCCTCAGAGGTAATCTCAATCTTACCGTTTTCTGTACCATAATACTTTGCCATAAGTGGCTTTTTCTCACCCGGAATATGAAAAGCTGCATCCAAAGTCCAGTATTCCTCCGGAATAAATGCATTTATTTCATCTTCCCTGTCACAGATTATGCGCAGTGCAACAGACTGCACACGTCCGGCACTTAAGCCTCTTTTAATCTTCTCCCACAAAAGCGGAGAAATGCGGTATCCAACCATTCGGTCGAGCACTCTTCTTGCCTGTTGTGCATCAACAAGATTCATGTCAATCTCTCTTGCATTCTTCAAGGATTCTTTTACCGCGTTTTTGGTAATTTCATTAAATGTAATACGGTATACTTTCTTGTCCGCAAGTTTTAAAGCCTCATATAGATGCCATGAAATAGCTTCTCCTTCTCGGTCAGGGTCAGTCGCAAGATAGACTTTTTCTGCCTTTTTGACTTCCTTTCGAAGCTTTGCCAGAATATCACCTTTTCCTCTGATTGTAATATACTTAGGCTCATAATCATGCTCTATGTCAATACCCATCTGGCTTTTTGGCAAATCACGCACATGTCCGTTACTAGCCAATACTTCATAATTAGCACCTAAGAATTTTTTAATTGTCTTAACTTTTGCGGGTGATTCCACTATCACTAGATACTTTGCCATAAAGTTACCCCTTATCACATATTCATAGTTACGAATACAAATTAAGAATTTTCGTAATCGTGAACCACTATACACCATATTTTTCGTTGTTGCAAGTATATTTTCAGAATTTATCATATTTTTGGATTTGTTAGCTTATATTGTACCCCTGTTCTTGACACAATTCCTTTCATCTCTAGTTCTAATAATCCTCTACATATTTCCGGAACGGAACTGTTGTCATTTTGTTCCCTTAACGCCATAATCATTGCATTCTGCGTGCAGGGAATGATATCAAGAACATTATAGAGCTTCTTTGCAATATCAGACATTTCATAACAGAGAGAACTATCCTTTTTTGCTTTCTGTAACTTCTCATTCCATCCCAAATCTTCCAAAAATTCTTCCGGGGTAACTGCAATTCCTGCCCCCTGACGCAGAAGTTTATTACACCCCATACTCAGGCCATCTGTACATCTGCCCGGAATGGCATATACCTCTTTTCCTTGTTCCAGTGCCATATCCACTGTAATAAAAGTGCCGCTCTTCTCTCTTGCTTCTACAACTAATACCACATCCGATAATGCACTGATAATCCGATTCCTCTGTGGGAAAAATAATGCTCTTGGCTCTGTGCCCGGCACATATTCCGATATGATGCCTCCTCTTTCTATTAATTGATAATACAAATCCTTATTACTCGGCGGATAGATGATATCCACACCACAGCCTAAAATACCATATGATATTCCACCTGCCTTTATTGCTGTCCTCTGACTGATTCCATCAATTCCCATTGCCATTCCACTGATTACCGTAATTCCGGCTCTTGCAAGCCGGTCAGCAAAATGTTCCGCCATACATCTTCCATAATCACTATATCTTCTTGCCCCAATCATAGCAATGGCCGGCTTATCCTGATTTGGCAGATTCCCTAAATAGAAAATCCCTAACGGCACATCAGGTATATGAATCAGCTTTTTAGGAAAGTCTGCAGCACCAAAATAAGTAAACCGGATTCCTCTTTTTTCCAAATTCTGAAATAATATTTGTGGATTAGTTTTCTTCTTATACTGTTGCCATTTAAGGCTTTCCTTTTCACCTATGAGAGCCTGTATCTGTTTTTCCGGTAAAAGATACGCCTCCTTATATGCCCCTGCTGCCCGAACGATTTCGTGAAGCTTTTTTCTTCCTATTCCGATTATGGAAGCAATCCAGCACGCATACATCTTTTCTTCTGTTTCTTCTATATTATAATACTCCATTTCTATTTCATACATAACAATTCTGGTAACTGTTCAGTTGCTTCATAGTTACCAATTTCGTTATCTTTACTCCTTTTATCTCTAACTTACTGATTCATCTCCAGAATTCCAATATTTTCCATCATTCATTCGGTAGCAGATTGCCTCTCCTAAATGCTGCTCCCTGATTTCGTCTGATCCATCTAAATCCGCTATCGTTCTTGCCACCTTAATAATCTTATGATATGCCCTTGCAGAAAGCTTCATTTTACAAAATACCTGTTCCATCATTTCCTGTTCTTTTAACCCCAGAGCACAATATTCCTTAATGTCTCCAACACCGAGTTCTGCATTAAAACGATATCTTGTTTCCTTATATCTTCTTTCCTGTCGGCTTCTTGCTTCCATAACCCGCGACTTAATGATTTTTGTACTCTCATTCTTCATATTTGCAGAGAGCTGCTTAATATCAACTCGTGGGGCTTCTATTGTTACATCGATTCTATCCAAAATTGGACCGGATATTCGGTTCAGATAACGTTTTACTTCATTTTCTGAACAGGTACATCTGTTCCGGTCAGGAAAAAATCCGCAAGGACATGGATTCATGGCAGCTACCAACATAAAATCAGCAGGATAAATAAAGCTCCCATAGGTTCTTGCAATATGTATTCTCTTATCTTCCAGGGGTTGTCTTAAGATTTCAAGTGTATTTCTTCGAAATTCAGGTAATTCATCCATGAATAAGACGCCTCGATGGGCAAGTGATATGACACCCGGCTTTGGTACTCTTCCTCCACCTGCAAGTGCCTGTTCTGAAATAGTGTGATGTGGTGCCAAAAATGGTCTTCTTGTCATGAGTGCTTTCTTCTCATCCAACATTCCTGCAACACTATAAATAGTTGATACTTCAAGGCTTTCTTCCATAGTCAGATTTGGCAGAATCCCCGGTATCCTCTTTGCAATCATAGTCTTACCGGAACCTGGTGGACCAATCATTAAAACATGATGAAAACCGGCTGCGGCAATTTCAACAGCTCTTTTTACTCCTTCCTGACCATTTATTTCAGCAAAATCAACATCCTCCTCCTGTTCTTCTTCGAGCCTGTCCAACAGTCCCGAATCTGCCGGTGGTATCATAGCGTATTTTTCCGTTTCGCTCTTTCCAAGATACTCAATCGTTTCTTTCAGGCTTGTTACTCCTATAATCTCGATTCCTTCGATTATGGCTCCCTCTCTTGTATTCGCCTTTGGAATAATACAACGCCTGTATCCACTCTGTTTTGCCTTCCTTGCAATAGGAAGTATTCCTTTGACCGGCCTTACCTTTCCATCAAGTCCAAGCTCGCCTACTATCAGAGTATTGCTTACATATTCTTCCGGAAGATATCCCATCGATACCAATACTCCAATAGCGATGGGAAGATCATAGGAAGCTCCTTCCTTTCTCATATCTGCCGGTGAAATACTGATGGTAATCCTCTTTGCCGGTATTTCAATTCCGGTATTTTTTAATGCCACCTTTACACGTTCCCTGGCTTCACGTACTTCATTGCTGAGCTGGCCAACCATTTCAAAGCCCGGCATTCCTGTCGATACATCAACCTCTACAACAGCAAGCAGACTTTCTATTCCGCTAATTGCTCCTGTAACTACTTTACTGTACATATATACTCTTCTCCTTTGCTGTTTCTGAACCTTTTTATAGCATATATGCCTGTATATCTCAATTCAAATGTCATAATTCGTTATTTAATTGTAAAAAATCGTTGTTTTTTCATATTTGTCCACGATGCTCATGCAGATATATGATTGCTTGTCTATTGAAACCGCCAGTAAAGTTTGAAACTCTGTTTCAAACTTTACTGCATTTTATAGAAAGCACATTTTAGCTTTTCCAAGGCCTTCTTCTCAATTCGTGAAACATAACTTCTGGATATCCCCTGCATCTTACCAATCTCCCGCTGTGTCATCTCACGATTTTTTCCAAGACCATAACGGAGCCGTATAATCTCCTTCTCCCGGTCGTCCAGAACGGTTTCTATTAATCTGGAAAGCTTGCTGATTTTTTCAATGTTATCAATACTATCTACAATATCCATTTGCTCCTGTTCACAGACGTCGAGAAGATTAATCTCATTCCCCTCTTTATCAGTGCCAATTGGCTCATATAAAGAGATTTCCCTCGTAGCCTTCTTCCTTGCACGAAACATCATCAGTAATTCATTATCAATACACTTGGCAGCATATGTCCCCAGTCTGTTTCCCTTCTCCTGTCTAAAGGTTGAAATAGCCTTTATCAATCCGATCGTTCCAATAGAAATCAGATCCTCCATATCCTCTCCTGCTCCAACATACTTCTTTGCTACATGAGCTACCAGGCGGAGATTTCTTTCAATCAGAATCTTGCGTGCCTCATTTGCCGCTTCCCGGTCTCCACTGCACATCATATTTAGATATCCGGTTTCTTCCTGGGCTGTTAATGGCTGTTGAAAGGTTTTCAAGGAATTCCTCCCGGACCTGTTTCTATTATTCTATGAAGTATTTTCCCTTTCTGTGCCTTTCCACTTTTATATTATTCCT
>JALEWA010000045.1 GCA_022788085.1 Lachnospiraceae bacterium
CCAATGGCACCTGCTCCAACAAGGGCAACATTTTGTATCTTCATTTTCCATAATCTCCTTTCTTACTATTTGGAAATAAAATGGAAAAGCGCTTTCGAATCATCCGAAAGCGCCTTTGCTATTCAAATCTTTTATAAACATAGAAATATCATAATATGTCGTAAAAAATGTGTCAAGCGTAGTAATAAAAGAATGGAAAAATAAGTTTTCCGTAAGACAATCTTAAAATAATAACGCATACATAGAATAAAACTTTATTTTTTAACTTTTCCCGAGATAAAGTATACAAAAATGACATATTGTGCTAAGATAATCATGCAAGAGACAAAGATGTTTTTCTAATAGCAGTTAGGAAAGCATCTTTTTATTTTTTGTAGCTTGTATCACTCCCTTTAGTCATACATATTTGAGACGGCATTTCAACTTCACAGGAATGCCGTTTCGTTTTGCCCTTTTGCGTTAGACTTGACATAGATGGGAGCTAAAGATAATACTATAGAAGGAAACAGATAAGGAGGAAAGTGAATGTATTCTTATATTGATATGCATTGTGATACATTATTACGCACTCTTTCAGGCGATAGTAGTTTATTATATGAAAATGATGGTATGCAGAGCTTAAAACAGATGCAGGAAGCAAGGCAGATGTGTCAGTTTTTTGCCATATTCTTTCGACCAAGGAGCGGGGAAGAAAATTTACAAATGCCACCGGATGAGGAATACTTTAGAATTTTGAGGGCAAATCTTTATCATGAGGTAGAGATACATAAAGACTTTATTGCTATGGCATATAATTATGATGATATCATAAGCAATTGGAAAAACGGGCTTATGTCAGCTGTTTTGACAATAGAGGATGGAAGAATGGTAGAAGGCAGCATGGAGAGACTTGCCTTTCTTTATGAACAGGGTGTTCGTGCCATTGCACTTACCTGGAATTATGAGAACTGTTTTGGTTATCCGAATTCGAAAAATCAGGATGTTATGAGTATGGGATTAAAGGATTTTGGAAAGGAAGCCATTGAGGAAATGAATCGTCTTGGAATGCTGATCGATGTATCACATTTATCCGATGGCGGGTTCTATGATGTAGCATCACTTAGTAAGAAGCCCTTTATTGCTTCGCATTCCAACTGCAGGGAGTTAACTGCCCATCAGAGAAATCTGACAGACGATATGATTCGGATTCTTGCAGAACATGGAGGTGTTGCAGGTATTAATCTCAGCCCTGACTTTATCAGTCGCAGTGCTGATTTAACAAAGAGCCGTGTTGACGATTTAGCAGCACATGTACTGCATTTTATCAGGATTGGTGGAGAGGATTGTGTCGGAATCGGTACGGACTTTGATGGAATTGAAGGAGAATTTGAGATTGAACACCCGACACAGATGTCATTATTATTTGATGCCCTTGAGAAAAAAGGAGTAACTCCAAGACAGCTTGATAAGCTGGCAAACGGTAATGTACTAAGAGTGATGAAAGAGACAATGAGGTAATACCAATGATTTTATTACAACAGATGATGGTTCTATTCATAATTATGATGATAGGTTTTCTTTGCAGAAGAATTGGCTTGATTAATGAACAGGGGAGCAGGATGCTGTCAGGAATCGTTGTAAATGTTGCAAATCCTGCCTTGATTCTGTCCTCCAGTGCAAATAAGGAATCAACGATACAGGGAAAAGAGCTTGCCGTAACGCTTGGGCTGGCAGTCTGCTTTTATCTTATTTTGTTGGTACTTGCAGAAGTAGTTCCCAGATTGCTGCGTGTCAATAGAAGCGATTATGGTGTTTACAAAGCAATGACCGTATTTTCCAATGTTGGTTTTATGGGATTTCCATTATTGTCTGCTATGTACGGAAGTGAAGCATTACTTTATGCGTCACTGTTCACGATTCCGTTTAATATTCTGATTTACACTTATGGTGTAAGCTCCATGAGAAAGATAGAGGAGAGTAAAAAAGAAGAAAAACAATCAATTCAATGGAGTAAGATTTTCAATATCGGTGTGATTTTCAGCATCATTGCAGTTGTACTGTATTTAACCAGACTCCCGGTACCCAAAGTCATCACGGATGCGGCAGGAACAATTGGAAATCTGACAGCACCATTAAGCATGATTGTTATTGGTGATGCAATGTCTCAGATGAAGCTTAGGGAGCTTATAACGGATAAAAAGCTGATGCTTTTTACAGCACTGAAACTGCTGGTAATTCCAATCATAGGGCTTTTTATCGTAAAGCAGTTAGGATTAAGCCTAATGTTGAATGGTGTGTTTCTGGTTATGCTGGCAACACCGGTTGGAAGTATGACAGCAATGCTTGCCCAGCAGTATGATGGAAATTATGAGCTTGCCTCCAGGGGAGTCGCACTAACGACACTACTGTCAGTTATTACCATGCCTATTGTGTCGTTGATTATGGGGATATAAAAAGGAGCTTGATGCTCCTTTTTCATTTACTCCCCTAGCTTTACTGCAACTGCAAATCCACCTACTAAGGCGATAATTCCTGTAACACAGCCAATTGGTGCAATAGAAGGCATTCCACCGACTACTAGAATTGCCACAGGGGAAGACAAAACGAGTCCCAGAATTCCCCAATAGGCATATAAACGATATTTTTCAAATATAATTTCTATTATTTTTGCAATCGCAAAGATTCCGATTACGACACCAATCCCAAAAGGAACAAGAATCAGGCATTCAGCAAACATATCTGCAATTTGAAAGCTGAAAAATGCAGTAATAAAACGCTGAATGCTTTCCAGTATCGGATGATAATATCCCATAAGTAACAACATCATAGAGCCACTGACTCCCGGAATGACCATGGTCGCAGATGCGACCAGTCCGACAAGAAAAAGCTTGATCACATTTAGGAAGCCAAAGGACAGATCGGCATTAGCACCCTCTTTGCCATTTAGCAGGGCAAGTCCTGCAACAAGCAGGAAGGAGAGAAGTCCGGTGATTAAGTATCCAATTCGAATGGAATTTCCCTTGATGGATTTCCAGATAGGTGGGAGGCTTCCTAAAATCAGACCTGTAAATAACAGATTGGTCTGCAATGGGTAGTTGACGAATAAATAGCTAATTCCAAAGGCACTGCCAACGATAGCAAGTCCCATACCAATAAAAATGGGAAACAGGAAGATAAGACTTTGCTTGAATTCCTTGAATAAATGAGTAACACAGTGAATCAGTTTGTCATAGATTCCCATAGAAACAGCCAGTGTTCCACCGCTGACACCGGGAATGATATTGGCAAGACCAATGATCATTCCTTTACATATATTTTTAAGCATAAATAAAATTCCTTTCTATACAGTTCGAATAATTCATTTTCATATAATTTACAGTCTTATTGTAGCAAATACACAAAATAAGCAGCGTAGCAGACCAGCATAACAATACCCCACAGACGTGTCAGCTTCTTACTGCGAAATACACTTATCCAAAGAAGAACACCGATTAAAGCTGAAATCGTTGTATCAATCAGGAAGTTCTTTTCAAAAGGAACCGGTGTAATCAGTGCAGAGGTTCCGACAACAAATAAAATATTAAAAATGTTACTTCCGACAATATTTCCGATTGCAATATCTGCATTTCCCTTTCTTGCTGCTGTAACCGAGGTAACAAGTTCTGGAAGTGAGGTACCAAGGGCTACAATCGTAAGACCGATGAAACGTTCACTTAAACCAATCATTTTTGCAATTTCGGTAGCGCTGTCAACTGTAATGCTGCTTCCCCAAACAATAGTGAAGCCTCCTACAATGGCACTAATTACAAGCATCATAGGACTTTTCTCTTCTTCTATCTTTTCCTCTTTTCCATTTTGGGCAAGGCGATATAAATACAAAAGATATACAATAAAAAGAATCCATAAGATACTACCCTCAAGACGTGTTACAATTCCTCCGGTAAATCCCATGAAGAGAAGTACTAACGTGATACCCATCATATATGGAATTTCATATTTAATAGTAGAAGACTGAATGGACAGGGCTGTAATGATAGAAGAAACACCAAGAATAATTAAGATGTTCAAAATGTTACTGCCTACTACATTTCCGATGGTGATACCGGCATTATTCTTAAGAGCTGCTGTAACACTGACAGCAGCTTCCGGTGCACTTGTTCCCATTGCTACAATTGTAAGACCAATAACAAGCTGCGGAATACCAAACTTTCTGGCAATACCTGCTGTTCCATCTACGAACCAGTCAGCTCCCTTTACAAGCATGGCAAAACCAACCACTAATAACAGTATTTGTAATAAAATCATATGAAAAATCCTTTCTTTCGTAATGCGAGTACGCAAAATAAACCTATGCAATACATAGGATAAAAATGATACTATTTAGAAAGAAAGTTTGGATTTTTTACCATCCTTATGATGGATATATTGTATGATAATAGAATTGTTTCGGATATCAGGCTGAAATTCATATGCATCCGATATCAGAATGGATGAAAGTAAAAGTGGGAGAAGATACAACAAAAAGAAAGCCAAGCTATTTCCTTTGCCAGATTTTGTACTAAGGATTCTTCTCGCAAATTGGTTATGTACAAAAGAAGAGACTTGTCTTGTTAGGATTGATTCAGAATAAATCTGATAAGAAAAAGAGGTATCATGTGTGTCTTTCAAAGTAGATGAAGTATGCTCATAAAGTTCATCAGAAATTTCTGATGCTGCATACGGCAAACAGGAATCTGTTTGAACACGGTCAAAACACATTCCGATAAGCAATATAAAGGTAATCAGTAAGATGCAGACATTTTTCTGCGGTCTTTTTATTTGCATATATTCACCTACATTACTTCATATTTAAAACAATTTTAGCAAAGAATGGATAGAGTGACAATCTTTTTATGAGATAGAAATTCAAACTTCGTACGAAAATAATGCTTATTTGCTTTTATAATGTGTGCCGAGCATGGCGCTAATCTTACTGGTGAAAGTCCAGTCACGGGTATTTACCGCCAAATGTAGTGAACCGCCGTGTATGGAACCGTACGCACGGTGGTGGTGTGGAGGTCGGAATTTCTCATTTAAGAGAAATCCCTCCTACTCGATTATAAATTGCTCATATTCTTCTAAAGTATAGGAAAGTTCTAACTTGTCATAGTAATTTTTCCAATCGGATTTAACTTCTGCAAATGATTTTCCAAAATACTCCTGATAGGAGGATTCATCGATACCGTTTCGAATAAGAGAAGTTACTTTTTCCATTCCATATTGCTCAATAAGATAGGTTGTAAAGGATTCACTTAGTGAGTACCATCTGCTTGTTTGCCAAGTCGATCCTGACCCGACAGTGTATCCACCAGAGGCACCTATATTATCCCATATGGTGTCCAGTTGTTCCTGAGTTGCGGTATTATGTTCCAGTAATTTTTGGCTAATCAGTTCATGTGCAAGAGCGCCATCTTTATAACCTGCATATTGTTCATTAAGAAGAAAAATAGAAGTAGTGACTCCTTTTTCACCAAAGCGGCTTAGCCAAGTTGTCTGGCTTCTGGATACACTGGAAAATTCAAAATATAGTTCTAACTTTTCTGCATCAGGATTTACGTGAGTCCAGAAATCTTGATAACCAAGTAAATTACAAATGTCAATTATCTCTTCCGTAACGATACGTTCGAAGGCTTCTTGCGATGTAAACAAGGAGTGCTCTGCAAAAAGAGAAGCATTCCAGGAACCTCCATAATAAGAAAACTCTATTTCCAAAGGTAGTTCGGTAAGTAATTTTGTATCTGTTTCTTTTGTATCACTATATCCGGTCATAGCTATTGTAGAAAATAGAAGAGCGATACACAAAAAGATAGGTAATCGGTAATCGTTTGCTTCTGTATCTTCCCATATTGTGATGTCCCCCTATTCATATTTCCTTTGTACTATGTTTGTTGAGAATATCATATTTCATCGGTCATTTTGTGACAATAGATTTTGCGTGAATGCAGTGATTTTCTGCGTAAATGAAAAACCCACGTGTACCAAAATTTTATAAAAGGGTGTGGCATCGAAATACCTTGTAAATGTCTGTGCCGATGCTATATTAAATCGATGTTTAAAGCAAGTTACATCGGAAACCCTATCATTTTCTCATATCGATGTAATTTTCTTCATTTTTCTAAAAAAATAACATCGATATATTGTAATTGGATAAATTCCGATGTTGATAATTAAAAAAATGGGGTTTTTTAGCATCGAAAAAATTATTACAGGCCGTTTTCGATGAAAGATGGATTAATACTAATGATATTTGGCTGAACATCGAAGGATATTTTTTAGATATTGATTATAAGCGTTACTGTTCAGTGGTATGCTTGAATTGAACAAACCGATGGTGTAGACTTAAACAAGTTGAAACCATCGGTTTTTTTTTATCCAAATATCTGTGATACTTTGTCAAACACGTTAATATTTTCTTTTTTTCGCATCATAACAAGCATGCTCATGCATTGACAAAGATAATCGATACTGTCGAAACTTCTAAATGACACGGCCTGCCGCTGTTTTCTTTTATAATTTCTCAGAAGCCGTTCAGCTTCATTGTTTGTGGTCGGCACCCTCAGGTCATGCAGGAATAACAGATGGTTTTCCATATATTCCCGCATCCTCAGGAACAGATTATATCCATCTCTGTAATATTTACTTGCAGGGACATAATCGTATTCCTCTTTTGCGATATCCAGAATTTCGGTATACCTTTTTTCAAAGTCCGAAATCTTTGATTCATCGCATGGGGCATCGGGAGCCAATTCCTTTCTGTAATGGATCATTTCCTGTACCAGTGCACGCATCTGTCTGCTCCAGGTCCTTTCAGGCTCATTTTCCATGCTGTCTTTAAGGTAACGTTCAACATGGGCAAGACATTCCTGGTGATTCGAACCATATTTATAGAATGTCTTTTCATGGTCATGGACCAGAACTCCCTGATAGTCCTCCACAGGTGTGCCTTTGACACCCTCATGGCCTTTATTTCTGCGTGCAAAGTATAGTGTTTCACCGCCCGGTGTTGCACATACAAAAACATATGAATGTAGTAAAGAAGAAGGTATTAAAGACTGTAAGTAAAATGGCAGAACGGGAGACAAAAGTATGTTTAGGAAAAGTACCGTGTATAGGCTTTCTTTATCAGCCTAAGAGACCTAAAAATTGCAAGAGTAATTAAGTATGGGAAGTGGAGGAAATAAAAATGGGAAAAAGAATATGGATGTTGCTGATAAGCATGATGTTGGTTTTAGGATTTTCGCTAAATGTATATGCATCTGAAAGCAGTAGTACTATAACTATTGAAACACAAGAAAAACACGAAGAGAATATTTTAAGATTACAGGAAACAATATGTGATAAAATGGAGGAAATGACAACATCAATATCTCCCTATGCAGTAGCACATTGTGGAAGATATGCAACACATGATATGCTTTCTAGAGGATGGGGGTCTATATATAAGAGTGATGGAACTTGTGTGGTATATATGGGGCGTGTCATCAATGTACAAGATGTAATTTGGTATTTATATCGGAAGGAGAACCACTTTCTATGCCATTAGGATATTGGGCAACGTGGGATGCTGATTCAGCTGTCACTAATGTAACATTTTTAACAACGGATAATATTCATTATACAGATAGCAAAACAATAGAAGGAATGAGTTTTAGATATTGATTTTTCAAGGAGAAGTATCTTGGTATGAAGAAACGAAATTGTTATTTGATAGTTATTGTAGTCTTATTTATACTACTTGTATTTATTTTGATGCCCAAAGATAGAAATGGAGCAGTACAAAAAATCAATAATCTATTTTATCAAATTTTTGCTGAAGCGGAAAATGATTATAAGGAAATTAGCGTTACCAACTCAGAGAGCATGGAAGATTGGCTTTATGAGAAGTATGGAAACTACTTTACCTCAAATGGTTGGGATATGGCAATAAAAAATAGAAGTATATCTTTAGGCATAAATCAATATAGACAGACTAATAGTGAACCGCAGGAGATAAAGGTTCAGGTTACCAAGAGAAAGGATATGGAAAATTGGTATTCATGTCAAATCGAATTAGTTTATCAAAATGAAAAGACAGTTAATTATTATTTGACTTTACAATGTGTAAAGCAGGATAATGATTGGCTAATAGAGTACATAACAAGATAGCGATTTTAATGAAAATATCCGTAGACAAACCAATTCCATTATCGTATGCTTTTATAAAAGAGAAATGGAATTGAGAGCATGACATTATATTACCTTATTTGCATATTTATCATATGTTTCTTATCAGGCTGCGCAAGTTCCCAAGAGGAGGAGAAAGCACAGCCTGAATCTGTATACAAAGGGTCAGATTCCATTTAAACTTTCTAAAAAATGTACTTTGACAATTTCATGTAAATGAGATAATGCCGGAAGATATCACGATTTCATTTGTCAGGGAATCTTACCAAAGAGAATTGTTCAAGTGGTTCAGGGATAATAATTATATTGTAGAAAAGACGTATGGTGGTATATACTATATAGTGAAGGAAGGTTTCTTTGTAACACAGATAATTGTTTTGAAGGAACTTGATAAGGAGAACCACACATGTCTGACTGCACTAACCAGAAAAATGGATAAGGATAGTGCATATAGACTGGCAGAATTTGTAGCAGATTTGACAGATAAAGAGGACAAGGATAATGCAGATGCAGTGTTGCAGGTAGCCATGCAGGAAAATATGAAATTATTCGATATGTTGAAGGAGGATGAGGTTATGTGCGATGCTCTGAGAGAGTTTTTTAAGGACGAATTGCAGGAAGCAAATGAAAGAGGAATTGCAATCGGAACAGAGATTGGAACGGCGAATGGAATCGAGATTGGAAAAGCAGAGGCAATTATAGAGATATTAGAAGAAAGAGGTCAAGTGCCTGCAAATTTGGCTGAGATTATTAACAGCCAGAAAGATCTTGAGGTATTGAAACAATGGGTTAAGCTAGCAGCAAGAGTGGATTCCGTAGATGATTTTGAGACAGCGATAGGTCTTGTGAAATAGTACAGACAGGTGTATAGAATAATAAAATCCTGATATAAGGAAATGAGGTAATATTGACATGCAAAATAAGAAATGGAATAAGTTCAGTAAATTAACAGAAAAATGCTACAATAATATGATAGGAGCAGAGAAGGATGATAGTTGTTGGGTGCAGGCATTTGAACTTCTGATGGAAATTGTTCGAGAGGAAAGGCAGACGAATCCGAATTATGCATCTGAGTTAGCGATGTTGGACGATATTACCGATTATGAATATGATATTGATGGCTGGTTGGAAGATTGTCTGGATGAAGTTGATATGAGAGGCAATCATGAGGTTCTGATAAAAATGTGTGATGAACTGTTGAACATGTTTTCCTGGCCGGGGTATACGGGATCAGATATTAAAATTAAAAAATCAGCTACACTGGCAGCGCTTGGTCAAAAGAAAGAGTCTGCTGAATATTGTAAAAAATGGATGCAGAAAGAGCCGGAAAATATTATAGCAGCTACGGCAGGTGTATATGCTTTTATTGAGATAAAGGCATTTGAGGAGGCGGAGAAACTGGTTGAGCGCTTTATTCCTGATAAATCTAAGTGTTCCGATGAAAATGATATTATGTTTACAGCGGCTTCTACATTATACCAGGTAACAGGGAAGAAAAAAGAGAAAAAGGTCATAGATAAGGCAATTAAAGAATATGAAAAGTACCTGGAGGAATATTTTGAGTGGCCTGAGTTTGAAGAAGATGATGAGGAGTTCTTTGACGAAGAATTACCTTTTTAGTTAAGGCTGAAATAAGAGTAAGTATCTTTTCATAAAGAAGTGAAATGGAATTGAGAGCATGAAAATGTTTTACCTTATTTGTATATTTATCATATGTTTATTATCAGGCTGCGCAAGCTCCCAAGAGGAGAAAGCACAGCCTGAATCTGTATACAAATGGGAAAGCATAGCTCATGAGCCAATAATCTATCAAAAGAATACCTTTGATACGCTGAATGTTGCTACCTATTTAACAAAGATAGGCGACACCTATTTCCTTGCTGACTGTTATCACAATCAGATTCTGTTCCATGATAACCTGACGGATGCGATTACGGAATGGGAGGTTCTGACGAGTGATGTTCATTATGCCCATACCATAGCAGGTGATGGAACAGTCATACTTATTGATGATACGGAGAATAACCGAATCCTTGTTTTTGAGAAGACACAGGCAGGTTTCATACAGACACAGACCTTTGAAAATGTGGGAATGAAGCCACATTTTGTCCAATATGATGAAAAGAGAGAAACTTTTTATGCATGGAGCTCCATAACGGGTGAGATGTATTATTTTAAAAGAGACACGGCAACCAATGAAGTTTTTATAGAAAAGACTTTAAAGATAGATGAGCTGTTTGGTGTATATGTCAGGTCATTTACCATAATTGGGGATGATATTTATTTTGTTTCCGGTCATAATAATGAGAAGATTATCAGGTCAGATGCCGATACACTTGAAATTCTTGAGACCTATCCGGTAACACCTGAGATTGCAGGTATGGTACAGCTGGTGAAGATACAGGATTATTATTATCTTACCATATCGACAGACAACCGGGAAAATCAGGATTATGCAACAATTATCCGAACAAAAGATTTACATGACTTATCGCAGGGCATGTATGAGGATGTTTATGACAGGTTCGGAATTTCCGGTGGAACACCATATTATATTACTCAGATAGATAACAGGTATTATATGGCACATCACAGGACAAATGAGAATATTGTGGCATTTGATGTGGTGGATAATGAGATTTTGAATGTAGAAATTCTTTATTGAAAGAATATAAAAAATTTTTATTATTAATATATTTTGCTATTTTCAATTAAGAAATCTAGGTATAAGATAGAATTAATTGAAAATAACAGCAGGAGGTCATATCATTGACGATAGATGAAATTTTGCATGGTGAATCAAGAAATGTAGAGTTCAAAGAATGTCTACCGGAAAAGAGTATTAAATATATGAAATCAGTCGTTGCATTTGCTAATGGTCGTGGTGGCAAGATTATTTTTGGCGTGCAGGATAAAACATTAGAGATTGTTGGTATTAATAAAGATGAAGTATTTCAGACAATGGATATGATTACGAATGCGATATCTGATAGCTGTGAGCCGATGATTATTCCTGATATCTCTTTGCAGGAAATAGAAGGAAAAACATTGATTGTGGTAGAAATATTACCAGGTAAACAATGCCCATACTACATTAAGTCAAAAGGGATGAAAGAAGGAACTTATATTCGCTCTGATAGGACTACAAGAGTAGCGGATGAGTTTACTTTACAGGATTTGATATTAGAGGGGCGCAATGTCAGCTTTGACCAGCTGCCGGTAAGAGGGGAATCTGTTACAGAAGAAGAAATTAATGCATTGTGTAAAACTATGACAGAATATGCGATGAAGAAATGTAGAAGCGAAGAAGAGAAGAAAATGATTCGCCCTTTAACAAGAAATCAATTAATTTCTTGGAAGTTATTGTTTGAAAAAGATAATGAATTTATTCCAAGTAACGGATATTGTTTATTAGCAGGAAGACCACTTCCAGATGTAATGTCAGGAGTACAATGTGGGGTTTTTAAGGGAACGAATAGAGCTGTATTTGTAAATAGTCAAAAATTTGAGGGTTCCTTAATGGAACAGATTGATAGTGCATATGATTTTGTCTTACGTATGATACGCGTTGGTGCGAAAATAGATGGAGTAGTGCGTCAGGATGTTTATGAATTTCCAATTGGAACGATTCGAGAGATGATTTGTAACGCTGTATGCCATCGGAATTTTTTGGAACCATCATATGTACAGGTGGCATTATATGACAATCGCTTAGAAGTGACATCTCCAGGAATGCTCTCCAGAGATATTACAATAGAACGAATGAAAGAAGGATATTCTAAGGTTCAAAACAGAGGAATTGCAAGAGCGTTTGAGTATATGAAAATTATAGAAGGATGGGGCAGTGGTATTCCAAGAATGATTCAAGAATGCAAAGAGTATGGTTTAAAGGAACTTGAGCTGATAGACATGAATGGGGCATTCAAAATTAATATGTATAGAAATAGTCCTATTAGTACTGACCAAACAACTGATCAAACTGACCAAACTAACCAAACAACTAACCAAACTGACCAAATGAATGTAATAAAAAATAAAAAAGAAAATCTATCAGAAGCAGAAAAGCAGCTTGTTGCTATGTTGAGAAAAAAATCAGATTATAATCAGAAGGAGTTGGCTAAGGAATTAAGTTGGACAACATCAAAAGTAAAATATTATATGACAAGGTTGGTAGAACGAGGAATTTTAATTCGAAAAGGAACAAATAGGAAGGGAAGTTGGATGATAGAAGACAAATAAGGGTCAGTACTTAAAAAGATGGCTATTTACAAAACCTATAAATCGTGATAGATTAAAACTATATCAATCATAAAAACGTGAAAAGCAATGACGAAGAGAGTAGGTATACGGTATTTTTACAGAGAACATCCCGCTGGCATTTAGATGAAGAAAGGTCAGGGCTGCGAGGGATGAGAAGAAAGTATGCTGAACATGGCTTCTGAGCAGCGCACCGAGTCAGGAAGAAATATGATAAGGCTGCGACAGGGTTCGCCCGTTATAGCGACAGGGTATGAAGGAAGACGGAGTACCTGTGGAGGTTTTGTTCGTGAGAACAAAACGAATTAAGGTGGTAACACGGGAATACATCTCGTCCTTATATGATAGGGACGGGATTTTTTTTATACCAATAATTATTAACAAAGGAGGGCTTTCATTTGGGATTCGAGTTACAAAAGTATGAGTGTCGTAATCATGAGTATTTAATCTATGACTGTAACAAAAATAATTATGAATTTGGTGCAAGGGAAGCCCGCGTCATGTGCAGTCAGAGTATTGGATTGATTACAGAGAAAATACTTGTAGGTCCTGTCATACGAAAAAATGATATGACACTTTATATTTATAATCCGGACGGAAGTTTATCACAGCCGCAGACGGATGACATCAGGGTATTTGCCAAATATCTTGAGGATGCAGGCTATGACAGGGTACCGCGTTCCGGTTCGGGAATGAGCTGTGACAGCGAAGAAATCCGTAAAATTTGTAAAATGGCTTTCTTTGAAAATTTTATAGAAAAATATAATCTTAAAAAAGTGGATTAATCAGGAGGAACAAAACATGCAGAACAAAGGAAAGTATTACATGACAACCGCAATTGCCTATACTTCAGGCAAGCCACATATTGGCAATACCTATGAAATCATTCTGGCAGATGCCATTGCAAGATATAAGAAGGCAGAAGGCTATGACGTCTATTTCCAGACAGGAACGGACGAGCATGGTCAGAAGATTCAGGAGAAGGCAGAGGCAGCAGGAATCACACCAAAGCAATATGTTGATAATGTAGCAGGAGAAGTTAAGAGAATCTGGGATTTGATGAACACCTCTTATGATAATTTTGTCCGTACCACAGATGAGGACCATGAAAAATGCGTAAAGAAGATTTTCAAGAAATTATATGACCAGGGAGACATTTATAAAAGCTCTTATGAAGGACTTTACTGTACACCATGTGAATCCTTCTGGACGGAATCGCAGTTAGTAGACGGAAAGTGCCCTGACTGTGGACGTGAGGTTAAGCCTGCCAAGGAGGAGGCATATTTCTTCAAAATGAGCAAGTATGCAGACCGTTTAATCGAGCATATCAATACACATCCGGAATTCATCCAGCCGGTATCACGTAAGAATGAAATGATGAACAACTTCCTGCTTCCGGGCTTACAGGATTTATGTGTATCAAGAACCTCCTTTAGCTGGGGTATTCCGGTAGACTTCGATCCAAAGCATGTTGTATATGTATGGCTTGACGCTTTGACCAACTATATTACGAAGATTGGTTACGACCCGGATGGTTCTAATGAATTATTTAAAAAGAACTGGCCTGCTGATTTACATTTAATCGGTAAGGATATTGTTCGTTTCCATACGATTTACTGGCCTATTTTCCTAATGGCACTGGATCTTCCATTGCCTAAGCAGGTATTTGGACATCCATGGCTCTTACAGGGTGGCGACAAGATGAGTAAATCCAAGGGAAATGTAATCTATGCAGATGATATGGTTGATTTATTCGGTGTTGATGCGACACGTTACTTTGTACTTCATGAGATGCCATTTGAAAATGATGGTGTGATCACATGGGAGCTTGTTGTAGAGCGATTCAATTCCGATTTAGCAAATATCCTTGGAAATTTAGTGAATCGTACTGTTTCCATGAGTAATAAATATTTTGATGGTGTGGTAAGAAGTACGGGCGTAACAGATAGCTTTGATGAGGACTTAAAAGCTGTTGTTACCGGTACAAAGGCAAAGGTCGAAGAAAAGATGGAGAAGCTTCGTGTCGCCGATGCGATTACCGCTGTATTCGATTTGTTCAGACGTTGTAACAAGTATATTGATGAGACAACACCTTGGGTTCTTGCTAAGGACGAAGCAAGCAAAGACAGGCTGGCAGAGGTACTTTACAATCTGACAGAGTCAATTACCATTGGTGCAAGCTTACTTCACAACTTCCTTCCGGAAACAGCAGAAAGAATAGTAAACCAGCTTAACACCGTCTTGCGTGAGTTTGATGACCTGGATCAGTTTGGGCTGTATGAAAGCGGAACCAGGGTAACCCAAACACCGGAAATCTTATTTGCACGTCTGGATGTAAAGGAAATCATGCCAAAGGTAGAAGCAATTCAGGCTGCACAGAAGGCAGAGTATGAAGCAGAACAAAGAAAGCTTAATGGCGAAGAAGCTTCTGTTGAAACGCAGGAGGCGGTCATTGACATTGAAGCAAAGGAAGAGATTTCCTATGATGATTTTGCAAAACTGCAGTTCCAGATTGGTGAGATTATTGCCTGTGAAGCAGTTCCAAAGTCTAAGAAGCTGTTATGCAGCCAGGTAAAAATCGGAAGTCAGGTAAAGCAGATTGTATCAGGAATCAAGGCTCATTACACACCGGAGGAAATGGTTGGTAAGAAGGTTATGGTTCTTGTGAACTTAAAGCCTGCAAAGCTTGCTGGTGTCGTATCAGAAGGAATGCTGTTATGTGCAGAGGATGCAGAGGGTAATCTTGCGTTGATGACTGCTGAGAAGCCAATGCCATCAGGAGCAGAAATCTGCTAGTGGATTATGAAGGAACAGCTGGAAAAAGAAAGACTCTATCTTTTTTCACCCTTTGCAGTAACCGTTACAAGGGTTGAGATAGAGGGGATTCTGTTCATTGAGAAACTGCAGGAGGCTGTGAGCCTTGCAGTAAAGAAAAATGAGTTGTTGAATGCCAGAGTAGCTCTTTACGAGAATGGTGAAGCTTATTATGAAACGCAGATTTTTGACTCAAATCCAAATGACGAGATAAGAGTCTATCAGAATCTTTATTGGAAGGACTTAGTGAAGGAGCAGGAGAAAAATGCCTTTGACCTTGACCACGGAGAGCTTGTAAGATTTTTTCTGTTACAGAATGATGATAAACAGGAGCTTGTGGTAATTGCGCACCGTCTTTTAGGAGATGGTGCTTCCATTGCCTTTCTGATAGAGGATATTATGTGTGCCCTTTCTGATCAGAAGCTGACTGCAAAACCATATAAAAAGTCAATTGCTGCAGATACAGAGGGAAAGCTGCCATTTATGCGTAAGATACAGGAGAACCGTATACGAAGTCATTGGCAGAAGGAAGGAACGACATTTGACCAGGAGGAATATTATAAGCTGTATGCTGACTTCTGGCAGAAGAATTCTTCCTATATTCAATATGAGACCTTTTATGCTGCAGCACTGCTTCGGATAGCAGCTTATGCCAAGCAGGAGAAGGTTTCTATAGGAGCAGTCATTCTTACCGCTTTTGCAAAAGCATCCAGGGAGCTTAGGCATGTACAGGCGGCAGAATCAATGGATGAAAGAGTAATCAAAGCAAATGAGCAGGCTGATTTAAAGGAGCTCCAAAAGCATTTGCATCCGGAATCCATTTATGTAGAAATCAGTTCTAACAGGGAATATAAAGGAATTGGAGATTATGCAATTAAGAAAAAGGCTTCTTATTTATATGAAGAAGACCTGCCTTTTGCAGAAAATACGAAGAAGTTAGATACTCTGTTAAAACAATCTCCCAATGTGGAAGAGGCCAATATGATTGCGAGATTTCCGAAAAGCCTGACAGATTCGATTTATTTTGAACTATCAGGATTATATATGAGTCCAGATACCGAATGGCTTATGAATGAGCTTGGAATAACACAGGACAGGGCATGTCTGGCGGTAACAAATCTTGCAAAGGTTCCGATTCCTGTAAAATACAAAAATCTTTTACTTAAGAATTATGTATATGTGCCACCCATGCATCCGGGAGCAAGAAGAGCGCTTGGCATAACAATCTTTGGAAATGCCATGAATATTTGTCTTCATGTGAAGGAGGATGAATATCTTCAAAATGCAAGACTCTTCTTCCAAAAGGGAATAGCAGTTTTAAGAAAATTATAGGAATACAGCGAAAAAAGGTATGGTGACGAAAATGGAAAAAGTACAGGCAATGATATTTGATTTAGATGGAACAATGTGGGATGCTACAGATGGAATCTTAAAGACCTGGAATGAGGTCATAGCAAGTCATCCGGAATGTAAGAGGGATTTACTGACTGTGGAAGAGCTTGGGGGATATCTGGGACTTCCAATGACAGAGATCGCAAACAGAATGTTTCCACATAATACGGAAGCAGAGAAGGAACTCCTGCTAGATGAGTGCTGTGAACGTGAAAATGCATATTTATGTGAGCATGGAGGAATCCTTTATCCGAAACTGGAGGAAACTCTTACAATCCTGCATCAAAACTATAAACTGTTTGTCGTAAGCAATTGTCAGTCCGGTTATATTGAGAGCTTTTTAAAAGCACATAAGCTGGAAAGGTATTTTGATGATATTCAATGCTGGGGTGATAATAAGGTACCAAAGGGCGAGAACAACAAGGTCATCATGGAAAGAAATGGTGTCACAAGAGCTGTCTATGTTGGCGATACAAGTGGGGATGAGCAGTCTGCAAGAGTAGCCGGAATTCCTTTTGTTTATGCAGCATATGGTTTCGGTGAGGCAGTTGCACCGGATTACACCGTTCAGGCATTTGAGGAACTTCCGAAGCTTATGGAAACAGTGAATATGTAATCAAAAAATGATTAGGTTTTAAGCCTAATCATTTTTTTTCGACTTTTCCAGTGTAAAGATAAATTCTGTTCCAACACCTTCCGTGCTTACAACATTAATATTTTCGTTATGAGAACGGATAATTTCCTTTGTTATGGAAAGACCAAGTCCTGTGCCCTTTTTATCTTTTCCACGTGAAAGATCGGTTTTATAGAAGCGGTCCCAGATAAGCTTGATGCTTTCTTTTGGGATTCCGATACCGTTATCTTTTACCGATACCAGAAGCTTATTTGATTTTTCTATGGTTTCGATTTTGATGGAAGAATTCTTATGGCTGAATTTGATGGCATTATCTACAAGGTTATAGAGTACCTGCTGAATCTTCACAACATCTGCATTTACGAACATTTTCTCACCGGTTAGGACAAGCTCAATGGTAATAAGCTTATTGCGGCAGGTTCCTTCAAAGGAGGCAGCCGTATTCTTAATAATCGGGTTGATGTCAAAGTCTGTTCTGTCAAGAATCATGCCTTTGGTATTCAGGTTATTCAAGGTCAGAAGCGAATTTGTAAGCTTGGTCAACCGGTCTGTTTCGTTCAATACAACACTAATGTATTTCTCATGAAGTTCGGGTGGAATCGTACCATCCTGCATAGCTTCAAGGTATCCCCTCATGGAAGTAAGAGGAGAACGAAAATCATGTGAGATGTTTGCAACGAGCTGTTTCTGATTGTCTTCACTCTTAGCGACTTCACTGGCCATATATGCGAGGGAGGCAGCAAGATATCCGATTTCATCTTCACTGTCTACCTGAAATTCATAGCGGAAATTACCAATGGCATACTGCTCTATTGCATGGGTAATCTTGCGAAGCGGAAGATATACCAGTTCTGTAAAGAAAAGCAGAATAATCAAAGACAACAGAAACAGAATCACAAGTGTCAGATAGGATATGTTTAACAGATTGTCACATTGAGCCTGTAAGTCAGCCATGGAAGCATGAATGACCACATATCCTTTTACCTTATATTGAGAAGTAATAGGAGCAAAGGCAGATATCATTTCCTCATCAAACATACCAAAAAAGTCGCCTACGGTATAAAAAGAATTTCCTGTAATCGTAGGACTGAAATTTGGTATCGTAACCGGGTTATCGATATTTAAAGGTTCACTGGAATTGAGTACGATTAAACCGGATGGATTGACAATCCAGACAGAGGCATTCAAAAAGGTGTCAATAGCTTCTATCTGACGCCATACGGATTCCAGGGTAATTTCATTATTGTAGAGATCAGCGGCATAGGAATTCGATACCAGCGTTGCTTCTTTATATAGTGCATCGGCACGTTCACGTTTCAAGTGTTCCAGAGTCATACTGGAAGTAAAGGTTGCTACCACGATAAAGCCAAAAAAGCCAAATATCAGGTATGCAAGTACAAATTTTAAATATAAAGTACGTTTCATAAGAGTGCCTCGTAATTATGGATTCTTAACCTCAAACTTGTATCCGATTCCCCAAATGGTTGCAATTCTCCAGGACTCATGATCTTTTATTTTTTCACGAAGACGTTTGATATGAACGTCAACGGTTCTGGTGTCGCCAATGTATTCATAGCCCCATATCTGGTCAAGAAGCTGTTCTCTGGTAAAGACATGGTTAGGAGATGCTGCAAGGAAATATAATAACTCCAATTCTTTAGGCGGCATATCAACGTTATGACCATTATAAACGACAGAATAATTGGTAAGGTTAATAGTAAGATCAGGATAGCTTACCTGTTTAGCGGAAGGATTCGGAGCTACAGGTGCTGCTGCCTTATAACGGCGAAGGACTGCTTTTACTCTTGCAACTAACTCCTTGGTATCAAAGGGCTTTTCCATATAATCATCGGCACCAAGCTCAAGACCAAGTACTTTATCAAAAACTTCTCCCTTTGCAGAGAGGATAATAATCGGAGTCTGTGATTTCTGACGGATTTCACGACAGACCTGATAACCATCGATTCCCGGAAGCATCAAATCAAGAATGATAAGGTCAGGAGCAAAAGTGTCTGCAGTCTGCAGGGCAGATTCTCCATCGTATACAATTTTTGTTTCAAAGCATTCCTTTGTCATATAAAGGGAAATCAGTTCTGCTATATTTTCATCATCATCAACGATTAAGATTTTTTGTTTGTTTACCATGATGTGTTAACGCCCTTTCTATTTATTTGAATTCAGCAATGGTAACACCTGCATCACCTTCCCCATATTCTCCAAGGTGGAAGGATTTTACATAGGAAATGCTTTTTAGGTGTCTTTGTACAGCATTTCGTAAAGCACCGGTTCCTTTTCCATGGACAATGCGAACGCTTGGTGCATGGGACAGATAGGCATCGTCCAGATACTTGTCAAGCTCGGCAAGAGCTTCATCTACTGTTTTCCCAAGAAGGTTGATTTCCATAGAGAAGGAAGCTGTTTTGGACATACCAATCTTGCTGCTTTGGCTGCGGGTGGACGGACTGAACCTGGACTTTGGAGTTGGTGTCAGCGCATCCTCGTTAATTAGTACCAGATCACGCAAATTAACTTTTGATCGAATGATACCACATTGAACAAAGAGGTCTCCCTTCGCATCAGGCTTAGAGGAAACGGTACCCTTTAAGCCCATGGAAACTACTTTTACCATATCGCCGGGCTTAATCTGCGTTGGTTTTAATATTTTATGGGTAGGCTGCTGGGCAGCTTGTGAAAGCCTGGTATTTTTCTCACTAATCTTGTCACGTACCTTAGTTCTTGCCTTCTCCATCTCTTTCATAGAGGTATTGGAATTATACTTCTGGAAGTTACGGATTGTTTCATCGGCAACATCCTTTGCTTCCTGCAAAACACGTCGTGCTTCCTCGTTTGCTTCACGCAGGATTCGCTCTTTTTGTGAGTCGAGACGTTCCTGCTTTTGTGTAAGCTTATCTTTTAGAGAGCTGATTTCCGCCTTATAGCTTGCAATTTCCGCCCGTTCAGCTTCGATGGTCTTTCTGCTTGCTTCCAAATCGGCAAGTAAGTCTTCAAAACTCTCATCCTCTTCGCTGATATGCTCTTTTGCGGAGTTGATAATCTCATCGGAAAGACCAAGCTTAGAGGATATGGCAAACGCATTGCTCTTTCCCGGAATACCGATTAACAGGCGGTACGTAGGTCGAAGTGTTTCCACATCGAATTCACAGCAGGCATTTTCGACATAAGGTGTTGATAAGGCAAATACCTTCAATTCGCTGTAATGTGTGGTTGCCATGGTACGAATTCCCTTATCGTGAAGATGCTTTAAGATGGCAATGGCAAGGGCAGCACCCTCTGTCGGGTCAGTACCGGCACCAAGCTCATCGAAAAGACATAAGGAATCTTCATCGGCATGTTCCAGAATGGAAATCGTATTTGTCATATGGGCAGAAAAGGTAGAAAGATTCTGCTCAATGCTTTGTTCATCACCGATATCTGCATACACTTCATGGAAAACTGCAAGTTCGGAACGGTCTAAGGCAGGAATGTGAAGCCCCGCCTGTCCCATCAGGGTAAAAAGACCTACGGTTTTTAAAGATACTGTTTTACCACCGGTGTTAGGACCGGTAACAACGAGCAGATCAAAATCACGGCCTAACATAATGTCAATGGGAACGACTTTTTTCTTATCCAATAGTGGATGACGACCTTTACGGATATGAATATAGTGGTCTGTATTGAATAATGGTCTGGAAGCGTTCATATCAATGGCAAGAGAGGCTCTTGCAAAGATAAAGTCAAGCTGTGTCAAAAGCTTAAAGTTCTGCGTCAACTCCTCGGTATGCTCCCCTGCCTGTGCACTTAAGGTTGCAAGGATGATTTCGATTTCTTCCTGCTCCTGAAGGGCAAGTTCCTTAAGCTGGTTGTTAAGGCTTACGATTGCTGCAGGCTCGATAAAGAGCGTGGAACCGGTAGAAGACTGGTCATGTACCATACCGGGAACATTACCCTTATGCTCCGCCTTGACAGGAATACAATAACGGTTATTACGCATAGTAATAACAGCATCCTGTAAATAAGTACGGTAGCTGGTATTTACCATGTTGGTTAACTGGGAATGGATCTTGTCATTGGTCTGTTGCATGCTTCTGCGGATATGCTTTAAGGTGGAACTTGCATCATCAGCAACCTCTTCTTCGGAAATAAGGCAGCGGTTAATCTCGTTCTGGAGTGGAGTCAGAGGCTCTAGCCCGGCAAAAAGAGGTTCCAGACTGTCAACGATTTCCTCATCACGTTCACCTCTTGCAAATGCCTTTGCTTTAGAAGCACAGGCAAGAGAAGCTGCGATTTTCAAGAGCTCAGGAGCAGAAAGACTGCTTCCGATATCCAGTGATTTTATGCTAAAGCTGATATCTTTATTACCACTAAAGCCGATTCTTCCGCCCTTTACCAGACGGCTGAAGGCATCGGCAGTCTGCTGCTGTGCTTCTTCGATATCTGCCAAAACGGTCATAGGCATAAGCTTCTGGCAAAGCTCCTTTCCAGGCGCAGAGCTTGCTTTTTCCACCAAAAGCTGAATAATTTTATGATATTCTAAAATACGTAACGCTTTTTCGTTCATTTATATTATGATTCCTTCCTAATCCTAAAGTTCAGAACTAAGCTCAAGTATAACATAAACATAAGGAAAACTCTACATCTTCCTTTACTTTAAATAATTCATCGGATATACTAATATATCGGATACAGTTTGATACAAGGTAACTGTTCAGTACAGCATAGATACGATACAGGATAGAAAGGCGTGAAGAAAAATCATGAAGGAAAATCAGGAAAAGAACGAGTCTTCGCAGACAAGTGATTTTGAATTCCTACAAGAGAAGATAAAAGAGAGACCCATTAATAAAAAGAAGCTGTTGCAAAGGACGGTGATAACAGCGTCTTTAGCATTATTGTTCGGTTTGGTGGCATGTCTTACCTTTTTATTATTGGAGCCGGTATTAAATAACTGGCTTTATCCGGAAGAAGAGCCGCAAATCGTTACTTTCCCTCAGGAAAAAAATGAAATGTTACCGGAGGATATGCTTACGGAAGGGGAAGGAACACAGACAGAAAGTGAAGAGGCAGTAGAAAGCAGCGAAGATGTTGCATTGGTACAAAAACCGGAGGATGATGTATCCCAGACGGAGATCAGTGAGGAAGATAACACGGTACTGTATGAAGAAATGTATCAGGGTGTCCGTGAAAAATATAAGGAAATCGTGACCAGCATGGTTACGGTAACAAGCGTAAAGTCAGATGTTGACTGGTTTAACAACACGTATGAGAGTGAGGGGGAGATTGCCGGAGTAATCATTGCCAACAATAATAGGGAGCTGCTTGTTTTAACAAAGCGTTCGCCTTTGAAGGAAGCAGAAAGCATACGTATTACCTTCTGTAATGGAACAAGTGCAGAAGGTAAAATCAAGAAATATGATGTAAACACGGATCTTGCAGTCATAGCAGTTGAATTAAAGTATTTAAAATCTGCAACACTTGATAATGTATCTGTAGCTAATCTGGGAAGCTCTGCAGATGCAAACCTACGTGGAATGCCGGTCATGGCAGTTGGTAATGTGCTTGGTTATAAGGATAGTGTCTGCCTGGGGATGATTACTTCTACCGGAAATATTCTTACGATGGCAGATAATGAATACCGGCTTATTACGACAGATATTTATGGCAGTCAGAATCCAAGCGGAATATTAGTCAGCATGGAAGGAAATGTTTTGGGAATATTGGATAATTCCCATAATAATGAGGATACAAAGAATCTTGTTTCAGCCATCGGTATTACAGAGCTAAAGGGAATGATTACCAAGCTGTCAAATGGCATTGATATTCCATATGCAGGTATCTATGTTCAGGATATATCCGGTGAAACAAGAAAAGAACTTGGAATTCCGCAGGGAGCATACATTCTGGATATTGATATGGATTCCCCTGCGATGGAAAAAGGAATTCAGAAAGGTGATATTGTTATTCGTGTTGGGGAAAAGGAAATCCTTAGTGCTTCGGATTATATGAATGCAATCAGGGGATATTCGAAAGATACAGATGTTGTGATCAGCGTGCTTCGATATACTAAGGAAGCATATGAGGAAATGCAGTTTACAATTACGTTGGAAACAAGAGAATAGCGTGCAAAAACCATAAACGGAAGTTTTTGCGCACGGTAAATTTGAAGAAAGTATGGTGATTAGTGTGAAAAATAAATTTTTCACACGCAAATTTGTGCCTGCAGCCCAAAGTTTGCAGGTTACGGAAAGGCATGGTTATTAAAATGAAGTATATTAAGGATTACAAAGATGGAGACAGAGTATTTGATATTTATTTCTGTAAATATAAAAGTACTGCAGTGACAAAAAATGGTAAGTCATATGACAATGTCATTTTACAGGATAAAACGGGTACGATCGATGCGAAAATCTGGGACCCAAATAATGCAGGAATCGCAGAGTTCGATGCCTGCGACTACATAGAAGTATATGGTGAAGTAACAAGCTTTAATGGTGCGCTACAGGTCAATATCAAGCGTGTACGCCTCTGCCAGGAAGGCGAATATAACGAAGCAGAATACATGCCTGTCAGCAAGAAAAACATTGAGGATATGTATGCAGAGCTTTTAAGAATGATTGGAAGCATTGAGAATACCTATTTGAAGCAGCTTCTGGAAGTATTTTTTGTAAAGGATACTGCTTTTGCTGAGAGATTTAAAAAGGCATCTGCGGCAAAGACGGTTCATCATGGCTTTATCGGAGGGCTGTTGGAGCATACATTAAGCGTTACAAAGCTTTGTGATTATTATTGTACTGCTTATCCAATCTTAAAAAGAGATTTGCTTCTGACTGCAGCAATTTGTCATGATATTGGAAAGGTAAAAGAAATCAGTGCATTTCCGGTAAATGATTATACCGATGAAGGGCAGTTTTTAGGACACATTGTGATGGGGTCCGAAATGATTGGCGAAAAGGTTAGAGAGATTCCGGGCTTCCCGCCAATGCTTGCGATGGAGCTTAAGCATTGTATCCTTGCACATCACGGCGAGTATGAATTTGGTTCGCCTAAGAAGCCGGCTATTATCGAGGCAGTCGCATTGACCTTTGCAGATAATACCGATGCAAAAATGGAAACATTCACAGAGATTCTGGAATCCACACAGGAAACGGGCTGGCTTGGTTTTAACCGTTTCTTTGAGTCGAACTTAAGGGATTCTTCGTTATCATAAAAGAGGTAAAAGATGTCAGATTACGCAAAGAATGATGTAATAACGGTGACAAT
Source organism: Lachnospiraceae bacterium (assembly GCA_022788085.1). Lineage (GTDB taxonomy): Bacteria > Bacillota > Clostridia > Lachnospirales > Lachnospiraceae > COE1. Next base: position 24,536 of record JALEWA010000045.1, read on the forward strand.
TGAAGATATGGGAACAGATGGAGAAGGAATCGGCAAGCTTGACGGTTTTACCTTCTTTATCAAGGATGCAGTGATTGGTGATGTCGTCGAAGCGAAGGTAATGAAGGCAAAGAAGAACTATGCTTATGCAAGACTCCTTCGTATCCTTACACCATCAAAGCAGCGCATCCAGCCGGTGTGTGAATTCCACAAACAGTGCGGAGGCTGTCAGATACAGGCTCTTGACTATCAGGCACAGCTTGCCTTCAAGGAAAATAAGGTCAGAAATCACCTGCTGCGCATAGGAGGCTTCACAAACGAGCTTCTTGATGAAGTCATGGAACCGATTGTCGGAATGGAGAAGCCATATCATTATCGTAATAAAGCGCAGTTCCCTGTCGGAACAGATAAGGACGGTAATCTGATTACAGGATTCTATGCTGGAAGAACGCATGATATTATTGCGAACACGGACTGCGCACTTGGCGTAAAAGAAAATCAGCAGATTCTTGAAACCGTTTTAGCATATATGAGGAACAACAAAGTCAGCGCTTATGATGAAAAGACAGGAAATGGACTTGTGCGCCATATCCTGATTCGAAAGGGCTTCACCAGCGGTGAGATTATGGTCTGCCTGATTATAAACGGCAAGGAGCTTCCGGTAGAAGAAAAGCTGATAGAAGCCTTGAAAACAATCAACGGCATGACGAGTATCTATGTCAATACCAATACCGAAAATACGAATGTTATCATGGGCAGAAAGAGCCGTGTACTTTGGGGTGAAAGCACGATTAAGGACGTGATTCACCGAAGAACTTTGGAGGAAATCGCATCAGGAAAGGATGCACTTGCCGATAGTGACAGAGATGGCATTACGTTTGCCATTTCCCCACTGTCATTTTATCAGGTAAATCCAGTCCAGACGGAGAAGCTTTACAGCCTTGCACTGGAATATGCGGGGCTTACAGGTGAGGAAACCGTGTGGGATTTATACTGTGGAATCGGAACCATCAGCCTCTTCATGGCACAGCGGGCAAAACAGGTATACGGCGTGGAAATCGTAGAGCAGGCCATTGAGGATGCAAGAGAGAATGCAAAACGTAACCACATTCAGAATGCTGCCTTTTATGTTGGAAAGGCAGAAGAAGTATTGCCGCATTTGTATGAAACAGAGCATATCTTTGCAGATGTCATCTGTGTAGATCCACCAAGAAAGGGATGCGACGAAGCCTGTCTGGAAACCATCCTTAAGATGGCACCAAAGCGTATCGTATATGTAAGCTGCGACAGTGCGACACTTGCAAGGGATTTAAAGTATCTTTGCGCGAATGGGTATGAGATTAAGAAGATACGACCGGTTGATCAGTTTGGGCATACGGTGCATATTGAGACGGTATGCTTATTGTCCAAACTCCATGAAGCAAAGCATCATGTGAGTGTGACTCTTGATATGGACGAGTTGGACATTACATCTGCGGAGAGTAAGGCTACGTATGAAGAAATACGTGATTATGTGCGGAAAAAGTTCGAATTCCATGTGACGAATCTGAATATCGCTCAGGTAAAGCAAAAGCATGGAATTATAGAGCGAGAGAATTTCAACAAGGCAAAGTCTGAGAATAGCAGACAGCCGGGATGCCCGGAAGAGAAGGTAAAAGCGATTGAAGAGGCCATGAGGCATTTTCAGATGATTGAGGAGAAGAAGGATGACAATAGGGGAAATTGATAGGCTAATTACTGATTCGATGTTTGCAAATATTGGGTTTATAGATTTAAATGGAAATCCGAGCATCAGAAGAGTTTTTTGCACATGGCACAAGGGTGTAGGAAAACATTTGATTTCCACAAATACATCTTCGATGCATGTACAGGCACTACTGTTGAATCCTAATGCATGTCTTTACTTTGAAAACAGCAAAATTTTTGAAGGCATTTGCTTTCAAGGAAAAGCTTTCGTTCATTTTGAAAAAGAGTTCAAAGAAATGTGTTGGAAAGATGGTGATGAACAATATTATCCTAAGGGTGTTGAAGATGAGGATTATTGTATAATTGAGTTTGCTGCTGAGAGTGGAAGATATTACCGGTACGATGGTATAGGAAACATTACAAAACAGGAAATAGATTTATTTGATCATAATACAGAGTATGTGGACAATTATGACAGGCTGATGGAGTGTGGTGAATGAAAACACTAATATTAAATGGTTCTCCAAGGGAACAAGGGGATACAATTGCATTAATTGAGAAGATCATTCAGGGTCTACAGGGAGAATATCATATTGTTAATGCCTACAGGTGTAATATTTCACCTTGTATTGATTGTCGTTATTGTTGGAAAATAGATGGGTGCTTGATTAATGATGAAATGCAGGAAATATATTCTTATATTCAAGATTGCGATAATATTCTCATTGCGTCTCCAATCTATTTTTCAGAACTGACTGGGAAATTGCTTGATGTGGGAAGTCGATTACAAAGGTATTTCTGTGCCACTTATTTCAGAGGAGAAATGCCGATAAAAAAAACGAAAAAAGGAGCAGTTATCTTGGTTGGCGGTGGAGATGGAAGAATTGACAAAGCGTATGAAACGGCATGTACTCTTCTGCATCATATGAATTGCTATAACATTTATGATGTTGTATGCAGTCATAATACAAATGTCGTATCAGCCATTCAGAATCAGCAAGCTTTAGAAGGAATTGACCGCATTGCGGTGTTTTTTAACACGGAGGGATAAAAGGTACAGGTGATGAAAAAAAGAGAATTGTATGCCGCAAAAATAGCAGACCAAGTTGTTTTGCAGAATGATGTCTTGCAACCTCAGGATTTTGTCAGGTTACGAGTACTTACAGGTTTTGCAGATATTCCTATTGAACATGCGAAAAGAGCCTTGGATGGGGGCTTAATCAATGTGTCGGCTAAATATGGTGACCGGTTGATAGGGATGGGGAGAATGGTTGGCGATGGAGCAATGTACTGGTATTTGCAAGAGATCATTGTATTACCGGAGTATCAAAAACAAGGAGTTGGAACCAAAATCGTTAATCATTTAGTAGATTATGCCGTCAGTCATTCCACCACCGGAAAGTTTACTACAATCGGCGGTGTTTCTGCCAAAGGAAAAGAGGAATTCTATAGAAAACTTGGATTTGAGGTTATTTCAAACGGCATTCAGAAAATGATAGAGATTTCATAAATCCAAGATAGGGTAGGTATGAGTCATGACTCTATATTTGGTTCGGCACGGGCGGACAGATCGGAATAAAGAACAGAGACTTCAGGGTAATAAGTGTTAGGCATCGTGAACAATAATGTGGTTTCAATTAAAAAGGTGGTGAAGGCATGCTTGTAGACGAAATATGGGATTTCAAGAGTTTCAATATGGGACGCGAATTGGAGATAGCTGGTGAATTTATCTATGATTCAGCAAAAAAGACTATGTCCATCAGCGGATTGAATAATACATATGAGATCAACATCATCTTATATACTGGTGCTGTAGGTATAGAAAGACTGCAAAAAATATACCTTTGTCTTGTGGCGCAGGATCCAACAGATGTAAGTTCCATGCCAAAGTGTTTAAAGCAACATAATCATATTGAATTACAGCGTGAGGTTAATAAACTTTCGAAAAAGAATGTGTCAAAAAATGTAATGAGCCTGCTTGGTATATTTGCGGATTATTATAATAATTTCAGATATGCAAATTATAATCCGGGGCAATATAAAAATGATTTACGAAAGTTGTTCATTAGTTTTCTGAAGAAACTAAATGGAAAGTTTAATTTTGATGAACCATGTGCTGCAGTACAGTTTGAAGAATTTAAGCGGTTTTACATCAATGAGTTAGGAAAACTGGCAGTTCATTTTTACTTGTTGATACATGACAAGGCCAGCGAACTAAATACATACACCTATGAAATAGACTCTTTATCTAGAGCTTCTCGAGTGTTTTGGACTGTACAAAGAAGAACTTTGTATGAACAAATGGTTTTAGAACAGCATGCAACTAAAGAACTGCTTCTTTATATTTACAAAAAAAATCGGGGCACAGGTGTTTTTAGGTTGCTAGATGATATGGAAGCGTTTGATTTCGATGATAGTTTAGTGAACGAATATCTGGAAGATCTCTGTGCGGGGAAGGTTAATGATTCATTGATTGATTATGTGGATGATCTTCATGAAGATATCGAGGATGAAGCACAAAGAAAAGAGCGGAAAGAACTACTGTCATTGATAGGCAATTGTTCGGTCTTGTTTGATCTTGATGATGAGGATGAAAACATAGAATAATGATTCTGAGGAAGGGGGAACAGCATGTATTTATCAAAGATTTCAATTAAAGATTTTAGGATGTTTTCGGATACTATAGAAATTTCTTTTTCAAATGGATTGAATTTGTTAGTCGGTGAGAATGGTTCATGTTGTGAGAAAGCTTTCGGACAAGAGCCACGGTTTTATAATCTTTTTTAAAGAAAGGATGCGAGACGATATGCCTCATATAGATATAAAATGCTTTGCAGGAAGAAGCGATGAACAAAAGAAAAAGTGTGCCGACTGGGTTGCAGAAGTAATTGCGGAAACTTTAGGATGTGAAATATCCAGTGTGTCAGTCGCAATAAAAGATATTCCAAAAGAAGATTGGAAGGAGCAAGTCTGGGACAAGTATATTGTTGCAGACGAGAAGTTTTTGTATAAAAAGCCGGGATACTCCTATGATGAGGATTAGTGAAATCCAACTTGTGGTGGATGTGAATGTTAGGAGAAAAGCAGATGATGAAGTTGTAGTTTGCCCAAATGGGTCTTGACAAAAGCAAACATATATTCTATATTATGCATTGGAGATAATATGCTCAAAAATCGAAATCTGATTATGTGTACGAAGCCTAAACCCTTGTGGATTGGGCTTTTTTTATTTTGTGGATTCAGATTCATACTCAGATTTATAAAAACTAGGTAACAAAAAGTAACGGTTTTTGCGTGTAATATTTCACAAAACGGATTGTGCAAAATTAACGAAAGTTGAAAGGCAGGTGGCGAATATGTAGCAGAAAAAATAGAACGAAATTTATAATAATCGGTAACATTTATTGTGAAGGCATCCGCTTAGATGTCTTTTTTTCTTGCCAAGAAAAGGAGGAAAGCAGAATGAAAAATCAAGGATACGTTCCATGTAACAAACAAATTCATATCAAGCTGTCAGAGCAGGATTTGGAAAGAATTCGGAATCGAATGGAGCAGATCGGTGTCCAGAATATGAGTGCCTATATCAGAAAAATGGCAATCGATGGCTATTACATTAGGACAGATTTTACGGAGCTACTGGAACTGATCAGGCTCATGAGAAACGATAGTAATAATATCAATCAGATTGCTAAGGTTGCTAATACCTGCGGAACTGTAGATAAAAAAACTATTTTCAAAATGAAAGCCGATTATGAAAGAGTTTTGAAAATGGTCGAGAAGTGTTTTGAGAAATTTTTAGAAATCATGTAGTTCTGTTTCAGCCTGCTTCGCGGGCGTAGCTTGCCGATGCAAATCGGCAATTCGGGGGATTGGGGACGTCGGCTTTGCGCGGACCGGAGTGGAACGGAGACTACTCCCCAACAAGCAAAATCGCATCAGGTGTACACCGATGCACTGCTTGCTAATTTGTGAAATAGCACGATAGTTAGTATGAATAATGTCAGAAAGGATTTTAATTATGGTTAAGAATAAAGTGGTTTTAAAAGAAAGAGATGCATGGAGTGATTTAGCAAATTTTATCGGAGAAATGGTAGCAAAGTATGCAGAAGCGATGGATTTGGATAGTTTGCCGGATCCGGATTATTATCTTTTCATGAAAAGAATAAAGCAGTTGTATGTCGAATTTTATAAATCGAAAAATATAGAAAAATTCAGAAATACAAAAATCTCTATTGAAAGAAAAGTTGCGGCATGATATCATAACCGTAATGACGGATATATAAATATATAAATACGGATATCTGAGAAATGTTGATGGAGGAACAATCATGATTATCAGTGAAAGAATTTTTTATGTGATGGAGCAGAAGAACATAACGCAGTTGGAGCTCTCAAGAAGAACCGGAATTGCAACGAGCAACATCAGTGACTGGAAAAAGAAAAAGACAAATCCCAAAGCGGATTGCCTGCTTTCAATATGTGATGCGTTAGATATTACTCCTGAACAGCTTTTAACGGGGAAGGGAATTGACCCGGAATATAAAGATGCAGATATGGATTATGAAGTCACCAGGGCAGATATTAAAATTTTAAAACAGATACATAGTCTAGGTGATGAGCAGTATAAAAGACTGATGGCGTATATGAAGGTATTGCAGAAGCTGGAAGAGATGGAGAGTATAGTGGAGGAATAGAGATGGCAAATAAAATAGTTAGGGAAACCATTCACGCAAAAGGAATTGATATTGGAATCTACACGAATGATTTTGAGAATGAATATATTTCATTGACAGATATTGCGAAATACAGAAATGATAATGACCCAAGATTTGTTATCCAGAACTGGATGCGAAACCGAAATACAGTTGAGTTTTTAGCAGTTTGGGAAGAACTTCATAATCCGGATTTTAACCGTGTGCAATTCGAGGCGGTTAGAAGTGAGGCTGGATTAAACAGATTTGTTATGACACCTACTAAATGGATTGAACAGACAAATGCTATTGG
>JALEWA010000048.1 GCA_022788085.1 Lachnospiraceae bacterium
ACACAAATGGGCACAAGAAGATGTAGCAGAGTACGGATTTTCCATTCTTAATCAAATATCCTATGAAATGGAATACGAATTTGACTTAGCATCTTTTATAGAATTTATGATGATTCAGTCAAATGTGAATGCCAAAATCGAAGGGGAAGGAAGAAAGATTGATGAAGTTTCGGAGTGGTTTCGGAAAACGCTTGGGAATGTATTCGTGAAGCCAAAGGAAACGGTGATATTTAAAGGATATAGCTGGTATTTACAAAGAAAATAGACATGATAAGGATAGATATAATAGCCGGTACAGAAGTACCGGCTTATTTGTCAGTTCTTATGTATTGTCCAATATCCGTTATAACCGTATCTGTCATTTGTTCCAACCATCAGATGTATGGATTTCGTAAAGCCAAATTCCTGCACCGCACTGATTCTTTCTACAGCATAAATAGGCACTTTTGTTATGATTTCCTCGCAATCAAACAATTCATAAGAAGGTTCAATGATAAGTGATAAGATGCTGAACAGAATCTCCTTTCGCTCGTAATCACTTCTTACATCAAGCCGTAAAACTCCTGAACCATTAAAAGCATCATCAGAATCGCGATGAAATAGTTCAACTGTACCGATCGCCTTTCCAATTGATTTATCAATAATGGCAAGTCTTACAAACCATCCATTTTGGTAGGAATCTATCCAGAATCTGATTGCTTCCAGCATTCTTTCTTCTGTAGGATAATAGAAATTATCGCCATGGCAGTTATCACTATTAAAGAATGGCAAGGCATTTTTGTCACTATACACTTCTAATAAATCCAGAGCATCCGTTTCCTCAACGAATCGAAGCAGGAATTGCTCATTTTCGAATTTCGGACATTTTTCATATACATTACTCATTACATTTCACTCCATATTTTTCTAAGATTTCCTTACATATTATCACCATACACTAAACTTACTATGACAACATTATGTCATAGTTCTTTGAAATTTTACAGAAGAAAAGTATGGCTCTTTTTTTATTCAGAAAAAAGAATAAGGTCGTAATCGAAACGTGAGCATGGTACATTGGTAAAAAAGAAGAAGGGAGAGCATATATCATATGACTACACCAGTTCATTTTGCATAGCGCGGCTATTGCAAAAAATATAGAAAGTAATAGCTTGCGCATCTGATAAAAGAAAAGGAGATGCAAAATGAGCTATTTAAGAAAAATAAAATATAGAATCGTACCTGATGAGTCCTTTGATATTGTATATAATTGTTCCGGCTGTGGCTGCAAAACAAGCTATAAGAACACGAATCGCTTTCGTGTGAATGCAAATGGCAACAAGTTGGATGTCTGGCTGATTTATCAATGTTCAAAATGCAAGCATACGAAGAATCTTGCTATTTATGAACGACAGAATCCTGCAAAGATTCCGCAGGAAGAATATCAGCTTTTTTTAGCAAATGATGAAGAACTTGCAAAAGATTTTGGAAGAGATTTTCAATTCTTTATGAAAAATCATGTAGAAGTTGACCATGAGGCGATTCATTATCATTATGAAATGGAGGCAGAAGAAAAAGATATTACATTTCAGAAGGGTGATCTGTTAATGATTGAAAATACTTATGGACTACGAATCCGTTCTGAAAAATTAGTTTCAGAAGTGCTTGGAATCTCACGCAGCCAGACGAAAAAGCGATTGGAAACAGGGCAGCTTATCATGAGGCAGGAAGGAAGAAATATAGAAATCGCAGTATGTTAAGCTCATTCTTTTTTAGAGAAAAAATTGAGCTGGAAAACCATGCAAGAACCTGCTATAATAAGTTCAGATTATTGTTACTGGAATGAATAGTAACAAATATAAGGGGGCTTATATATGAGACGATATGTTATGTTTGCATAGCACTGGCTATTGCAATTAAAATATAGTTGTTATAGCCAATGCTAATCCTAACCCAAAATAACAGATTAGGAGGCAAACATGGGCTATATAAGAGCAGAGAAGATTCTGCCAATGGAAATCATAGAATTGATACAGCAGTATGTAGACGGAGAGAATATTTATATTCCAAGAAAGTCGGATAACAGACAGGAATGGGGAGCAGGTACTTCCATCAGACAGGAGTTGCAGGATCGTAACCGGCAGATTTATGAGAGCTATCTTTCAGGAAGAAAGGCAGCAGAGCTTGCCGAAGAATATTATCTGTCCATAAAGAGCATACAGCGTATTATTTGTGAAATGAGAGAATAGTAGGAGCGAACCTAAGGGTTCGCTCTATTTGCATATTAAGAAAATATAGGCTGGGGGAAAATGAAATGTTTCAACTACTTTTAGTCATTATTTATTTATCATTTATCAGCTTAGGCTTGCCGGACTCCTTATTAGGTTCGGCATGGCCGGCTATGTGTAAGGAGTTTACAGTACCGGTTTCTTATGCGGGGTTTTTGTCTACGATTATTGCGGCTGGAACGATTGTATCAAGTCTTTTCAGTGACCGTATGACAAAATGGCTTGGAACAGGAAAGGTAACAGCAATCAGTGTGGCAATGACAGCACTTGCCTTATTTGGCTTTTCTATTAGCCATTCTTTCTGGTTACTTTGCTTATGGGCGATACCGTATGGACTTGGGGCAGGAAGTGTGGATGCTTCCCTGAATAACTATGTGGCACTGCATTATGCGAGCCGTCATATGAGCTGGCTGCATTGCATGTGGGGAGTCGGGGCATCAGCAGGACCTTATATTATGAGCTTTGCACTTATGAGAGGACAGAGCTGGAACATGGGCTATCGTTACATTGCGCTTTTGCAGATGGTTCTTACACTGATTTTGGTATTTAGTATACCATTATGGAAAAGGCAAAGTGATTCTTCTAAGGAGGAGGGGCATAACAGACCACTTACACTTCTGGAGATTGTAAGAATAAAAGGGACAAAAGAGGTAATGATTGCCTTTTTCTGCTATTGTGCTCTGGAGCAGACTGCAGGATTATGGGCAAGTAGTTATCTGGTTTTGAAAAATGGCATGAATGCGGAAATGGCTGCACGTTATGCCAGCTTATTTTATGTTGGAATTACAGCAGGAAGAGCAGTTAGTGGGTTTGTAACCTACAAGCTTAACGATACGCAGATGATTCGGCTTGGCCAGGGGATTATTCTGGCGGGAATTATAGCAATGCTGCTCCCGTTTGGAAATGTGGCAACTATGACAGGGTTGATTCTGATAGGCTTAGGATGTGCACCGATTTATCCATGCATCATTCATTCCACACCGGCGCATTTTGGAGCAGATAAGTCACAAGCGATTATTGGTGTGCAGATGGCAAGTGCATATATTGGTATTTTGTTGATGCCTTTGTTTTTTGGTGTGCTTGCAGAACACATCAGCGTTTCACTATTACCATTATTTTTATTCATCATCCTCATTTTCATGGCATTAATGTATGAACGGCTGCATCATATTACAAACAGGAATTAGCATTTACTGCTAATTCCGTGAGACAGCGTAGATTAGAAATGGTAAAAATCCATTTGCGAAGCAAATTCTGCATGGATTTTTACTATATACTGGAACGAAGTGACAGTATGAACGGCTGCATCATATTACGATGAAAAGGAAAAGATAGGTTTACAGACCATAGAAGAAACCGTTATAATGTACTCTGCGAGAATATAAGTCAATAGGAGAAGTGTATCATGAAAAGAGAGAATTTTAAGTCGAGACTCGGCTTTATCCTGATTTCCGCAGGGTGCGCAGTAGGTATAGGAAATGTATGGAAATTTCCGTATGTTACAGGACAAAATGGAGGGGGAATCTTTGTCTTGTTCTATTTCTTTTTCTTAATTATGGTTGGCGTACCGGTACTTACGATGGAGTTTGCTGTGGGAAGAGGCAGTAGAAAGAGTATTGTCAGTTGCTATCAGCAGCTTGAGAAACCGGGACAGAAGTGGCATATACATGGATATGCCGCAATGATTGGAAATTATCTTTTGATGATGTTTTATACAACCGTTGCAGGCTGGATGCTCAGTTATTTCTATCGTTTCCTTACGGGTGAATTTGTTAATGCAGATCCATCAGGAGTGAAGGAAGTATTCGATGGCATGCTGCAGCAACCGGTTAGTATGGCGTTTTGGATGATTGTTATTGTTGTTGCAGGCTTTGTGATCTGTTCGTTTGGATTACAGTCCGGTGTTGAGAAGATTAGTAAGCCAATGATGCTGTGCCTGCTTGGACTTATTGTAATTCTGGCTGTGAACAGTATTATGCTGGACGGAGGAATCGAAGGTTTAAAGTTTTATCTGATTCCTGACTGGAAGAAGGTAGAAGAGGTTGGCTTGTTCAATGTTATGATTGCGGCACTCAATCAGGCGTTCTTTACCTTAAGTATTGGTATTGGCTCTATGGAAATATTTGGAAGTTATATGAGTAAAAGTCATACGCTTTTGGGAGAATCCTTAAGAATCGCAATTTTAGATACCTTTGTTGCAGTTGTTTCCGGCTTGATCATCTTTCCGGCATGTTTTGCCTATGGTGTTGATCCGGGAGCAGGACCGGAACTGATCTTTATTACCTTACCGAATGTATTTAGTTCCATGAAGGGTGGAAAAATTTGGGGAAGTCTTTTCTTCTTGTTTATGACATTTGCGTCATTTTCAACCATTATTGCTGTATTTGAGAATATCATTGCCTGCTGGATGGACAAGTGGCATGTCAGCAGAAAGAAAGCCTCCCTGATTAATGGCATTATCATTTTAGTTGCCTCTATGCCTTGTGTATTGGGCTTTAATGTATGGAGTAATTTCCAACCAAGAGGTGCAGGAAGTACAGTGCTTGATTTGGAGGATTTTATTGTCAGCAATCTGTTATTGCCGATTGGTTCATTGGCTGTCTTACTGTTTTGTGTCACCAAATGGGGATGGGGCTATGAACAGTATCTTGAGGAAGCCAATACAGGTGAGGGTATCAAGATGCCGGGATGGCTTAAGGGATATGTGACGTATGTGATTCCATGTATTCTTAACTTCCAATGATAATTAACTCTCGGTATAATCAAATTGGAAGCAAAAGTACCTTGAAAACTGGCATTTTTTGGCATTTCGCTTGAAAAAATGTGCAAACATGGTAGAATAATAGAGAGTTAATTAACTCTCGAAAGGGGGGGAGGCTATCATGTACTATGATTTTCAGGTGAAAGTACCTGAACAGACACTTGGAATAACCCGGAAAAGGATAAAGGGAACGACATATATCTATTACTCATATAATCATGAATACAGTTCAGAAAAGAAATATACTGTTCCCAAGGCAACTACTATCGGGAAACTGACTTCAGAGGATTCTGATATGATGTATCCCAATGCAAACTTCCTTAAGTATTTTCCATCTGCAGATTTGCCGGATGAAAAAGCACTGGGGAACAGAAGTGCCTGTTTGAGAATAGGAACCTATCTGGTATTAAGAAAGATAATAGCCGAGTATGGTCTGGAAGATATACTTGATTCGATTATCGGAAAGGACAGCGGGCTTTTTCTTGATATAGCAGCATACACCATAGTGACTGAGAATAATGCGGGGCAATACTATCCTGACTATGCTTATAATCACCCTTTGTTCACTAATGACATGAGGATATATAGTGATTCCAAAGTGTCAGCTTTTATTAACGGAATTACGCAGGATCAAAGTATAGAGTTTCAGAATGTATGGAATGATAAGAGAGACCATCGGGAGACAATATATATATCTTATGATTCAACCAATAAGAACTGCCATGCCGGTGACATAGATCTGGTTGAGTTTGGGCATGCAAAAGAGGATACGGGAGCACCTGTAATCAATTACTCGATAGCCTATGACAGAAACAATGCAGTTCCGCTTTATTATGAAGATTATCCGGGAAGTATCGTAGATATTTCACAGCTTCAGTTTATGCTTGAAAAAGCAAAAGGATATGGCTATAGAAATGTAGGCTTTATCCTGGACAGAGGATATTTCAGTAAAGAAAATATCCACTACATGGATAAGTGTGGGTATGACTTCATCATTATGATGAAGGGGATGAAAGATCTTGTAAAGGAACTGGTTGGACAGGTAAAAGGAACCTTTGAAGAAAGCAGACAGTTCAGCATAAGAAGTTACAAAGTAAGTGGAATTACTGTAGAAAAACAACTTTATCCATCGGATGAGAAGAAAAGATATTTTCATATTTACTATAATGATGGAAAGAAAAATGGGGAGAGAAAATCTTGAATCAAAGATAGACAGAATGGGCGAATGCCTTAAAAAGTATGAAGGAACCAATTATGTAGTTCCAAGAGGAAATCTTACCAAATATTTTGACCCAATATATTTTCATAAAGACAAACCGGACCAGAAGTTTATGATGGCACGTGAAAGAACGGATGTTATTGATGAAGAAATAAGGTTGTGTGGATATTTCGTAATAATTACTTCGAAGAAAATGACAGCAGAGGAGGCACTTGACTTATACAAAAGCAGGGATGCCTCTGAAAAGCTGTTTAAAGGAGATAAATCATACCTTGGAAATAAGAGTTTCCGTGTACAGAGTAATGAATCTGTACGGGCAAAAATCTTCATAGAGTTTGTGGCGCTTATAATAAGAAACAGATTTTATACCTGTCTGAAAGAACAGATAAAAGAACTTGGCAAGAAGCCAAACTATATGACTGTACCGGCAGCAATCAAAGAACTTGAAAAGATAGAAATGATAAGACAGTCGGATGGCGATTATCGTTTGGCATATGCTGTTACGGCAACACAGAAGGAAATACTGAAAGCGTTTAACATGACCGCAACGAATATCAGAGAGCAAGCGATAGGAATTAATGAAGATTTAAGGCGATGCGAAGGAGAAAACTAAGATGGCAAGAATGAGCATAGATGAGAAGATAGATCAGCAAAAAGAAGTTGTTCTGAAGATAAAAGAAAAGTATGATGCAGCGGTTGCTGAATTAGAAAAACTTATGCGAAAGCGTGATGAAATCAGGAACAAGAAGCTGCTTCAGGCAATAGCAGACAGTGATAAAAGCTACGAAGAAATCATGCGGTTTCTGGGAACTGAGAAAGAGGAAACAGATGAATGACTTGTATACTGAACTGAGTGAAATAATGGGTACACTTGAGGCTTATGAAATGGAACTGGGAATGATGATTAGTGATGGTAAAAATAAAAAAGCAAACCATTACTTAGAACAAGCATCTCAAAAAATCAGACAAGCGTTATCTGATCTTTCGGATGCTGTATTTGAAATTTCAACAAGTAATCCATGAGGTTAAGGAATGGATTTGACTTACGAGAGTTAATTTTTTAGGAAGTTAAGA